>CAYHAK010000001.1:0-40116 GCA_964354625.1 uncultured Candidatus Bathyarchaeia archaeon
TGCACACTTTCAGCAACGCCACACCAGCCGAAGGCGTAGCCGCCGAGCTGGTCGACGTAGGCACGGGCACGAGGCCCTCGGACTATGAGGGCAAGGGTGCTAAGGGCAAGTTCGTGTTGGCCACGGGCCGCGCTAAGCCTGTTCATGAGCTGGCAGTCTACAAGCACGGCGCTCTCGGAGTGCTCACGGACACGATTACGTATGAAATGCCTGGCGTGCGTGAGAGCCTCGACATTCCAGACGTACACGCATATCAGGCCATCTGGCCTACGGCGGAGGAGCTTACCAAGGTCACGTTCGGCTTCAGCCTCAGCAAACGCCAAGGTAATACGTTGCGTGCACTGCTCGCAAACGGCAAAACCGTCAGACTCAAAGCCAATGTGGATGCAGAGCTGTTCCCGTTCTACGAGGACGTGGTGACTGCCACGATTCGAGGCAAAACCAAGCCCAACGAGGAGGTGTTCCTCGTCGCGCACCTTTGTCACCCGAAGCCAAGTGCAAACGACAATGCTTCAGGCGCGGGACTGCTGCTCGAAGTCGCGAGAACCATCAAAGCGCTCATAGCGAAGGGTAGGATTGAGCCGCCTGCGCGGACGATTCGCTTTCTGTGGGTGCCTGAAACGCTGGGCACCGTGGCCTATCTGCAGAAACACGAGGACGAAGCGCGCAGCCGCATGGTGGCAGGCGTCAACCTCGATATGGTAGGCCAAAACCAGGAACTCTGCAAATCCACACTCAACATGGACCGCACGCCTGACTCGCTGCCCAGCTACCTCAACGACCTCGTCTACCAACTCATCGAGCAAATGGTCAGAGAGTTCGGCAAAGAGACTGTTTTCGGCCCCTCAAGCACGTTTCGTTATGCGACTACTGCGTTTAGCGGTGGAAGCGATCATGCCGAGTTCACTGAGGCCACGATAGGCGTGCCCTGCGTCATGTTGCTGCAGTGGCCTGACCTGTTCTACCACACAAGCGGGGACACGATAGACAAGGTTAGTGAAGACAGCCTCAAACGCGTCGGCTACGTCACCACCACAGCAGCACTCACTCTAGCAAACGCCGACGCGGAAACTGCCTACAAGCTCGCGCTGGAGACGGCCACACGCGCACACACAAGAATCGCAGACGCCACCCGCAAGGCTACAGATGAACTCTACGCCAGAAAAGACAAGCTTGACGAACTCGCCAAAACCGCACAGTACAATCGAGACAGGCTTGAACACATCGTTTGGCGTGAACAACAAGCCATCAAATCCGTCATTAGCCTCGGCGAAACCCCCGAACTCGACGCGCTCATAGGCAGGCTGTGCGAGGGCATCCAAACCACACGCAAACAGCAAGCGGGCCTGCTTGAAGAAACGCTGAACCACATAGCCAAAGCCTCGGGCGTAGTCCTCCCACAGATCGAAGAAACGCAAGCCGACAAAGAGGCCAAGACGCTCGTACCCCGCAGACTGTTCAAAGGCACACTCAACAGCGATCACTTCAAACGGCTACTCGGCGAAGAGGAATACAAGTGGTACACGGAAATCAACAAGCAAGACCCCGCCTTCAGCAAGAAAATGTCCGAAATCCTCAACTTCGCAGACGGCCAACGAAATGCCCACGCCATCACCAAAGCCGTTTCAGCCGAATACACACCCACAAACACCGAGCATATACTCAAATTCCTAAGAGACCTCGAAAAAACAAAACTCGTGGCCTTCACGTAACGTAGCTGGACGCTGAATATGCTTATATCGTCATTTTCTTTCTATCTACAACCAGCCGAAAGGATGCCTAAGTCATGGTGATTGCGATTCAGATCACTGAGAAGCCGAAACTGAAGAACCCTGTTCTTATCGAGGGTTTGCCGGGCATAGGCTTCGTGGCCAACATTGCGACGCTGCATTTGATCCGCGAGCTGAAGGCCAGAAGGTTCGCGGAGATTCACTGCGCTGCTTTTCAGGACTTGGCGGTGACCACCGAAAGCGGCGGAACACGCGTACCGATAAACGAGCTGTACTACTGCAAGAACCCTGACGGCGGGCGTGACTTGATTATTTGGTATGGGAACACGCAGGCGCTGACGACGTTTGGCCAGTACGAGCTGTGCGGACGTGTCTTGGATATTGCGCAGGATTTGGGTTGTCGTCTGCTGATCACGCTTGGAGGCTTCAGACAGGAAGAGGTCAAGACGCCACCGCAGCTATTCTGCGCCGCCACCGACCGCGAAACGCTCGACAGCGTACTGAAACTCGGGGCAAAGGTGATGGTTGGCCAGATTTACGGCATCGCAGGCCTCTTAGTTGGCCTCGGCAAAGTCCGAGACATGAAAGGCTTCTCGCTGCTGGTTGAAACGTTGGGTATGAACCCGGACGTGAACGGCACTCGCTATGCGTTGATGGCTCTGATGAAGTATTTGGATTTGAGCGTTGACCTGTCGAGGCTGGAGGAGGCTGGCGAGGAAACTAAGAAGATTCTGGAATCCTTCGGCTTGATCAAGCCGGGTCAGGAAGAAAAGAAGAAAGAGGAACAGCAGTTCCGCTGGTCCATCTAGCCTTACGTTTTGCCCTTAGCGTCGTTCATGAACAGCGCGTACACCTTCTCCACGCGCTCAGCCGCTGGCCCTGAACCTTCAGCCACGCCGCGCTCGGTGACCTTAACCTTGTCCATGACCCATATGAAACCTTTGTCTTCGTACAGCTTCACCATCGTCGGAAACACCTTCTCCAAGCGATCCGACAGAGCCTTCAAGTCGAACGGCTTCTCCACGCTTACTACGCTTGCTACGACGTGGCCGTTGATGGCCACACGGTGCAACACCTTGCCCTCCTCATCCTTCGCTCCGCTCAGAATAAGGCTCATGCTGTCAGGATTAACGCCTAAAAGCAAACCCGTGAACGCCTTACCCGTCGTGGTCGTCACCGTGACAGTCCTGTCAGCCAGCGCCGAAACCTCAGTGAAAAACTTCCTCTGCGCAACCGACACTGAACATATCCTCCTTTAATACACCACACTACATGCAAGACAACTATTTAGCCCTAACCCACCGAACACCATAAAACTCGACAAACCTAGGGGGCATGTTTTGTATTGGCTGAGAATCGCGTCAATAGCATGGAAAATGGGGAGAGGGGTATCGCCTATTGAGTGCAAATCAGCGCATTGGATTTTCGAAAATGCCGACTAGGCCTCAGCCGTGGTCAAACCTATATATAGGGGGGTAGGCACACGCCACATCTATGGTCTCCCGAAGCCGCTGTTAGGAGCCCATTTTCTTCTCTTCCAGATTCTGCTTCAGCACCAAGGTCGTGTCTGCTGGCACGTCGCGGTAGACCACCACGCCCGGACCAATCCTGCTATTGCAGCCCACCTTGATACCAGGCATCAGAAGCGCCCCAATTCCAGTCTTCACATTGTCGCCAAGCACGGTTCCGAGCTTTCTTCTTCCGCTGTCCACAACCTCGTCCTTCACCATCATCTTGATCGAGCCACCGTCAAGCCGGTAGTTGCCCGTGATCGTACCAGCACCTAGATTGCACTTTTCACCTAGCACGCTGTCACCCACATAAGACAGGTGACCGATATGCACGCCGTCCATGATGATGCTTTCCTTGATCTCGCACGCGTTGCCCACGCGCACACTGTTGCCCAGGCTTGTGTATGGACGGATGAAGCAGTTTGGGCCCACGTCGCTTTCTTCGCCGATAAAAGCAGGCCCCTCAACATAGGCGCCTGAACGCAATCGCGCAGACTCCGCCACCGTTACAGGCCCAACCAGAGTTGCGCCGTTCTCGATCTTGCCCAGCGCCCTGTGCGTCATGCGCGTCAAAGCCCAGCGGTTAGCCTCAAGCAGATCCCAAGGCCTGCCCACGTCAAACCACTCATCACTCGAAACCTTCGCCGCCAGAAAAGACCTCTTCTCACCCAATAAAAGCCCAATCGCATCCGTAATCTCCCACTCACCACGGGCCGAAGCCGAAGTCGCCCTAATCTTCTCGAAGATCTCAGGCGAAAAAACATAGATCCCGGCATTCGCCAAGTTCGAAGTCGCCTCCTCACGCTTGGGCTTCTCAACAATGCGCTTGACCTGCTTCTCGTTCTCAAGATCTACGACACCGTAGCTCTCGGGCCTGTCAACTGGCACGACGGCCATCGTGGCCACTGGCTTCTCCTTCTGATGCAGGCTGATGACGCTTTTCACGGCTTCGGCGCTGAACAGCAGGTCACCGTAGACTAGTAGAAACTCGTCCTTCACGAATGGTTCGGCAACGGCCACGGCGTTGCCTGTCCCCAGCATTTCCTTCTGCTCCAGGTACTCGATCTTCAGTCCAAGCCTCTTGCCATCGCCGAAATACTGGCGAATCGCATCCGCCATGAAGTGAACAACAACCACGGTTTCCTCGATCCCGCAGGCCTTCAGCGCGCTCAAACAGTGCTCGAGAATCGGTCTGCCCCCGACCTTGATCAGATGTTTCGGTCGGGTTGACGTGATAGGCCGAAGCCTCGCACCTTCGCCTGCTGCTAAAACAACGCCCTTCATCGTCCCACTCCTCCAACAGCCTTCTTAACCAGCTTCAACCCCGCCTCCATAATCGCCTTCGCAACATTTAACGATTCACCTTCAACCGTCAACCGCAAAACCGGCTCAGTCCCAGACGCCCTAACCAAAACCCAACAATCATCCATAACCAAGCGCACACCGTTAGCCTCCGAGAAATCCTCGTAAGCCGGAAACGCGGCCTTCAAGACTGCCCCCATCTTCTCCACAACCCCATACTTGAACTCATTCGCGCAGACGACATTCTCCCTGAGCGTCGGAAACTCGGGCACGTCAGACACAAACTCCGACAACTGCTTGTCTTCATCCTCCAAGGCCTTCAGAAGCAGCACCGACGAGAGAATCCCGTCTGGACAGTAATGAAATCGCGGATGAATCCACGCCCCACAAGGCTCGCCACCAAACACGGACTTGCGCTTCTTCATGAGCTCAGAAACGTAAACGTCACCAACCCTCGTCCTGACGACCTCCCCTCCCTGCGCCTCCACCATTTTCTCAACACACATCGACGCCTCAACATTAGTCACTACCACGCCTCCTCCGATCCCTCCAACCGCGTAGGCCGCGTACGCTGCCAAACCGCGGTCAAAATCCACAAAACCTCCCTTCTCGTCAATGAAGGCCACACGGTCACCATCACCATCGTAACCCACACCTAAATCTGCACCAAGTTCTCTCACAACGTTGCCCAGAGGCTTCAACGACTCATCGTTTGGCTCCGAGCTTCGGGCGGGAAAGAACCCGTCTGGCTGAGAATTGAGGGCAGTCACCTTACACCCTAACCTTGTCAAGGTCATCGGCGCAAGATCGCACGTAGCTCCGCATCCGGGATCCACGACCACGTGCCACCTCTTCCATAGCTTGACGCTTTTCGCTATCATGTCAACGTAACGGTCGCTTTCGTCAACGAATCCCGCCTTGCCAACGTTCTGCCAATTCGCAAGTCGAAAACCTCCGCATCCAATGATCTTTTCGACATGGTCTTGGTCTTTCTCATCATAGGCCAAGCTGTCTCCTCGGAAAACCTTCAAACCATTGTATTGAGGCGGGTTATGCGAAGCCGTAATCATTATCCCCGCGTCAGCACGCAGCTCCCGCGTCAAGAAAGCCAGCACAGGCGTCGGCACAACCCCCAAGCAGCCAGCGTCGGCGCCACTTGCCAGGAGACCCGAGATCACGGCATCATCAAGCATCAGACCAGAACCTCTAGTGTCCCGCGCTACCAACACCTTTTTTGCGTTGGAGTAGCTCGCGACAGCCAAGCCTACCTGAGCCGCCAAGACAGGCGTCAACTCAACATTGACTAGGCCGCGAACACCCGAGCTACCAAAGAGTCTCGAGCCCAAATCACCAGCTTCCTCACGCTATTCATTCATGGTAAGAACAGTGTATGCGCTTAAATAACTTGACTGGGACGTCGTCTCAGGATCGGCGAAGGCAAGGCTTCAGATCGTACTCACTTCTTGGGTCTCGTTCTATCACAGAACTCGGCCAGCTGCCTCCGCGTCGGATGCGTGCCCGCAGGGCTCGAAATGTAGTAGGCAGCAACCGCATTGGCCAGCGTCAGCCTGCCCTCGTCCGAAAGCCCACCAGCGTCTCCCAGAATATTTCCAGCATTCCAAGCATCACCTGCTCCAGTCGCCCTCAACACTGGAACCGCGAATGCGGGAACATCTGACTCCACACCCTTGGTAAACGTGGCAGAGTAGTTCGTTGCGTGTAAGTCAACTCTCGCAGACAAGTGTGAGGCCAGAATGCTTGCGGCCTTTTTCGCAAACTCCTCCAACCGCAAGCCCTTGCACAATCCGTTCAGTTCATCATCTAGCTGCGACGCGTAGCAGGCTGCCTCGTTCTCGTTCACGCTCAGGGTGTCAACATGCCCACTCTGCAGGACTTTTTCGACCAATTCCGGAATCTTGGTAGGGTTGGTCGTTGGGTCCGCCGTATCGTAATAGGTCTTGCCCTTTCCCTCTGCTTTCGCATGACGAAAGACAGTTCTGGCCAGCTCGGTTCCGAAGTGTCGGGTCCCGGCCCAGTTGAAAACGCACACGCAGTCCGCACTTCCAACAGCCTCCCAGTCCCTGCGATTCAGATTTTCCGGCCCAAAGTGCGCCAATGCACCTATGTCTCTGAGCATGACATTCACCCTTTCGTCTCCAGCCGCGAACTCGACTGCCGTCGTAGTCGAAGCCCTATTGAGGATCTTAACGTGGGACAAGTCGAGCTTCAAAGGCCCAAGGTGAAGCTTGAGCAGCTGAAGGCCAAGCTTGCTGGTGCATACTATTGGCGTGACGATCGCGCCCAATCCCGCAAGCGCAGAGGCCGTGTTCACGGCGTTGCCTCCCCTCATGTCTATTTGGCCTATTCCGTCAATGCTTCCTCCCTTCCTCTTCGCCGCAGACCTGAGATCATCACAGAACGCTTCTACACCAAACCCTGGACTGACAAGCCGATCCAAAAAGAAGTCTGGCATAACAACAACATTGAACTCCTCAGGCTCCTCCCTCAGGAATCTTTGCACTTCTTTAAGGATTTCCGCAACCATGCCTCAGTTCACCCGAACAGACATTTGCACTGAACCTAGATAAACCTACATTGCAGGCTGTCCTAGCGTGCCTGATCTAGATGCAAGTAGCCGAGTCTCTAGCCAAGGAATAGACGGACACATATCCACACGATGTCGCCGACGAGCAAAGCCATGACTAGGCCTGCGGTCACGAAAATGAGCATGGGCAAACCCGGAGTCGCCATGATCATGTCTTGGATGGCTCCTTTCTTGACTGCCTTGTCCAGTCTCTCAAGCATTGCTACTCTGGTCTCGTCTCTAGGCACGACGACGAGCTTCCTCCTGAGCTCTCCAGTTCGAATTTCCTCTATGTCCTCCAACGGGTATAGGTGCCATTTCTCCTTAACCTTGCCAACAGGCATCTTGTAGCCAGTCAGCAAAACAAGAACCTTTTTTCCGAAAGCCTCTTTTTCTTGGCCTCCTTCGAAGAGCCTCCCGCCGGTTCTCAAATGCCAAAAAACGTTGCGGAAGAGGATGTACACGGCTGTCGCCGCCGCGAACAAAACAGCATTGCTGAACACTGTCACTGGAAACAGCAGCCGGGTGATCGGCGAGCTCTCTCCCACTATGGCCGCGAATAGACCGGACGTGAGTAAGCTTGAGGGATAGAATGGCAAGGCAAGCCCCAGGCACATCAGCGCCTTCGCGTCTGCTCCTCCAAAGCCTCCCGCATAGAAAAGCACGATAGAGACTACTGCGGTCAAACCGAAACTGGCTCCATAGAAGACCAGCCAAGATGGCTCATAGAGGTAGACCTGAACAAAGGTCAGTGCGAACGCGAGCGGCGCGAATACAATCCATACAGTGTTACTCACTTCTCGTGTTTTGTAGTCGCTCCAAGACGCATAGAATAGAAATGACAAGGACAGGACCGTTCTGGCTGCTTCGAGTAGGTACTGCATCGGAGGAACCTTGACGAGTCTTATCTTTGCTGGCTAGTTAAAACACTTTAGAGCGAAAAAGAGCGCTCATGGCGTGAAAGAATAAAGGGTGAAGCTGACTGGGCGGCTAGGGCGGTGCCTGTTCTGGAATGTTCTCCAGAAACTGCCCCTGCGCTGGCACGATAGTGAAGTAGTATGTCTTCTGTGCTTCCCAATTGCGAGCCACGGCGTTTGGCCAGTTAATCGTTATCGTGGTTCTGTCCTCACCCAGAAGGGATCTGCCTGAGCCAATGTTAGTGTCGGTAGTTATGTCAATCAAGCTTCCAGACGAGTTACCCATATACATTCTCACGATTTCTGTGTTCGTCTTCCCAGTGTTCTGAATCGTGAAGTCTGTCCTGTTTCTTGCAGAGGCTGCAGGCAACCCATAGAATCTGACGTTTTCCGGATACAGTCTTACCCCTGCCTGTGGCGTGACTCCGCCCATGTACGTCATTATCCAGGCATATGTAACAACGATTGCGGCAACCGCTATGACTATCAGTAGCAGCGTGGCCAATATCGGAGATATTGCTTTTCTCGATTTCAACATCTTTATCAGGTGCATGATTTCACCTTTCTGTTGTGTAGGAACTCTTGCGATTGCTTATTTAACTTATATGAACCTTCAATCCACATTGGAGATACGCTTGAAAGCGGCAAACTGATCAGCTCCCGGTCGTCACCGAAACCGTCGGTGGGTACTCGACGCATATCCATAACCCTGTCCTCTTGCCGGCATCGACCTTGTGGATTGGCGTTGACCCATCATACGTCACGACTGCACCATACCAAGTAACGTCAAGAGCAGACGTAAACTGAGCTGGGAATCTCGTTATCGGTAGCAGCTCAATCGTTCTAGCAGTCGCGTCCACTTTGAGCCCCCCCGTCTTGCTCCCAGAAAGAGCATCAAAACGGTAAAGCTGCTGGTTGGCGCTACTCGTGAACATTATGCCAGTGCCTTTTGCTGACGAGTTAAACTGGCTCCAGTGATGCTCCCACACCGAGGCTGAATAGTTGTAGAATGTGCCTGTTGCTGTCGAGACCACAGGATATCCGCTTAACGTGCCATTTTCGGTCTGAGGCAGACCCGATGAGGCCGTCAGCTTAATCGGGCACAAGTCTATGATGCTACGGCTTTGCAGCGACTGCACGAACATTAGATGCAGCTGATACGTGTAGTAGGTCACGTTGGCAGGAAGCGTGATAACGATCTGCGAATAGACGTTAGGACAGTTCGAGATTCCATTAGACCATTCAGCCTCCTGATGTATCACGTCTCTGACGATGCCGTGATGAATGATGTAGGCCAAGTTCGACCCATAAGTAGGCGTCTTGCTGTTGATCCTCATGAAATCTGCCTTCGTAGAAGTGGTGCCAGAAATTGACGTTAGCCAATTACCCAAGACTAGAGTAAGCTTCCCGTTGGTCAATGTCCCATTTGCAGGGTTGTCATTCTTGAAATATCGGTTGGTGAAAGCATAAGCGGTCTGCTTCGCTGTGTCCACTCCTTCCCACCAGAAAGTGACTTTCGAGGTGTTCTGGTTTGCCAGAAACACCACCATCTGTCTGTTGCCAAAGACACTTGCGTTGCTAGTCAAGCCGGCTGGAACTTGATAGTTGTTGTTCCAGTCCTCTATCTGGAACGGGACCTCACGGTTCAAGCCGTTTATCGTCTGATTCACGTGGATCGTCTTGACTGGGATTGGTGGAACGGGTTTTGCCTGCGTCGTCAGTTGCAGATTCTGGCCCAGCCACCGCATCGTGCCGTTCTGCAAAAGCTCTATGACTACGGTTGCTCCTTGAAGGCCAGCGTAGATGTCTGCGCTCTGGCTATGGACTGTGACATATATTGCATCGACGTTGGCGTCCTCAGGAGAGCCATCATCGCTGTTCCTGAAGCGTATGTTGGTGGTGTTGAGGTTGCTCCAAGTCCATGACGTCCTTAGGCCTGTAGCGTCGTAAGCTCTCTTCAGTGGAGACACTGCAGTCCCGCCTTCCGGCAGGTCCTCGATCTTATTCCAGCTTCCGCTATCGAGTTGGCAGTACCACCCCAAAGATCCTGAAACCGAGCCGTAGTATGTGATGTTGAAGAATACTTGCTTGATGTTTCCAGTTCCTCCTTGATAATCGGTCACGTCGCAGGTGGCATCTTTGCCGAGAGTTGCATAGTTCCCATTTGGTGCACCGAGCGTCGCTGGCGCCGTTCCTGTCACGGCATATTTGGCCTGCGTACTCGTCGTCCCCCACTCGAGCGTGCACGAGTAGTGGCTGAAGGAGGAAGCCACGACTATAATGCCTCTTGGGTCTTCCACTTGTATGACGTAAGAATACGGGTCTACCCCGGATGGAACATCGATAACGTATGTGCCGTTCGCAAATGCACTGGGTTCACTGCTTGGGGTCGCCAGTTCCCAAGTCGAGTCCGAGTACTCATAACGATAGAACTTGAAGTTCTCTCTTCCAAGATTTATGACAGGCTCGTCATCATCCTTTGTTATGCTCAAGTGCGCCGTGTTACCGGTCACACTGCTTGCGATTTCTACATGTAGCTTGCATGAGGTTTCGTAGGCTATTCCATAAATCCCCAAGCCTGTCAGGTTGTAGTTCACAGCAAGGTTTCCGGTACTATAGCTACTGTTCGTAAACCAGTTCGTGAGCATGTCCGAATCGTTCACGTTGTAGGACGTTCCCCATTGAGGATGCATGCTCGCGATGTTGACCAATCCGCTTCGTAGGTATTCCAAGGCAAGCATTCTTGCATAGGTCGAGTTGCCAGTGACTCGCAGAACCGAACCATAGTAGCCCACCGTGAAGCCCAAGATCTGCTTTATGGCGAAGTTGGTTTCATCTATTGCGCTGAGAACCTGTGGTTGATCGCGAATCTGGCTGTTGCGGATAGTGGAATAGGTTACTACAACGGTGCCTATCAGGATTATTGCTACAAACAAGGCCGCGACAATTGAGAACTGGCCCTTGTTGTTCATCCCTATATGCCTCCTGTCTGCCCAAGCTGCAAAACAGCAAGTCGAGAGGTTCCAGCGGCCGAGTAATCAGAACGGTACAGTCTAGGCTGGTAGTAGGCCAGAAGACCAACCGCAGTAAGCCTGACATCAGGTGTTCTAGTCAACCCCAATGCAAGAAATGAGCCTGTGACGGCCGTACCGCCTCCAGACACGTGCCTGTAGACCGCTCCAGGAATCCAAGAGCCAACTTGGTTGAACACGCTCAACCCGACTGCAAGATTGAAGCCCGTCAGTATCGACGTTGGCAGCGCCCTCGTCGAAGTCTGATAAGGAGAAGGGTAGATTCCATAGTAGTTGGAGTAGTATGAAGCCTCAGATGAAAGGTAGACGACTCCAGGGCTGCCTGTGGAGCTAGTGCTATAGGAATAAGGCTGATTGTCCAGGCCTTGAAGGAACGCTTGAAGGCCGTAGCTTCCGACCATCCTCATTCCATAGATTCCCCAGCTGTTCTGATTGCCTGAAAACGTTGCAGTGTTGCTAGCGTAGTATAATGGCCACCCAACTATGCTGGCCCAAGTCCAGTTGTACTGATGCACCCTTAGGCCTAGAGTGTGACAGTACCGAGCATAAGAGGTGTGAGTTGCGTCATATCCCACGCTTGAACTGCTGTAGTAGCCTGCAGGGATCGGCACGGCCTCTCCGAAGGTGTTTATCACCACAGCATTCCTCAATGTTTCACCTTGCAGTGCTGTGCCGTTGAGTATTTTTCCGAGCTGTGTAGTGTTTTGCACCATTATGGTGGCTTCGAAGTACGGTGAAAGGAGGTTTCTCAGATCCTTCGCCAGACCTTGCGCGGTGTAGCCAGTGATCCACCATCCGTTAGCATCACTGCAATTCAATATGTACAAGGTTCCTCCGCCCCACTGTTCGCCTATCTTCTCTGGCGTCACGCTGAAAGTCACGTTGGACGAGGCCACAAGATACGAAGACGCATCAGAACCTACACCAAGGCTTTCAGCGTTCGAGATAGATTTCTTCGCACTATACAACATATTTTCTCCGTTCAGAACTTCGTAGATAGTCAAGTTGTAAACGATGTTCGGAGGAAGACACGCAGACAAGGCAACCTGAAGTTCAGCCCACTCAGAGTCGCTTGACGGCTTGAAGACAATCTCGCTAAGGTCATAGTCAGCATCCAGCGTTTGAAGCGTCGTCAACGCCAGTCTTCTGAGGTTTAGCGGTGAGACTTGTCGCGGTGAAGGCAGGACCGCGAAAAGAGAGGCTATTATGAAGGCGCTTGTGATGATGATGATCACGAGAAATATCTCGACTGTCCGCATCATACTAAGATACCACCGAATAGCCCGCCAAGCTCCACAGCGAGAGCATTGCCCTGTAAGCTATACCGTTAACCAGGACTAGGCGTGTGTCAGTCGCAACCCACTCCTTACCAAACGGGCTGTCGCCGAAAGTCACTGGAAAAGCCATGGAGCTTATGCCCCAAGGCATCAACACAACGCCATACTCGTTGTTGCTTTCATAAGTGATTATCAGAATGCCCGGATTGTAGGTCGGAATGGTTACTGTTTTGTATGGCTGTCCATTTCCGTAGTTGACCTTGTCTGTTTTTCCCGTGGAATTCTCCATAGGCATCTCGCGTAACGTAAAGTCCTCCGTGAGAAGCACGAAAGTTGCATTGTAGAACACTGCTGATTCAGGAGGCCCGAAATTGTGCACGTCATAACTGTGCGCAAGTATCACTCGCCTGTCTGCGAAACTGTCAATGAGAGGCAACACGTACCTCTTATCGGAGGTTACACGTTCGTGGTAGCCTATTCCGATGAGTCCGCTCAGATGCGCATATGCGACTAAGGCGTAGGAATCTGTCGAAGTGACTCCATGGAAGCTGAGCACAGCCTCGCCTTCAGCATCTGCGAAAGCGGTGCCAAATGAGCTTGAGTATGATGGGTACTGCCCTTGGCCTTTCGGGACAACCTTGAGAAAACAGTAGCTCACTGTAGCGTTTGAAAGTGGAAATCCTGTTCCCGTGACGCTGACCGTAAGAGTCAGCGGGTTTGCTGAGCGTGTTTCCTTCACGCTGACTGCTACTATCGGCATGATCGTTAGTTGGAACCCATATGTATTGTTTATTCCAAGCAATTTCGTGGCTATTGAGTAGTTGATTGCCTTGGTGTAGGGTACAAATAGGAAATTGCCGAATCCCATGCTCATGTTGCTGTATGTAAATCCCGTTTTCGGATAGGTTATCGGTGTTCCGGTAGATGATACCAACCGCATGAGCGAGTACGGACTGAGCCTGTACTGCGTGAACTCCGGATCCTGCAGTCCGAAACTTGTGGGCGTGCTGCTTGTTTTCCCCCATTCAAGTGGATTTCCAGGGTTCAATAACATGCCGTCGAGTAAGTCGCTGCACCTGGTCGCAATGTATCTGTGGCGTTGATAGAGAATCGCGGTTTGGATCGTTTGGTTAAAAAGACTTATGAAAAGCAGTATTGCTCCTAGGAAAACTGTGACGGAGATCATATGATCTATTGTTGCACCAGTCATCTTGATTTCTTCCTCTCATTCGCCAAATTGCAGGCGTATGTTCATCGTACCATTCGGGAATGAAGACTTCTCAGCGCTGACGCATGCGCTTGTGGAGTTGCTCACGAAGCTCGAGGCTTGCCACTGGACATTGGGGCCTAGAATGACTGAGGAATGCACCGTTGTGCCCGTGTTCGCCAACGTGACGGTTAACTCCAGAATCTTGCTCGAGTTTAGCGTCGGGCCTAGAACCGTTCGCAATGTTGCAGTTCCTATGTAGTAGTTGTTTTCTATGAACGGTGGAAGCCCAGGCGAATATGTTACCTTCCCAGTCGATATGGTTTCGTGATTCAGTGAGAAATACAGTTGCTGCATGGTGCTTCCTAGGTGGCTGGCTGCGTCTTGAAGTGCGATGGTTCTGCGTGAATCAACCCAGATATTCATTAGTAAGTTTGCTGCCAACGGGAATAGGAATATCTGCAGGATCAACACGGGCATCATTATCATGTATTCGATAGTTATGTGTGCCATTCATAGTCCTCCAAACAAGAGCTACATGTGCAGCCCTAGCGAAACGAGCACCTCACCAGTGTAGAACTGCATGATAGAGCCGTCTGGAACATCAATCTCCTTTGCGATGCTATCAAAGCCGAAGAAGCTTTGATCGAATCCCAGAGTGGCCTTCGGATTGGAAATCTGAATCTTGATCTTGTTAATCCCGCTTTCGGTCTTTACCGAAACCGTGTTTCCAGCGAGAGTTATGGACTGCGAATGGCGAGGATTGGTGCCGGAAGAGAGAATAGGAAGATAGAATTTGAAATAGTTCTTGACTTCTCCGTTTGCAGAAATGGTCGAATTGAGCATTCTGACTGACGGTGCAGCCACCACTCTGATGTAGTTGCCGTCGTTCATCGGTAGCTTCTCAATCACGAATATGTGGCATACAGGCGCCGAGGTGCCCTTCTGAAGGAAAGAACGATCTGATGAAGGCAAAATGCGCTCGCTATAGCCGTTCCCGACCGAGTACCTACCAATAGGCATGTTGAACAGAACAATGCCAGTGCTATAGTTCGCAATGAAAACGTACCCTGCACCTCTGTCCACGTAAACGCTGTATTTCAGTGCCACAGACTCGAAATTGACGAAGCCATCCCTGCTCGCGTAGCGGACCGTCTGGGTTCGCCCGATAGTCCAGGCAACATCGTCCATTTGAAGGCCAGTCGTCTGCATGAACTGTTTCATGGCACTAAACTCGTTCTCAGCCAATCGCGCGTTCAGGAAATTATTAGCGAAGACAATCGTGACGAGCAGGAGAACTACGACAGCGCTTGTAAGGATGACCGAAGAGATGGCTGGACTGACCGCCTTTTTGTTGCTCTCCAGATCGTGCAGCAGACTTCTTGTCTTCGTCATTTTTCCTCCTGTCAGAATTTTATGAACATCGGCACCAGTTTTGCCGCGACGACTGCAATGATCACCAGTAGAGCTGCGTGCTTGAAGCCTGCTGCAACCGATTCTTCGCTGATCTTGCCTGCAACCAGTCCGATCAAGTAGCTGTGGAAAATGCATGATGTGACAAAGATGGTTATCATTGGGCCTAGGTCCTTTGGCGTGCCTGTTTCGGCCACGCCGAGTGTGCCCGACGTAAAACCGATCATCATCGTTGTCGTCGCCACGAGGAGAATTGCAGCGAAATAGGGCATCAATATGTAAGGACGCACTGCCATTTTCTTTTCCTTCTCAACTTCCTGAGTCAGGTTGTTGAACCTCGCTAACGATTCAATCATGGCTATCGTGCCTCCTCCAACGTCGATCGTTTCAACCAGCAGGAACATGATAATCTGTGTCATCCAGCTTCGCGTTCGTTTGAGAAAGTCCATTATCACCTTTCTGACAGGGACTCCCCACGAAATCTCCGAACTGATCTTGCGAAGCTCCTTCGTGAACTCTCCATAATCACGGTGCGCAAGGCTTTCGATACATTTTTCAGGGGATAGGCCAGTCTTTCTGACTTCGGTTAAGTCTCTCAGAAAGCTGTTGATGCCTGCCTCTGTGCTTGTTTTCTTGGCCGATAGCCTAGCATGTAAGACGGCAGCTGGCGCAGTTGCCACGAACAATGCTACCGCAATAGCTATAGGCAAATCAACGTACGTCTGGATCGGGTTAAGGAAGGGGATGTCTATGAGTCCCATGAAATCCGTAAGCAGGAGGAAAAGCGTTATCGCGATTGCGCTGCAAATCCCGAAGACTTTGTAGGGACGCGTCTCAACAACCGGCGTCTTAGGTTGCATGCTATGCGCGAGGTAAATGAACATCATTGAAAGCGCGGGCGTGAATAGGTAGGTGTAGAGGATTATGCCTGAGGACAGACCCATGCCAACGCTATAAATTGATTCGACGCTGAAAAGGATGTAGAAACATAGCGACATCAATACCATTACGATGATGAACGTTTCCAGAAGCATTCCGAGTCTCTCAGCAGCGGCCATGACGCGCAAGGCTCTGGTCTTGAAAATGTCCTCAGCTTTCCTTTCCAGAAAGTGCCCGATGTCGCCGCCTATTATTACTGTTGAGGCGTAGCCGCAAAGGAAGTCCTTGTAGATGTCCAGAGGGTTCTTTTTCGCCGCGCCCTCCAAGGCCGAGAGAGGATCTATACCGAAAATCTCCACATCCTTTATGATCTCTCTAGCTTCGCCTCTCATTGCAGGCATCATTTCGACTTCGGAAAGACGTTTGAAGCTGTTGTATGGTGCTATGCCGCCTGAGGCCATAACACTAATGTAGGCAGCTGCAAAAGGCATCTCCCTTTCAAGACTGCTTGCCCTGTCGCTAGCTCTTGACATGGGTATCAACAGAAACCCTATCATCACGTAGAATGGAAGCGGGACCAAGAAGATTATCGGCAAGAATCCGTAGAGGATTACTATGGCTATTGATATCGCTGAGGCTGGGACAGTTAGTGCGGCAAGGAAGAACATCATTGAAACGTACGTTTCGGGGTAGATTTTGATTTTTGCTCGTTCCAGACAGCCTTTGAATTCAAAAACGTTCCTCAGGAAGGAGGGGGCCACTCTGCCGAAGAGGCGAAATGACCACGCCTCAAGAGTCTCTAGGTACTGCAATGGCTCTCACCTCTTCTCCTGCAAGAATCTTTTCATAGATCTGCTTCGGTCTAGCCGAATACTCCGCGATTATCGCAGCTACGTCCCTGTAGCTTCGGATGTTGCGCTCGCGCATCCAGTGCAGAACGTCTTTTCGCCTGCCTATCTCGACCTGCAGATCTTTCTTGTTGGTGCCCAACCTCTCAGACATCGAAGACAGTAGGACGCTTTTGTCGAATGTTGCCAGGTGTTCGTCTTTGGCTGGGTCCCATTTGAAGATTCCTCTGTAGTCTTCGAAGTCCGCGATTTCGCTGACGTTCATGACGCGTCGGTAGGCTTTCTTTTCGGTGCCTTTGATGAGGTGAACCCTTTGGATAGACATTATGACATTCATTAGTGGAATGTAGGCTGGCGCGATTTCCATGGGTTTTTGCGTTAGACGCTTGATGGCTGAGTCCACGTTTTCGGCGTGCATCGTGGCCATGCCTCCGTGTCCTGTGGCCAAGGCTTGGAATAGCACGTAAGCTTCTTGGCCTCTTACCTCGCCCACTATGAGTATGTCAGGTCGGTGCCTCATTGAAGTCTTCACTAGATCGAAGAGCGCCACTTCACCGACGCTGCTTCCACCCAGACCATAGCTTTGTCGGGCGATGAGTGAAACCCAGTTGTCGTGCGGCAAGTTTAGCTCTGCCGTTTCCTCAATTGTGATTATCTTGCTTCCCGGTTTGATCAGACAGGCCAAGGCATTGAGGGCTGTTGTTTTTCCAGCCGCTGTTCCACCCAGAACCATTATGGAGGCTCTGTTCTCAAGGCATATCCAGAGGTATGCGGCCATTTCCTCCGAGAAAGTGCCTATGTTAATCAGGTCTATCATTGAATAGGGGTCTTCTCTGAATTTCCTGATAGTGAAAGCTGTTCCGAAGGGCGTGACTTCCCGCCTGTAGCAAACTGCAAGCCTGTGCTTGCCTGGTAGTGAGGCATCCACTATAGGAAAGGCCGAACTGACGTGTTTTCCAGCCATGTGAACAAGCTTAACGACCATGTTGTCAAGTTCCTCATCAGTCCCAAACTCGATGTTTGTTTCAAGGCTTTCATAATTCCTATGCCAAACGTATACAGGCCTGGTGACTCCGTCGCACGAAATGTCTTCATTGTTCGGGTCTCGCATCAGCGGGTCGATTTGGCCGAACCCGACGAGATCTCTTTCGGCATGATAGAGTATTTTGTACCACGAAACGTCAGGCAGCCAACCGAGGCTGATACGGTACTTGTCAACGATATTCTTTGCCTCTTCTGCGAAGAACTTTCTAGGGTCGGCGATTTCCGTCTTGGGTGACTCTATCTCTGCGAGCAGAATGTCAAGAATGCGATTGTAGACGCTTCTTTCTAGTGGATCTAGCCGAAGCTCATCCAATATGTACTTGTACTCGCCGGTCTTCGGGTTCTGTGCAATGGCGACATGAGCAAAGGGTTCATAAAGCGGATACTTTTCAATGATCTTGAAGCCCCTGGGCACTGGCTTCGGTGGGGGTGGTGGGATTGCTACTTTTTCGTGTTTCCCCAGATTGATCTTGATGCGGACCTTTTTCAGCTTTGCGAGCGATCCTTTGAGTCGGAATTGTGTCATTGTAGTTCTCCTGTGCACCTATTATTGACATGTTCACTCTATTAAATATTACGTCTCACGAAACGCTACACACACTAACCTTCTTCCTCAGAGGAAACCGTGATAACCTTCCGTTTGATCAGGACAACCAAGACAACCACGATGACCACTGGGATGATGATCAACAGCAGAGTCCAAATCGGGAAGCCTCCTTCAGCTTCTACGACAGCCTTCGGCGTAACTGTCAACGTTGCATCGCTTCCGCTGTCTACGAATCCATCCTTGGTCACGTTCGCAACTATTGCTGCTGTTATCTGCGCCGTGGTCTGAGGAGAATTGAAGACAAATCCGCAGCGGCCATTTGAGTCCGTGACCTTGACCTGTTCGGAGAAGTTGCCATCGCTACATGACATCGTGACCAAAGCACCCGTAACAGGTTTTCCATCCTCATTGCATGTCACCGTGACTGTGACGTTCGCGGCTTCTTCAGTCTGGATCGAATCGTGGTCTACTTTAACCGTGACATTGAGTGTCTTAGGGGTCACTATGATGACTGTCTGGCCTTGGTTGCCTGCGTATCCAAACATCGAGGCATTTGCCACGATAATAATGGAAATCTGCGTTTTGACCGGCGGTGCAGTAAACCCAAACATAATCGCCCCATCAATGTCAGTCAACCCTGTGGTCTGAGAGAGAGTTCCATTTTCTGTTACTATGGTAACGTTGGCTCCCTCAACCGGAGTCATTTCATAATCGACGTGAACAGTCACGTTCGTCCCAGTCTCAGAGAGTGTTGCAGCAGGATCCGCGAGGACACTAACATCCAGAACTTTCGGTTCTACTGTCATCAAAGCATTGCCTGCTCCATTGATGTATCCTTCTTTCCTTGCACTTGCCGTAATGGAGACGGTGAGACGTTGTGTAGTCATAGGTGCGGCGAAGACCACTGAGAATGCACCATGTAAGTCGGTCACTCCGGCCGTAGAAGAAAGGTTGCCATCATCTGAAGATATCGCGACGTAGGCGTTGGCGACAGGTTGATCACTACTTCTGACATTGATCGTTATCGGTGTGACCCCTTCAGACTTGACGGTGCTTGAGTCAGGGTTTATCTGGACAGAAAGAAACGGTACGACTTCCAAGTACTCGTAGTCTGACCCTTCGACATGTCCGCTCACCGAAGCTCTCGCAACGATTCTGACATTGGCAACGTCTATCGTGTCTGGTGCGGTGAAAATGGTGACAAAATGACCCGTTGTGTTTGTAAGCCCAGAAGACGGCGCGAAACTTCCTCCTTTCACTGAGAAAACTGTCACGTTCGCATTTTCGACCGAGTCCGATCCGTCAGTCACGTGAACGGTTATTGGAACCTGCGCTGTTTCATTCACTCTCGGCTCACCCACGTCGATGGTGGCGTACAATGGCGGTAGGTCCTGAACGGTCACTGCCGTGGCCACCTTCAGGCTTGTGGTACCGAAATCATCCATCACAGTCAAGTTCGCATGATACGTTCCAAGGGCTGGATATTTGTGGGCGAAGACCGACAACGTTGTCCAACCAGTATTCTCTCCATCGTCAAATTCAAAGAGGTACCTGTCAACATGCCCCTCGTCTGATGAGTTCGTGGCAAAGAACATAACCAGATCGTTTGGGCGAACAAGGATTCTGTCTGTCAGAATCCTCGCCGTAGGTCGCACATTGATGTATCCGATCGGCTTTGTCAGAAAGAATATGAAATCGACGCTGGTTCCGCTTCCCACGACTGCGTTTCCTCTTCCATATGGGTTGAGCGACGGGTGATAGGGTCCACTGGAATCGCCCCAATAATTATGCTCTGCATTGACAGTAGCGTTGTCAGGAGCCTCCATTCCTATGCCATTGCTGTAGATGTCATTGTGATACGCTATGTGGCTTCCCTCGTCATAGACGATTCCATTATCATTGTATGAAACAGAATTTTCTGATAAGTAGGTGCTTGCTGGGGTCGACACGTGGATTCCATTCTGGTTCGATGAGATCGTGTTGTCAGTTATTGTGATACCGCTATGCACGTCAGCGTCAATCAGTACACCACTTTCCACGTTTCCTGCGATTATGTTCTGGCTTATGCTTACCCCAGTAGTGTAGTTTCCAGTCACAACGATGCCTTCCTTGTTCCCTATTATCGTGTTTCCTTGAATCACTACGTTGCCGTCTCCTGAGACGAGCACGCCGCCAATGTCATTCTGCATTATAGCGTTGCCTTGAAGGGTCAGGTGGCTGCTAGTTGCGCTGATTCCGTTTTGAAGACAGAGGCTAATGTTACAGTCCTGAATGTTCGAGTTGCCATTGGTAGCTGCAATTCCGTTCTGTTGGCAATGACTGACTATGCAGTTTTCGATTGCGATATTGCCGCTTCTCACGGATATTCCGTCCGTGGCATACTCTATGATGCAGTATGTCAGTGAAGACAACTGCGGACCTACGAAATCGATTGTTTTCCAGTCTCCCATTTGGGGTTCATATTCGTTTGACGTGAACCTTATTCTCTTATCCTGTGTGCCGCCTGCGACGAGTCGCCCTTGAACAGCTATCGAGAAATTGCCTCCAAACTGAACTTCAACACCCGACTCAATCGTCAAGGTCGCATTTGAATAGACTACGACGTCTTTCGAAACTACGAAGGGACTGTCGACAAGAGTCCAAAGTGTGTCCCGAGTGATTGGGCCTTCCACGTAAGTTGCACTTGCCAATGGAACAAGAGTCCTGCTCGCGAAACTAGATATGCCCAAGATTAGAGTGAGCAAAATGACTAATAATCCAACTTGCTTCCGCATACTCGTACATCCTTCAATGTAGCTAACCAATCGTATCCCTCCTGTCAATATCATCTTAAGCATTATGAATTCGTAGTAAGGCTTCGAAATCCACTTGCAACTCTCTCTTGACAAGACATGTAGGAAGGGATTTAACGAAGCCGAAGAACAACCTAGAACGCGACGAGGAGAGAGTAATTGAAGAGCTACACGGTGATGGCCTTAGAAGGCTTTCCTCTGATAAAAGCCAGAGACAACATAGCCAAGATAGTCGTTGAGACGGCTAAAAGGAACGGCTTGGCTATTGAGGACGGCGATGTTTTGGCAATTGCGCAGAAGGTCTTCTCCAAGGCTGAGAACAGAGTCGTCCGTCTGGGTGACGTTGTCCCCTCTAGGAAGGCTAAGGAAGTCGCAGGCATAACCGGGAAGAGCCCGAGATTCATAGAGCTTGTTTTGAGAGAGACAAAGAGAATACTGAAAGCCTCCCGTGACATTCTGCTCGTAGAGGACAAGAGAGGTCTAGTCAGCATAAACGCAGGGATAGACAAGTCAAACGTGGAAGGCAGAAGCAACTTCGCACTATTGCCTGAAGACCCCGATGAATCGGCCGAAAAATGCCGGAATCAAATCAAACAGCTGACTGGGAAAGATGTTGCTGTGATTGTGTGCGATACATACAGCCGTCCGTTTAGACGCGGACAGGTAAACTTCGCCATAGGTCTAGCTGGGCTCAGTCCTTTCAGAGACTACCGGGGAAAGAAGGATCTTTTCGGACAGACCTTGAAGGTCAAGAACACTGCAGTAGTTGACGAGGTTGCTGCGGCCGCGGAGTTGCTAATGGGGCAAGCTAAAGAGGCAACTCCAGTCATTGTTCTCAAAGGGCTAGGAGACAGCATAATTTTCTGCGACAGGGATCGACTTAGCGATCTGCTCATTTCAAGCGAAGAAGACCTGTTCAAGAATGCCCTATGAACCATGGCCACCGGAGATACGATCGCTTCAGTTCTCACTGCAAATAGTCTCTGCAAATCCGTGCCCTGGGCAGGAATTGGCGCGCGCTAGGCTCTTTTTTTTGTGTGCGCTGCAGATCTTTGTCCAAACACAACTGTCTGCTATTGGGAACGATTTCAAAGCCGATGGGCCGTCTGAATCCAATCGCCAGAAGTCGCACCAAAACCAATAAGTCTCTGGCAAGGGAAGTAAATATAGGAGATCGGATAGCGGTTGGGCCTGAGAGATGTTGAGACAGCTCTAAGTTCACTGAATGTGTGTCCGAAATGCTCTTCTGCCATCGGGTTCTGGCTGGGGGTAAGGCACGACCGAGTTTACGTTCAATGCAAAGCATGCGGGGCGAAGCTTGAACACTTTGAACTCTATGAAACGAAAAAGAAGAACAGGACCTCTAGATTGCCCGCTCTTCTTAGAAGATGACCCTTATTCAGATTCCAAGACTGGGCCTCACTCAACTGCCAAAGATCATTCCAGTTTTTTTTCAGACGTCAACGAGTCTGTGCAGCGTAGTGTGTGGTAAAAGTGCCTTGCGTTGATATCTCAGGCTGAATTTATGAATCTGTGTTGGGCTCGGACTTCCTGTTTCATACGGAGGATCAGTTCGGGGCGTTTTCGATTACGTTCACTTTGCTGATGCTCTCGCACCAAGAAATGAAGGCTCGTCTTGTATTTCCTGCTCTGTTTGCTCGTTTCGGACTTCTCGACTCTCTTCGGCAGGAATGATTTCACTCAAGGCTTTCTTGGACATTCCTAACTCTCCTATGCCTCAACCGAGATCTGTCGGGGCTCATCAATATAGCCTTTTGTTCGGATTCCGAGCAGGAACAAGTGTTTCCAATACGCTTTTCTACCTCAAGCACGCACTAGTGGAGCAATAAGAAAGGATGAATTGATGAGCGGTATACCAGGAGCGACAGCTGAGCCGCAGGGGCCTCAGCAGGCTGACCTAAACCAGATAGAGGCCATTGTTTCCTCGGAATTCCAGATCGAGCAGGCCCTGCTTGAGGACAGTGTTCCAACATACCTTCTCAGGCAGCCGCAGGAGACGAAACAGCCTTTCCTGAGGCTACTCGGGAAACTGGAGCCGATGAACCTCATAGCCTTCCTACGCAGAAAGGAAGGCAGAATAGTGTTGAAGATAGCCTCAAAGCAGCCGACGAGACCAAGCAACGTATGGATAAACTGGGTGCTGCTGTTCGCCACTGTTGGCACCACGTTCGCCACTGGCTACATACTGTCCAGCAGTTTCATGGATCCGTTGATCGGCGGGGCAACGTTCACTATTGCCATAATGGCTGTGCTGGGGGCGCATGAGATGGGCCACAAGCTGACTGCGAACAAGGATGGCATCGATGCCACGCCGCCCTACTTTATTCCAGGTCCGCCGCCGGTGTTTGGCATCTTCGGAATAGGCACTTTCGGTGCGGTCATTATGCAGAAGTCGCTGCCGCGCAACAGGGATTCATTGTTTGATGTGGGTGCAAGCGGTCCGGTTGTGGGTTTTCTCATAGCCGCAATTGCCGTGGCTGTTGGCCTTCCGCTTTGCACTTACGCCTGGATTAAGCCTACCGATGGGGTGCTTCCGACGCCGTTGCTGTTCTCGCTTATCGACATGTTCCTTCCGCCCTTTGGAGCTATTCCGCAAAGGCCCGTTGGAGATTTCATGCTGGCGATAAACCTGCATCCTGTGGCTTTTGCCGGTTGGGTCGGTTTGTTCGTGACTATGCTTAATATTCTTCCTGCCGCGATGCTTGACGGTGGGCATGTGTCGCGGTCTTTGGTCGGTGACAGGGCGAGGACCGTTTTGGCGGTGCTTTCGGTTTTGTTCTTGGTCTGGTTTTCGCTACCGATGGCTTTGTTTGTGGTGTTCATGTCCATGTATAAGCATCCTGGGCCGTTGGACGACGTTTCGGGTCTTTCGACGGGCAGGAAGCTTTTTGTGGTTGTTCTTGCGGCGGTGTTTGTGCTTGCTTCGCCTATGCAGGATTTTGTCTCATCTTTGCTTGGTATTCTAGGTTTGTAGGGCTGCGTGGCTCTGCTTTTGGCAGGGTGTATTTGTGTTGTGCGCATATACGGGAATGTTTATTAAATGTTGCGATATCAGATATGTCGCGTAACGTCAAAGAATACTGATTGTGGATCAATATGAGAGGGACAAGAATACTGTGGGTTTTCTTTACGATTTTTACGTCTGCCTGTCTGCTGATTCCCTCTCCTATGTTTCCTGGAAACGTGGTTTGCGCGTTGATCGGGGAGACGGCGAGACGTTATTCCAGTATTCTGGGTTCGGTTCTTAACGGTCTCTTTTATGGTTTGATATTGTGGTTGGTCTTTGTGGCGATAAGTAGGAAGTTTGAAGAAGAGTAGCTAAAATGGGGCTTCTTGGACGGGTTGGGTTTACTGCAGTGTCATGAACCCTGTGAGTCTTATTTTTGTTCTGCACTTGTTGCAGGCCAGAACTAGCTCTGACAGTTCGTCGTTTTTGACCACTGTTTCTACGATTTGGTAGGTTTCTTCGGTTTGGTCGTCTGGAGATATCATGGCTCCGCATTTCGGGCATGGGAAGGCTCCGTCTCCGTCGATCTTGGTCAGATCAATCGTGTACAGGGCATCTCTAACTGCGGCTTTTTTCATCATTTTCATTCACACCTTTTCATCGTTTGTTTCATTGTTTTTCCATGTTCAGTCGAGAACATATTAAACGATTATGAATCGCCAATTCATATTTTCAGTAAATGCAGTGTGTCTCGCGCGCGCGCCATTCAATAAAAGAAGGTTGGGTGTTCTGGAAGCAGTTATTAAGGAAGGCTTTCAGTAAGAGTTATGAGCATATTTAAGCGAATATGATGGGAAAACTGTCTGGAAGGATGTGGCCTTGGAGAATTTCGATGTTGTAGTAATTGGCGCGGGGACGGCCGGGTGCTTGGCCGCGAAGACCACGGCTGAGGCAGGCTTAAAGGTCTGTCTCGTCGAGCGGAAGCGGAGAGAGCAGATCGGAGAGAAGATATGCGGCGACGCCTTGGGTGAGCATCATTTGAAGACCTTGGGCTTGGAGAAGCCGCAGGGCGGTGAGCTTGAGAAGAAGATTGAAGGCATCAGGATCTACTCTCCGGACATGGAGACTGCTTTCACGATCAAGCATGAGGATTTTATTGGTTATCTTTTGAACAGGCGCCTGTTTGGGCAGTGGCTTCTGAGGAAGGCCATCGACAGGGGAACAACGCTTCTGGATTCCACCCTGTGCTCAGGGCCGACAATCGAGAGGAAATTCGTGACGGGAATCACGACAAAGAACCTGAAGACCGGCAAGATCTCCAAGGTGAAGGGCAAGGTGGTTGTGGATGCCAGCGGCTTCATTGGCGTGGTCAGGAAGAGCCTTCCGAAGGAGATGAGGATTGAGAGCGAGGTTGCCAACGAGGATGTTGAGGCGTGCTACCGCGAGATCAGGCAGCTCAGGCAGGAGAGCGAGGACACGAAGTACTGCGAGATCTACATAAACCAGAAAGTGACGCCCGGAGGCTACAGCTGGGTTTTCTCGAAGAGCGGCGCGAGGGCAAACGTCGGTCTTGGGATATGCATGCGCGGCAGGTTTCCGAACCCCAAGACTCAGCTTTATGAGCATGTGTTGACGAGGCCGCTCTTCGAGGGCTCATTGCTCTTGGAGGGTGGTGCATGGTTCGACCCTACGCGCAGGCCTCTGGACAACATGGTCGGCAACGGCGTAGCAATCCTCGGCGATGCCGCCTCTCTGGTGAACCCCATTCACGGCGGTGGAATAGGCCCATCGATGCTAAGCGGCTTCTATGCAGGGAAGACGATCGTTGAGGCGCTGGAGAAGGGCGATGTGAGCCAGAAGTCTTTGTGGCCGTATAATCGGCGTTATATGGAAACTTATGGGACGAAGCAGGCTGCTTTGGACATTTTCCGCATGCTTCTCATTAAGAGCAGTGACGACGAGCTTAGTTATGGGATGAATTGTAGGCTGTTGACGGAAGATGATGTTCTGAGGGCAGGTCTGGGCGAGGAGTTCCATTTGAATGTGACGGAGACTGCTAGGCGTGTATTCAAGGGTTTGAAGAAGGCGCGGTTTCTGAACAGGCTCAGGCTTACGGTGAGCACGATGAATCAGGTGAGGCGGCACTACAAGGAGTATCCGACTGCTGTTGAAGGCTTTGAGGAATGGCGGCTGGGAACAGAGGGCATATTCAAAGTGGCCAAAGCCAAGATAGTAAGCTAAGCCACAAGCACGAAACCAACCTGTGAAGTGCAAACATAATGCGCGTAGCTGTTCTAGCCACGGGAGGAAAGGACTCGATTCTGGCACTCTGCCACGTTTTGCGGGAAGGCCACGAAGTGAAGTATCTGGCCACAATGATCCCGCAGCGCGAAGACAGTTGGATGTTCCACTACCCGAACATTGAATTGATAGACTTGGTGGCCGAGGCCGTTGATATTCCGCTGGCGAAGGCCGAAACCTCCGGAATAAAGGAAGAGGAACTCAAGGACCTCAAGCGCCTGATTGAAACGCTTGACATGGAAGGCGTTGTTTCAGGAGCCATAGCCTCAGCCTACCAGAAAACGCAGGTAGACCAAATCTGCACACAACTGGGCCTAGCGTCCATAGCGCCACTGTGGCAGAGAGAACCGCTCGACCTACTGAATGAGATATTGAAGCTGAGACTCGAGGTCATCATAACAGGAGCGTACGCTTACGGGCTTGGTGAAGACTGGCTTGGAAGAAAAATCGACGAAGCCACAGTCGCAGACCTAGTCAGCCTCAACAAGAAGTACGGCGTGTCGCTCGTCGGAGAAGGGGGAGAATACGAAACATTGGTCCTCGACGCTCCAATCTACAAGAAGAGAATAGAAGTCGCCGAGACACAAAGAATATGGAAAGACGACAGCGGTTACCTGAAAATCACCCAAGCCAGACTCAAGAACAAGAAACCACCCGCCTGAACCTTGCTAGTCAGCTCAGCGTGAAAGCTGCAGCCCGCTTTGGGCATATTTACAGCCTCGCTTTTCCGCTAATGGTTTGGTTGAAGCAAAGTCCACTTGAAAGATGCTTATGAGGTCTGAAAGAAGTTCTATTGTGGTGCGCGCGCCAAAAAAAGGAAGTGGTTATTTGACGGTTAGAATGTCTACCGTCTTCTTTCGCAGTCTGACTGCAGACACTGCAACTGCTATGACTATCGTGGCACCGATCAGTACGAACAGTAAGGTTGTAGGCATCCATGGGATTACGTTTTCAACGCCGATGGAAGGATCGTGGATTAGGGTTTTGTTGCCGAAGTATGGGTAGCCGATGAATAGGCGCATGTGCGCTCCTGCGGAAGTGTATGATGCAGTCACGTCTGTCGTGTCGTATGTTGTGCCGTCTGTAACGATTGCCTGCGGTACGAATTTGAAGAAGCCTGCAAATGTGGCATTGCCCTTCTCGAGGCGTATCCTGAAGCGTTCTGGTCCCCGATTCTGAAGAGGCGTCTCATCGTTTTCGGTGTTGTCTTGTGCAACGGAAACCTTGTTCCCCTCTACGTACATGTTTCTGGCAACGGAGACACCTTCTGTGAAGTCGGTGTCGCTGGGGCTTTGAGCATCGTCGTTGGCTGCTTGGAGCTTTGTCATATTGATTGAGGCCAAGTTGATCCACAGTGCCAAGCCGGTCTCTCCCTTCGGAATGTTGAGACCCAGTTCGTTTAGGTTTTGGATTATCTGGTTGATTTTGTCAGTGTTCCATTCCCAGTGTTTGACAACTAGGTCGATCTTGAGTTCGCCGGCGTTGACGGTGTACGAGTATTTCCCGTATGCGTCTTCTGTGGCAGGAGTGTAGTAGAATCGGCATCTGATGATTATGTTGTCTTCTGCGAACTTGAAGTGTTCTCTTTGTCCTGGGACTTCCGCCAATGTGAAGTTGAAGCTCAGGTATTTCACGGTTCCTCTTGTCACGTTGGTTGGGCCGTCTAGTTCCCATGTGCTGCTACTGAAGGGCAGGAAGGGGGCGTGAAGGGTCGAGTAGTTTCCGATTTCCGCTAGTGCTCGCCAAATCTGTCCCATGCGCAGTTCATTGTTCCCGAACATGTGTCGTTTCGGCTCGTAGAATTGATCTTGTATTTGCCTTTTCAGCCTTAGCCGGTCGGCCTGGCATCTCCAGAGGAAGTAAGGTCTTTCGTAGGCCGAGTATTCGACTAGTCCCTTGAATTTGACCACGTTGATGTTGTCGGGATCTTTGGTGTACCACCATAGGAACATGGGTTTCTTGCCGTCTGCGGGAAAGACTATGGTTATGAGGTCGTTCTGAATGTAGGTCCAGTTTCCGATTGTCTGCAGAGTCATTGGTGTTGACGTTTCTTCTGACATTGCAGGCATCACCATCAAGGGTGACGCGATTGAAGCCAGTAGCATTGCCAAAAGAACTGCGGTTTTCTCTCTGTTTCTCAAACTTTTCACCTATAAGCACCACGTCAGAAAACGATTTAAGAAAATCGATTCGAGAAAACTCGAAGTGAGCTCATCGAAGGTTCGAGGAACCTCGAACTTCAGGCAAATCTGCCTTGCAGGAACAATATGGCTATGTTTAGATACATCGCGGTTAGGCTTACGACTATGGCTTTGTCAAGTCTTATGCCTTTTCCGAAGCAGAAAGCTGCGGAAACAAGTAGAAGACTCCAAATCTGCATGGCGACGGTGACGTATTGCACAATCATTGTAGGGAGAAGCGCGTAGTTGAACAGAAGATGGATATAGGGAAGCACTGCGATTGGAAGGGAGGCCAAGCCTGTGCAAGTGAAAAGCTGGAGGTCGTTGCCGGCACGCTTGTGAAGTAGGTATATGAGGAGTTCGGCGAAGAGAAACAGGCCTATCCAGTCTAAGAAGAACAGAGCAACCGTTTCCGTGAAGCCATGAGTGGGATATTGGCTGTAGAAGAAGAGGGCAGGTTCAAGTTCTGCATAGGCAGAGCCTAATGCGCCTGCGAACATGATGGCAATCGAGATAGGCAGCAGCTTGAGTGGTTTGGCGGTTCTTGCGAAAATGGGTGAAAGGAAAAGCCACTTTCCCAATCGGTGGCTGAAGGTTTCGCTCAGTTCTAGTGTTGCTGGAATGCTGCCCTCCTTTAGGACTCTGAAAAGCACGTGTCCACGGTCGTTCAGACTGTACTTGTGTTGTTTGTCTTGAACTACGAAGCCTGAAAGCATGTCCAGGTGGTAGTAGACTGTGCCCACGCCTAGGCCTAGAACGTCGCGTAGCTCTTTGAAGCCGATTTTCTCTTGTGTTCCGAGGACTTCAATTATCTTTCGACGTGTTGGGTTCCTGAGAAGAGTGTAGTGTCGTGACAGGTCCTCCATGGAGACCGCACCTGGCGTTCTGTTAGAGCATGTTTCGGACTTGATATTTATGCATTCGCGACGTAGTTCCCAGTAGGAATGTTGCGCATCACTTGACCCTCAGTCAGTTCGTGCGTGGGGGGTAGAGCTTTGTCCAACCAGTCAAACAAGAACGGCGGTGTGCCCCCCCAGACGCATAGAAATGCAGAAAGGTTATGGCTGAAACAGAGAAACATGAAGAAGATTGAGTGTCGGGAAGGAGGGAGTCTGATTGATAGGCTTGGACAGTTGGAGAGGAGTTGAGGTTTAAGGTGCTTTTTGAGGCTGGGGTGCCCGTTTCAGGTATGGCTGCGGGGTTTTAGAAGTCGGAGGTGGCTTTTGCTGTCGAGGCGAGTTTTCTCGCGGTGAAAGATGATAGCGCGCGCTACCAAAACGACTGTGGCAAACACGTGCCAACAATTTTCTCAATGGAACAGAGAAGAGATTCTTGCACGGAACAGAGAATCCAAAGCGTGCTTTCTCTTCTAGATTTCCCGAAATATCCTCTTGCAGCGAAGAATCCTATCTAGGCAGTTTTCGCCTCATCTTTTGAGTAGAAGATAGAAACATGAGGCTTTCGAGACTGGCAAAGTATCCGCACAAATGCCTTTTGGAATGAGCGTGGAAGGTAGTCGGTTCTGGCGCGACTAGGCAGAGAAATGTCTGACTTATTATGAACAGTCATGTTTGGGACGTTTTTTGGATAAGGTTTGAAAATGATGCCTCTTGAAAACTTTTAAATATGATTTACGCCTAATTACCTGAATGGTGTTGCTGCATTGCCTAAAAGCGCACAAACAAAGAAGAAAAAGGGTGGAAAGAAAGGAAAATAGAACTCTGGCAAACCTCCAGAGCGCATTTTCCTAGCTTTTTCTTTCTCGGGTGTGCGCGATTGTCTACGAAAAGGAATTTGTAAAGCGCGTAAGTAGTTTGTGTTCGGTTTTGGGCGAGGTCTTATCGCGCGCGGGACAGATCTCTGCAAAAACATGGGAGATGGGGGTATCATCTATTGAGCGCAAAACAGCGCAATAGATATCTGAAAGCTTCAGTTGCAGTTGGGCCTATGACTATGGGGGAGGGGGCGCGCGCGAAGTTCAAGTTATTTGTGGGGAGGTCAAAAACTCTGCACCCTCAAGTGTGGCACGCGAAAGCCCGACAAGCCTGTATCGTTTACTGGCTGTCCTTTAGGCGAACGTCCGTTACTTCTTGTTCATGAGGTATTCGTGGATGGCTCTGGCTGCCTTCTTGCCTGCACCCATCGCGCTGATGACCGTGGCCTCGCCTGTTACGATGTCGCCACCTGCGTAGACGCCTTCGATGCTCGTCTTCCCATTCTCATCAGCGACGATCGTTCCCCACTTCGTGACCGCCAGGCCCTCAGTCGTGCTCTGAATGATCGGGTTGGATGTCCTTCCAACTGCCAAGATGACCGTGTCCACGTCCATCGTGAACTCTGAGCCGCTAACCGTAACTGGCCTTCTCCTCCCAGATTCGTCTGGAGGTCCCAGTTCCATGCAGACGCATTCCATGGCCTTCACCCAGCCCTTATCATCGCCAATAAACCTGATTGGATTAGCCAGGAACTTGCACAGGATGCCTTCCTCCTCTGCGTTCTCAATCTCCTCTCGCCTCGCAGGCATCTCCTCCCGAGAGCGACGGTAGACAATGCATACTTCCTCAGCCCCCAAACGCAAGGCCGAACGCGCACTATCCATAGCCACATTGCCACCGCCGATAACCACAACATGCTTGCCAATCGAAATAGGCGTGTCATAGAATGGAAACGCATAAGCCTTCATCAGATTGACCCTAATCAAAAACTCGTTCGCCGAATAGATTCCGCTCAGATTCTCACCAGGCAGCTTCATGAAAGCAGGTAAACCCGCACCCGTACCAATGAAAACCGCGTCAAAACCCCTTTCTTTCAGCAATTCAGGAATTGTGTATATTCGGCCCACAAGGTACCCGAGCTTCAGTTCCGCACCCAGGCTCTGAACGTAGTCAGCCTCTGCCTTGACAATCTTTTTCGGCAACCGAAACTCTGGAATTCCATAAACTAGTACGCCACCAGGAAGATGCAAAGCTTCAAAAATCACGACCTTATGTCCAAGCTTCGCAAGATCGGCCGCAACTGTGAGTCCAGCTGGGCCAGCACCGACCACGGCAACCTTCTTGCCCGTCGGCGAAGGCTTCTCAGCATCCTTGGCTGTTCCTCTCTCTCTTTCCCAATCAGCCAGCCACCGCTCTAGTCTGCCAATACTCACAGGCTCGCCAACCTTACCCATGATACAGAACTTCTGGCACTGCTCCTCTTGTGGACAAACACGCCCGCAGACTGCAGGAAGACTATTCTTTTCCTTGATCTTTCTCGCCGCCTCCTCATACTTTCCCTCTTTGAACAGTTTCACAAAAGCCGGAATGTCTATCTCGACAGGACAGCCTGTCACGCATTGCGGCTTCGGACACTGCAAGCAGCGGTTTGCTTCTGCCTTGGCCTGCTCCTCAGAATAGCCCAAGGCAACCTCGTCGAAGTTCTTCCGCCGAACCTCAGGCTTCTGCTTAGGCATCGATTCGGCTTCTTTCTTGATCTTCGACTTAGGTTTACTTTCCGCCACAAGCACACCCTCCCCGCGTTTCCCAAAGAAGCGAACTGAACCTTTCCGCAGGCAAAAACATCCTCTGCCTGTTCACCAACTCATCAAAATCAACACCATGGGCGTCAAACTCGGGCCCATCAACGCACCCGGACTTCATCTTCCCGTCCACCGTTACCCGACAGACCCCACACATGCCCATCCCATCAACCATGATCGGCGTTAAAGTCACAATCGTGCGAACGCCGAACGGTCTCGTCATGGCAGACACGGTCTTCATCATGACAACAGGCCCCCAAGCCACGCAACGATCGAACCTCTCCTTCTCTAGGATCTCTTTGAGAAAATCCAAACCCTTGTAGCCCTTGGAGCCATCATCCGTCGCCACGTAGAACCTGTCGCTTAGGCGCTCCATTTCCTTCTCAAAGAAGAGCAGATCTTTGATTCTCGCCCCGACAACCGTGGTCAACGCGTTTCCCGCTTGCTGCAGAGCTTGAGCCTCGAAAAGCATCGGCGCAATCAGCACGCCGCCAGCAACACACAGGACCCTGCCGAAATTCCTGATCTCGGACGGGTTTCCCAGCGGTCCAGTTATGTTTCCGATACATTCGCCCTCCTTCAGGCACCCAAGCTGCTTCGTTGTCTTGCCAACCTCGTTGAAAGCAAACTTTATCGTGCCCTTGCTCGCATCACAGCCCGCCACCGTCAGCGGCACACGCTCGCCCTTCTCGTCAATGATTATGATTATGAATTGTCCTGGCTTAACTTTTTCAGCCATTTCCGGAGCATGGACCTCGAACAGCTTGATCTTGGAAGCCAACTCTTTCTTGCTCACAATCTCATACACTTACTTAGCCTCCGCTGTAGCCAGCTGCGCCGCCGGCATGGAAGCGATCTTTTGTACAAACTCGGCCAGTTTCTGATCGAAGTCACCAACGCAACGCGGCGAAGCCATGAAGAGCTCAAAACGTTCCAGCAGACCCATCTTCTTCAGAGCATCCTTCAGCACGGTCATGTTCCGTTCAGCCGTCTCCCTGCCTTCCTGCAGCTTACAATCTTCTGCCGAGCAGACGACCGCCATAACGCCGGTAAAACCGTCCTCCAAGGCATTTACAACATGAACAGGGTCAAGCGCCTTGAAACAAGGCACCTCCAAGATCACAGCCTTCTTGAACAAACTCTCTGGATCATCTAAAGCCTGAAACTCTGACCATTGACAAACAAAAACCAAAACCACAGGAAACTTGCCTTCAGCCTTCAGCTTCTTTGCCGTCTCAACGTAACGTCTCATAACGTCCTCGAATTCGAAACCCTTGACCTGAATAGCTGAATGCGGACACACGAGCGCGCAGGCTCCACAGCCCATGCAATCATCATAGAGTATCTTCGGGGTTGCGAGCGGTTCCGCTTCTATGGCCTTGTAGGGACAGACATACACGCACTTATCACAACCCACGCACTTCTCAGTATCATAGACTACCTTCCGTGAATACTTCACGACATGCAAAGCTTCCTTGCTCAGGCCGAACTGTTCAACAACCGCCCTGCCCAGCACCATGCGTCTAGTGTTTGTCTTTGTGCCTTCCTTGAACCTGCAAAAAGCATCCTCACACTGGACTGAAACAACGTGTCTTATTCCAGATTTCAACATCTGAAAAACGAACTCGGTTGGAACGCGCCCCGAACAGGGCAACCGAAGCGGAATGTAGTTCCTTATGTCTAAACCTTGATCTTTCAGAATCTCTTCAATGTCGCATGATGCAGGCGAATTGCCTCGGCACATCAAAACAAGCGTATCACTTTTACATTTCTCCTGCGCGCTCTTCACATACTTCAGCAGGTTTTCATTATCATAGTAAATCATTTCTATGGCTGAAGACGGACACGCGCTATAGCAGATCCCGCAGACCTGACATTTCTGCAGGTCTATTTCCACTTTACCCGTTTCAGGGTCTCGATTTATGGCCTCGTACGGACAGATGGAATAGCAGATGCTGCATTTGCTGCAAAGGTCTTGGTTGATGCTTATTGCCGTTGCGCATGCCTTGCTCATCTAGCATTTCTCCAACGTTGCACGGCTCAGAAAGTCTGAGAAGGGATTTCGAACGATATATTACTTTTGGAGCATTTTCTGTTGTCTGTAATATGGTCTTCGAACGAAACCGTAAGCCTCCAAGGCTGCAGTAATGCCTTGTCCCACAGCGGTTCCAATCTGCTTCACGGGATGATTCGTAACATCGCCTGCAGCGTACACTCCCGCGATGTTCGTTCGCTGCCACAGATCAATCTTGATATAGCCTTTCTCATCAGTTGCCACGCCAGCGTCAATTGCCAACTGGCTATTTGGGTCCTCTCCAACTTGGACAAAAACGCCGTCAACTGGCATTTCCTTGGTTTCTCCACTTTGGATGTTTAGCATTGCCGTTGTGCTGACAAGCTTTTCTCCTTTGATCTCTCTTATCTCCGTGCTCAGCAAGATCTCAATGTTCTTCTTCGCCTTAAGTGCGTCTACGAGAGCTTCTTCAGCCCTAAACGTCTCTCTGCGATGCGCGATCTTTACTACGGATGCGAGCTCAGCAATGTAGAGAGCGGTTATCAACGCCGAGTTTCCGCCTCCGACCACGAGGACCCGTTTGCCCTTGAACAGTGGTCCATCGCAAATTCCGCAATAGCTCACTCCTCTTCCGCGAAACTCTTTTTCGCCTGGAATTCCCAGTTCGCGGTAGTGACTGCCTGAAGCGACTATGACCGCTCCTGCTTCGTAGGTTGTCTTCTCTGTCTTGACGATTCTACGTTCGCCTTTGAGGTCAAGGCTGGTCACGGCCTCAAATTCGCGGATCTGCACGCCTGCAGCCTTCGCGTGCGCCACCATCCTCTGCGCTAGCTCCATTCCGCTGACGCTTGTGAAGCCCAGATAGTTCTGGACCACTGGCGCATCGGCTGCAGTACCTCCGGCAATCTTCTCTTCAAGAACAACCGTTTTCAAGCCGCTGCGAATCCCGTAAATGCCTGCAGCCAAGCCTGCGGCACCAGCGCCGATAACAACGAGATCGAAACTCTCCAACAGGTAACGCCCTCTGGCAGACCAGTTTGGTGTGCGCAGTTTATGAATTGTTCGCAGAGGCTTGGCTCGGCCACTTGACTGTTTGCTTTTGCGCGCGCGGGAAAAACGCCTGTTAGGAGTGCCGAATAGGCGTGTTGTGGGGTTCAGAGTGTGCTCTACTGCTCTTTTGCTGTTGTGGATTGCTCTCCTTTTCTGTTGGGACGCTGCGTGGTTAACGTCGGTTCGGGCTTTGGTTCCTTGTACGTCTCTACGAGCATTTTGTTGTCGCCGAGCTTGAAGCTGGCTCTTACGTACATGGATTCGGGGCAGTGGAACGGGAACATGCTGTCTTCTGCTAGGTCTTTCGGTAGGCATATCAGGAATTTGCCGTCTTTTCTTTTGAACAGTCGTCCTCTTCCTTTGTTGACCAACTTGTATTCACATCCAGATTGAACTTCCGGTTAAAATTCAAATATACATATCTGTTAGGTTTTTCAATATAAACTTCATGCATGCGTTCGGACACGGTGTCAAAGAGCAAAAAACCATAGCGAATCCGTCGAATCGCTAATTGTGGGGTGACGTGCTCCCAGTCTGGGCAGCGCTGAGTGTTTCTGAAAGAAGTAGGTCCTATAGTGCAAGCGAGAGCAGTTCAGCCACGTCCATGATCTGAATCTTGCCCTCGTTCCCCGTGGTTTTCACGGCATCATCCAACGTCAATAGGCAGTACGGACAAGCCACAGCAAGAATCTCGGCTCCTGCTTCTACTGCGTCTTTGACACGGGTATCAGCAAGGCGTCCACCCGGAATATCTACCCACATTCGTCCTCCACCACCTTCGCAGCAGACGCTTCTGGCTCTGTTGCGGTCGAATTCGAGTAGTTTTACGCCTGGCACGCTTTCAATGGCTTTGCGTGGTTCGTCGTAGATGTTGTTTTGTTTGCCTAGGAAGCATGGGTCGTGGTATATGACTTTCTTGTCTAGTGGCTTTGAGAAGGTGAGTTTTCCTGTTTCGACCAGTTTTGCAAGCAGTTGTGTGTGGTGCTGTACTTCGACGCTGGTTTGGTTGTATCGGTTCTTGAAGGCGTGGAAACCGTGGGGGCACGTTGCAACGGCTTGCTTGATGTTGTATTTGTTGAATGTTTTCATGTTTTCTTCTGTTAGGAATTCGAACAGCCCTTTCTCGCCCATTCCGTAGACTTCGCTTCCGCAGCAGTTTTCCTCGTCGCCCAGAACGCCGAAGTTGACTCCTGCTCTTTCGAGGCATTTGACGAGGCTTTTTGGGACGATTTGGACTCTTGGGTCGTAGGCTGATGTGCAGCCGACGTAGAAAAGGATGTCGGCGCCCTGCGAGATTGGCCTGACGTTTAGGCCCTGTGTCCACTCAGTGCGCTTGTTCCGCATTCGTCCCCATGGGTTGCCGTTTTTGAATATGCTTTCGAGTGCGTCGCGTATGGTAGGTGCGATTTGTCCTTCTTCGACGGCCATGCTGCGGACGTCGATTAAGAACTCGTATGGGTTGAGGTCTTTGGGGCATCTGACTCCGCATGTTGAGCATGTTGTGCAGCTCCACAGCTCGTTTTGGGGGTGTATGCTTAGTTTGCCGAGTGTGGCGACTTCGCGCATGTACCGTCTGATGTTGAGGTTGGCTTTTCTTGCGACGGGGCAGCTTCCTGTGCAGGTTCCGCATTGGATGCATTCGAGAAGTTTGTGTTTTTGGGACAGTTCCTGAGCGTTCATGCTGTTCATCACTTTTGTTTGAAGTGGGAGCGTAAGGTTATTAAAGTATTTTCCTCCGTATCACTCAAAACAAACCAACATGGCTAGGGGTTTCGGGAATGGAGAAGAAGGCGCCGAGGATTGGGGTTTTCGTTTGCGAATGTGGTGGCAACATTGGCGAAGTGGTGGATGTCAATGCTGTGGTGGATACGGTTAAGAGCTGGCCTGACGTTGCCGTGGCCAAGTTCCACAGGTACCTATGTTCTAAGCCTGCGCAGGAGATAATCGCGGAGGCAGTCAAGAAGGAGAGTTTGGATAGGGTTGTGGTTGCCAGCTGCACGCCGAGGATGCATTTGGCCACGTTCCAGAGCGTGCTGGAGCGTGCTGAGTTAAATCCGTACATGTTGGAGTTTGTGAACATCAGAGAGCAGAATTCTTGGATTTTGGGTCCGCATCCGTCGGCTGAGGCCACGAAGAAGGCGGTAAGCCTGATCAGGGGCGGGTACGAGCGAAGTCGCGAGCTTGAGCCTTTGGAGACGATTAGTGAGAAGGCTTCGCGTGAGATTCTGATAGTAGGCGGAGGAATATCCGGGATTACTGCGGCGCTTGAGCTTGGTTATCTGGGTTACAAGGTTCATGTTGTGGAGCGTAAGCCGAGCATCGGTGGCAACATGGCGAAGTTGACGAAGGTTTTTCCGACGTTGGATTGTGCGCAGTGTATTCTTACGCCGAGGATGGCTGAGGTGGGAAGGAATCCGAACGTGACGCTGTACACTTACGCTGAGGTCAAGGAGGTTTCGGGCAGGCCCGGCAACTTTGACGTTAAGGTTTTCATGAAGCCACGGGGCGTGGATCTTCAGAAGTGTCGCAGTTGCGGTGTGTGCTCGAAGGTTTGTCCGGTTGTGGTTGCAGATGAGTTTAATGAGGGTTTGGCAAAGCGGAAGGCGGCTTATGTGGAGTTTCCGCAGGCTGTGCCTTCGGCCTACGTGATTGATTTTGGCTCGTGCACGAAATGCGGGAAGTGTGAGCAGCTTTGTCCTGCCAAGGCGGTTAGTCTGGCGGACCAGGGAAGTACGATTGACTTGCACGTGGGTGGCATCATTATGGCTACAGGTTTTCAGCTGTATGATGCCAAGAAGCTTGACACCTATGGTTATGGCACGTACAAAGACGTTATCACGATGATGGAGCTGGAGAGGCTTGTTTCGGCGACTGGCCCGACTGGCGGCTACGTGAAGCGTGCGGATGGCAGCGACGTGAAGAGCATGGCGATTGTGCTTTGCGCGGGGTCGCGAGACAAGAACTACATTCCGTATTGCAGTCGGATTTGCTGCATGTATGCTTTGAAGCAGGCTTTCGTATTGAAGAAGATGCTAGGCATTGACGTAAGCATCTACTACACGGACATTCGTGCCACGGGTAAGGGTTATGAGGATTTGTATTGGCGTGATCAGGAGGCCGGTGTTTCGTTCATCCGTGGCAAGGTGGCTGAGGTCTACCAGAATAAGAACGGCAAGCTTGTGGCTGTCGCCGAGGACACGATTACGGGCGAGTTGATTGAGCAGGAGTTTGACATGATCGGCTTGGCCACTCCGATGGTTCCTCCCGCTGGGTTGAAGGAACTTGCGGACAAGATGAAGGTAAGCATCGGCGAAGACGGGTTCGTTACAGAGAAGCATCCGAAGCTTGATCCAGTTGACACGCTGGTCACAGGCGTTTATGCGTGTGGCTGCGCTTTGAGTCCGAAAGACGTGCGAGACACGGTTTCGGATGGCTTGGGCGCTTCGGCGAAGGTTGCCTTGTTCCTGAAAAGCGACTACGTTACTACGAGTCCTGAGAAGGCTTTCGTGATTGCTGATTTGTGTAATGGTTGCAGCGTTTGTGTGCCTGTTTGTCCTGTTAACGCGATAAGCATGGTTGATGGGAAGGCGACGATCAGCGCATTTCAGTGTAACGGTTGCGGTGCATGTGTGCCTGTCTGTCCGAAGGAGGCTATTGACTTTAAGAATGCGACGTCGAGGCAGATTCTGGCGACTTTGCGTGGCGTGCTTGCGGACAAGGCTTCGGGCGATGTTCGCGTGGTGGCGTTTGTGGACAAGAACGTCGGCTACACAGGCATGGATTTTCTAGGGCTAGATAGGACGAGCTATCCTGAGAACATTCGCATTGCCACGGTGCCTACGACGGCTATTTTGGGTTTGAAGCATTTGCTGTACGCTTTTGCGTATGGTGCTGATGGTGTGCTGGTCATTGAGGGTCAGGAGGCTATTGACGAGCATTTCACGAAGAAGCGCATGATCGACATGAACCGTGAGCTTGGCAAATACACGATTGAGAACATGCGTGTGCGCTACAGCTATGTGCCTTTGCCTGTCTACAAGAAGGCTGCGGAACTGTTCACCATGTTCACGGACAGAATCAAAAAGTTTGGCCCGCTTGCAGAAGAGAAGCGCAATGCGATCAAGCAGAAGCTCCAGACTTAGTGCCTGAGCGCGCGCCAATACGAGGCCCACTCTCCCGGGCTTTTTTTTGGCTGTCTAGTTCAGTTTTGTTTTTATGTGAGTGCGTGTATCTCTTGTTTTTTGTTTGGTTTGGGGGGTCGCTGATTTGGGGAGGACGGTGCGGATTAGGAGGCTTGAGCGTTTCGGGCCTCTGGATGTGCGGGTGCCTTCGGAGGAGGAGATTGCTGAGAATCCGCGCCGAGCCGTCTACGTGGCCGGAGGCTGGGTGGACAACATAAACCCGTCAATGATCAACGTTTACTGGCACAGGCGTCGGGACCAGTTCACTGTGTACAGCCTGCTTCAAGTGCTAGAGCATGAAACGTTGCACTTCGTGGTTCACAAGATCGCTGGGTTGCATGCTTCGATGAAGCTGGACAACGTGCACCGGTCAGCGTGCATCCAGATAGGCGAGGACAGGCTCATTTTTGTGAACGAGATCAAGCTGAATGACTGGGTTCTTGTGGAAGAAGTCGAGGACATACCCGAGGATACCGTGCTGTAGCGGCGGCAATGGCGTAGCGCACGCGTTGTATGTCCTAATCATGCCTGAGGCGAGATCAAGATGGTGATTACTCTGTAGTTATCGTCTCTTAGGTAATCAGTCAGCGGTTAGCGCTCGCTACTTGACCTCTATTCCAAGCCGTCTCAAGTCATCAGAAACTCCGTACGCGCGCGCTAATTTGACACCAGCATCTCTTATTCTAGAAAGATATTCCTGCAATTCCTTGTCTTCAGCAGGAAGTTTAGAAGATGGTCCCCACACAACGAGTGTAACGTTTTTCCAACCCCACTTGAAACGCTTCGAACCAAACGTATACAGCGCGCGCAAGGCCACTTCTC
>CAYHAK010000001.1:40216-89420 GCA_964354625.1 uncultured Candidatus Bathyarchaeia archaeon
CCCCACTTGAAACGCTTCGAACCAAACGTATACAGCGCGCGCAAGGCCACTTCTCCGTCTGCGCTCGTCCACAATACGACCAGCTTATCTGGTTTAGAAGACTTTTTTTTCCGTGACAGGTTCTTTTTTGCTCGCGCGCGCTAGATGCCAGCACACTTTTTCGAGATTCTTTCCGAAGCTAGATGGGAAGCTCACACGTTCTGAGTTTTCGAGCTCGAAAGAAGGCACACTTTCATTAACCGACACAGTGAGGAAACAAATCCGAAAGGACGGTTGTCCTACAACATTCAGCCTTCTTAGATGCAATACGACCATTGTTCGTTCGAGAGAACCATCTGGGATGTGTCGATTATTTGACAAACGAGTCTACGGGGAGAAGCTGTTCTGCTGCACCATCAACTAATGCATCTAGCGCGCACACGCGAGACTTGACGGGGAAGCCATTTATAACGAATTCATACAACAGCACGCTGGAGGATTTGGTGTCGTATGAAGAGTGAGGATCCGGTTCAGGAAGGCCTTAGAAAGCTGCCTATTCGACCAATATACCTAGTATCCTGTGAACATGAAGGAAAGAAGAACATAATCAGCGTTGGCATGTTTGCCTACTTCTCCGGAAAACCAGCTTTGGTTGGCATAGGCATAGCGCCCTCAAGATACTCCTATGAGCTTATTCAAAAGAGCAAGGCCTATGCTGTCAACGTGGTTGACGAGAAATTAATCGAAGCCGTAAAGATTTGCGGGGAAAACTCTGGGCGAGACACGGACAAATTCAAGTTGGCAAAGCTGACGGCAACTCCAGCGAGCAAGATTACGGCGCCTCTTATTGAGGAAAGCCCTTTGAGCATTGAGTGCAAAGTCGTTCAAGAAGTGGAAGTCGGAGACCACGTGTGGTTCATGGGAGAAGTTGTCGCAACCCAATGCCGAGAAGGTTATGATTGGAAAGAAGGCTTGCTCTTGAAATGGGTTGGCGAAAAAGGCTTCTATCATGAAGCGGGAAAGAAGGTTGGAAAATACTAGAGTGCAAGTCTTCAGAAAACGGGATCGCAACAAAGAGAAGACCTTGCTCGCTTGTGAGACCCCATTGAGGTAGTGTTAGCGCGCGCCTTAACTCCTAAACCTTTTTCTGTTATAGAGTATTATCTGAAGGCTGGATAAGCTGACCCGAAGACATAGCAAGACAGGGAGGTGCTTCTTTGGTCAAAGAAAAAAAAGAAGATGAAGAAGATGACGACGGAGAAGACTTTGAAGAAGAAGACGATTGGTAGCGAGCGCTTGATTTGCAGGCTTCTTTTCGACTTCTAGAATGGAAAGACAATTGAAGCTACCAAGCCATCATAAGGGCATTAAATACTGCACCGGTGCCCACTTTTTTGGTATTTCTATAGAGCCACCATGAACATGTTGTTGTTATTATGAAAACTGGGACAATTAGCCAAAGGAATTCCACTAGAAATCCGACGAAGCTCGGCATAATCCAGATGTTGAAAAGCACTTTTGGCATGTACTGCAAACAGATTACAGCAACGAAGGGTATGATCCTGCTGAAAACTGCCTTGCCGTAGTTGCGCAGACCTGTCAAGCTTCCTTGGATTTGGCAGTAATTGAACTCATGAAGATACAAGCCCTCTGCCACGAAATATGCAGAAAGAAAGGTACAAACGTGAGAAAGGCGAAGATGCGTCTGCCTGAGCTAAAGCCTCGAAATATGGGCGAGACTATTCGCAGATTGATGTTAAGCATTGCTTCAAGCAAGTTTGCGACTGCAAAAAGTACTAGGAAGGCAACTACCGCGATAGACAACTCTTTTCTGCCAAAAGCCCCTGCAAGCGCTTCCCTTAATCTGATTTTCGTCTCGAATAGCCTTGGTAGGTTTTTTGCTGCTAGAAGCAGTCCGATCAAACCTACGGCCAACATCCACCATGCTATTGAGGCCCCAAAAATCAATGGAGGAAATGGGATGATAAATCCAACAAAGAACATGGGGACAAACAGGGCCAAATTAAGTGCTCCCCAAACGACATAGGTCCTCCAATATCCCAGTGTGTCATATTCTCTTTTGAGCATATCATGCTGTGGCTCTGCCCGGACAATGTTAGCGATAGGGAAGAACGCGAGGAAAACAATCCCAAACAATCCGACAATAACGGTTAGAATTGCAGCTTCTCGCTGAACATAAATCAGATTTGTGTTCAATTCTGCTTCTTGAGACTGCGTGGTCTTGAGAGCATTTTCCATCCACGCGATTGTTTCCAAGATGACTGTGGGGTCAACAGGTTCGAAGAGGTGAGTGGTTGTTGGCGTAACGAGTTTTCGGTCTGTCTGAGATTTGAAACTGCCATAAAGGACGCCTGGAACGACTCCCTGTTGGGTAGCGAAGACAGGCGGCAACTTCTCTGAAGCAAGCTCGGTTAGGTTGAACAAAACATCGTATTTTCCGACGACCACCAGGAGATTCTTGGGAAAAGTTGAGTTTAGCACTCCATATTCTTGGCCTTCCGCAATATCCCCTAGTCCTCCAGCGATTAGAACTAATGCGTCGATTTGGCTGTCATGAGCAACTGCTGCTCTCATTGCACCTCCGCCGAGACTGTGACCCACAAGGCCAATTGCGGATGAATTGACAAATCGCTGAGACTCTAGATACTGCACCGCTGTTAGAACGCCAAAGCTTGGCTCATTTCTTCCGTCCTCAACAGTTCCCCCAGATTTTCCGTGGCCGAACAAATCTAAGCAAAGGGCAACAAAGCCTCTTCTCCCCAGTTCGAGCCCGAGGCTACTCATCATTTCTTTCGAACCGCCTATCCCATGTGCGATAACAACTGCTGCAGAAGGATTCTCGGCGGAAGCAGAATCGGGGCGATACAACAGCCCGCTGAGCTCTTTATTGTCATCTGTTATCGAAATTGTTTTGACTTCCAGCTTTCCAAAATCAGAATCCAAAGTCATGGTAAGGGATATTCCCAAAAGGAAAAGTGGTGCAATAACAACCGCTGAGACTGTAAGCGCTCGAAATCTACGCATAGTCACGCCCAAGCCATCTAAAAACGGAAACCGCGCGCGCGGTATATCTCTTTCGCGCGCACGAATACTTCGATGTTCTAGGGCACGTCGCATTTAGCTAGAAGGCAAGTGAACTAAGGTCCAGTGTCATACCTGTAAAATTGGTTTGTGAGCAAAAGTTTTATGATGTGGTTGTCTACCTCTGTTCAAGCAGCAATGGAGACTGATAACACTTGGATGTTGTTGTTTGTGTTAAGCATGTTCCTGAAACAGCTGAGGCTGAACTCAAGATAGACTCCTCAGGCAAGAACGTAGAGAAGACAGGGCTAGTCTATGACATCAACGAGTGGGACGACTACGCACTGGAAGAAGCAGTGCGCATTAGGGAGAAGCAAGGCGGAACCGTGACGGCTGTCACTATTGGTGGCGATGATTCTGATAGTACTTTGCGTAAGTGCTTGGCTCGTGGGGCTGACAAGGCTATTCGTCTGACTGATCCCAAGTTTGAAGGTTCCGACGGCTTTGCTGTGGCCAAGATTCTGCACAGCGTCCTCAAGACCCTGCACTACGACCTGGTTCTAGTCGGCATGCAGGCAGGCGACGACGGCAACGCAGCAGTAGGCCCGATTCTCGCGCAGATGCTTGGTGTTCCGCATGCCACGATGGTCAAGAAGCTGGAGCTGGGTGCTGACAGTGCGAAGGTGAACCGCGAACTCGAAGGTGGTTTGGAAGAGCAGTTGGAGGTTAAGTTGCCTGCGCTGTTCTCGATTCAGACAGGCATCAACGAGCCTCGTTACGTGTCGATTATGGGTATTCGGAAGGCTATGCAGAAGGAGATCAAGGTCATGACACTGGCTGACACGGGACTGGCTGAGGCTGATGTGGGCGTTGCCGGTTCGTGGCTGACTGTTGACAGGCTTTATGTGCCTCCTGTGGAGAAGCAGGCTGAATTCCTCAAAGGCACGCCTGACGAGATGGCGGTTAGGGTTGCTGATATTCTGAAAGCAAAGGGGCTGATCTAAAATGGCAAAAATCTTCGTCCTAGCTGAGCACAGGCAAGGCCAAATCCGCGACATTACCTACGAAATGCTCACCAAAGCACGCGAACTGGGCGAGACCACCGCACTAGTCTTGGCCAAAAACGCGAAAGAGCTCGCCAAACCACTCACCGAATACGCACAAACCGTCATCGCAGTCGAAGACCCGAGGCTTGAGAATTTCAACAGCGAAGCCTACAAGCAAATACTCGCGACGCTAATCGCTGAACACAAGCCCGCGCTGGTGCTCATGGGCCACACAAGCTACGGAATAGATCTCGCACCGCGTTTGGCCACGGTACTGAATCTGCCTTTGGCTACAGACCTGATTGACTTGGGCTTCGAGGGCGACGCCTTCAAAGTGACGCGCCAAGTCTATGGCGGAAAAGTCAACGCCAAAGCCACCGCACGCAAAGCCGAAACCTACCTCGCCACCATACGCCAAGCCACCTTCCAACCCAAAAAAACCGAACCACCCGCAAACGGAACCATGACCGAAACACCCTCACCCCTCACGGGCGACATAGCCGAAAAACGCTTCCTACAATACGTGCTGCCGCCGCTCGGAGGCGTAGACATAACCGCAGCTGAGAAACTCGTAGGCATAGGTCGAGGCATCAAAGACGTAGCCAACATACCGCAAGTCGAAGAACTCGCCAAATCCATAGGCGCCGTGCTGTCCTGCTCGCGCCCCATCGTGGACAAAGGCTGGCTGCCCACTGACAGGCAAGTAGGCACATCAGGCAAGACAGTTAAGCCCAAGCTCTATCTCGCATTGGGTATAAGCGGAGCCTTCCAGCACATACTCGGCATGAAAAGCTCTGATCTAATAATCGCCGTCAACAAAGATCCCAAGGCCCCAATCTTCAACTTCGCCAACTACGGAATCGTTGAAGACCTGTTCAAGATTGTGTCTCCTCTGAAAAACAAGATTAATGAAGTACGAACGCAAAAGGCATAGTTCTACACAACCGAGGAGAGAAACGAACATGGAGTTCAAACCGACCCCCGAACAGCAGGAAATCAAACGAGCCGTCAAGGAATTCGCTGAAAAAGAGTTCACGCCAGAACTGGCTATTGAGTACGATCAGAAAGAAGACTTCCCCATGAGCCTGTACAAGAAGGCCGCGCAACTTGGCTTCACGAGCATGCGCATACCTGAACGGTACAGCGGACAAGGCTTAGGCGTCCTCGAAGACTGCATAGTCGTCGAGGAAATGTGCCGCGTAGAGCCAGGCATAGGCGTCGCCATATCACTAGGCAACCTCATGATCCCCGACGTGCTACTGAAGCACGGCAACGACGAACAGAAAAGCATATACATCCCGCCGCTGGCTCGAGGCGACAAAATCGCCGCCGCAGCCTTCACCGAACCCGAACACGGAAGCGACATCACACGAATGGACTCAACCGCCCGAAAAGAAGGCGCCGAATACGTAATCAACGGAGCCAAAGAATTCATCACCAACGCCACTACTGCCGACACGTTCATCCTTCTCTGCCAGACTGACCCGGACGCGCAGCCCTCATACCGCGGCCAAAGTCTGTTAATCGCAGAAAAAAGCGCACCTGGCCTTGACGCCACGAAGCTGCATGGAAAGATGGGCATACGACCCTGCGTTACCGGCTCGCTTGCCATGAGCGACCTCAAAGTCCCCGAAAAGAACATCGTAGGCGACCTAGGCAGAGGCTTCTACTACACGCTGGAACTATTCGACGGAACCCGAATCACCGTCGCCGCACAGGCTCTGGGTATCGCACAGGGCGCATTCGAACGCGCACTCGCATACGCGAAGACACGCAAGCAAGGCGGGCAGCCTATCCTCAGCTACCAGGGCATAAGCCACAAACTCGCAGATATGGCCACGAAAATCGAGGCCGCACGACTACTCACCTACAAAGCCGCATGGCTCTACGACAAAGAAAAGCCCGACCCAGTCGCAACGTCAATGGCCAAATCCTTCGCAAGCCGCGCAGCCATGGAAGTCACCGACGATGCCATACAAGTATTCGGAGGCTACGGCTATTTGGCCGACTACCACGTCGAACGCTACCACCGATGCGCCAAAATCACCGAAATCTACGAAGGCACCACGGAAGTGCAGAAGAACACCATCGCAGGCTACCTAGCCCGACAGCAATAGCAGACACATCCTCCCTTCTTTTTCAAGCCCAAAACGTGAACGTGTAGTCAAGATTCAAAAGTCTTATTACCTTTTTTCAGGCAAACAGTAGACTCGTCTAAGGAGATGTGATTCTCGTGTCGGCTGAAAGGCTGAAAAAGGCAACGGTTGTGGGCGCTGGAGCGATGGGCCACGGCATCACGCAGCTGCTGGCCACCAACGGCATCGAAGTAACCATGGTGGACATAAACGACGAGATTCTGAACAAGGCCAAGGAGAAGATCCAGTGGAGCCTCGGCAAATTCGTCGAAAAGAAACGAATGCGAAAAGAAGACGCTGACGCCACGCTGGCGCGAATCGCTACTACTACGAGCTATGAGCAGGCATGCCAAAGCACAGACCTCGCCATCGAAGTGGCACCAGAAAACATGGACTTGAAAAAGAAGATATTCGCCAAACTGGACGAGACGGTGCCGCCAAACGCGATGCTGGCCTCAAACACGTCCACGTTGAGCATCACAGAAATGGGCAAAGCCACGAAACGCCCAGACAAAGTTGCAGGTATGCACTTCTTCAACCCACCACACGCCATGCCACTAGTCGAAGTCATAAAAGGCGACAGCACAAACCAAGAAACGGTAAACACGCTCGCGGACCTGGCCAAGAGGCTTGGCAAGACGCCGATTATCGTGCGCAAAGACGTGCGCGGGTTCGTCGTGAACCGCATTCTGGGCATGGCATTCAACGAGGCTTACTGGGCGCTGCAACGGGGCGAAGGCACCAAAGAAGGCATCGATGCCTCAGTCAAGTACACAGGCGGCTTCCCTATGGGCTGGTTCGAACTCAGCGACTTCGTCGGCCTAGACATCGCCTATGAAGTGGGCCGAATCCTCTACGAGGCCTACGGCGAACGCTTCAAACCCTGCGAACAAGTAATCCAACCGCTCATCAACGAGAAAAAGTTCGGACAGAAAACAGGCGTAGGCTTCTACGACTGGACCAAAGGTAGACCGCGCATACCGTTCAACCTGCTCGACGAATACGACGTGGATCGCTCGTGGGCAGTCGCCGTGAACGAGGCTGCGTGGCTGATCAAAGACGATGCGGCAAGCCCAAGCGACATCGACACGGGCATGAAGCTGGGCACTTATTGGCCTTCGGGTCCGTGCGAGTATGCCGACCGGACAGGCATCGACACGATGCTCAACAAGCTCAAAGAGCTACACGCAAAGTACAGTATGGAGATGTATAGGCCTTGTTCGTTGCTGGAGGAATACGTGGCAGCAGGCAGGCTTGGCAAGAAAACCGGAAGGGGGTTCTGCTAAACGCAGTTTGAACTGTCAGAAGAACAAATAGGCATAGTCAAAGCCGTGAAAGAGTTCTGCGCCAAAGAATTCAAGCCCGAGCTGGCCTTGGAGCTTGACAAGAAAGAAGAGTTCCCCATGGAGCTCTACAAGCAGGCAGCAAAACTCGGCTTCACGAGCCTCAGTTTCCCCGAAGAATACGGCGGCCAAGGCTACGGCCTGCTGGAAACGTGCCTCGCAATAGAAGAGATGTGCAGAGCAGACTCCTCACTCGGCGTGGCCATCTCAAGCGGCAACTTCGGTAGCGAATTCGTCGCCATACTAGGCAACAAAGAGCAGAAGGAGAAGTATATTCCTCCAATCTGCCGAGGCGACATGATAAGCGCGGCATGCTTTACCGAGCCCAACGTGAGCGGAAGCGACATCAACCGCATGGAAACCACCGCCACGAAATACGGCAACGAATGGTGGATCAACGGCACGAAAACGTTCATCACGAACGCCACGACAGCTGACTTCATGGTCGCTCTCACGCAGACCGACACAAAAATCAGGCCCACCCACCGAGGCGAAACCCTGTTCCTCGTCGAGAAAGGCATGCAAGGCTTGGAGACAAACAAGCTGCACAACAAGATGGGCGTACGTTGCAGCGTCACAGGCGAGGTCGTCTTCAACAACGTGAAGGTCTTGGACGCGAGCATCTTGGGCGAGCTTAACAAGGGCTTCTACTATTCAATGGAGTTCTTTGACAAGACGCGCGTGGGCGTGGCCGCTCAGGCCATAGGCATGGCTCAGGGCGCATGGGAAATAGCCTTCAAATACAGCAAGCAACGCGAAGCCTTCGGACAGCCGCTGATGCAACACGAGCTAATAGGCGGCGTGCTGGCCGAACACATGACCAAAATCGAAGCAGCAAGATGGCTAACGTACCGTGCCGCGTGGCTGGTGGACGCTGGCAAAATGGACCCAATGATCACGGCGATGGCTAAGCAGTACGCGGCACGCGTGGCAATGGAGGCCACTGACTTCTCAATTCAAGTTCTCGGTGGCTACGGCTACCTAGGCGACTACCGCGTCGAACGCTACCACCGAGACGCCAAAGTCACGGAAATCTACGAAGGCACGAGCGAGATTCAGAAGCTGACCGTGCTGAAGTATTTGCTCCGCAAATTCTAAATGAACAGAACGCGCATGAACACTGCAAAGGTGAAGAATGATGAGTAAGGCATACGAAACAGTGAAGATTGAACGAGAACAGAGCACGCTGTGGATAATACTGAACAGGACACACAGACTGAACAGCTTCAACGACGTTCTGCTGGAAGAGCTGGGAGACGCGCTGGACACGGCGGAGAAAGACCCAAGCGTCAAATGCGTGGTCATCATGGGCGACGGCGACCGGGCCTTCAGCGCAGGCGCTGACCTGACCATGTTCGGGAAGGCCACACCAGTGAAGGCTGAGGAATTCTCGAGACTAGGCCAGAAAGTGTTCGGAAAGATCGAAGAGATGAGCAAACCCGTCATCGCTGCGATTAACGGCTTTGCGTTGGGCGGAGGCCTCGAGCTGACCATGGCCTGCGACTTCCGCATAGCCGCAGAACACGCGGAACTCGGAAACCCAGAGATCTCGCTGGGCCTGATCCCAGGCTGGGGCGGAACTCAAAGACTAGTCAGACTAATCGGCCTGCCACGCGCAAAGGAAATAATCATGATCCCAGGCATGAAACTCAAGGCAGACGAAGCATTGAAAATCGGCCTTGTCAACAAGGTCGTGCACTATGATAAGCTGCGTGAAGAGACCACGGCGCTGGCTCAGAAACTTTCCGACGGGCCGCCCGTAGCCATGAAGTACGCGAAACACGCCCTCAACTACGGAACACAAGTCCCTCTCGAAGCTGGACTGCGCATGGAAGCAAGCATGATGGGCCTAACGTTCGCCACGGAAGACCTCAAAGAAGGCGTAGAAGCACTATTCGCCAAACGAAAACCAGAATTCAAAGGCAAATAGACACAACCTCCCTCTTTCTTTATATCCCAATCCAACCAAAATACGTCTAAACAGAAGTGGTTCACGTGCGAAAAGTGGCGGTCATAGGCGTCGGCAACTCCAAGTTCGGCATTAGAACGGACGTTAATGTTTCTGAGTTGGCTTTTGAGGCAGTCAAGCCTTCGCTTGAGGATGCTGGCCTAGCCGCGGGGGACGTCGAGTTTGTGGCCTTGGGCTCTGTGGGCGCGGGCGCGTGGTATGAGGAGCTGTTGCCTGCTGTCATCGCGGGCGAGTACTGTGGTTTGACTAGGGCGGGTTTGATGCGCGTGGAGGCTGCGTGCGCGAGCGGTAGCGCTGCGTTCTTTGCGGCTTATGCTGCTGTGGCCAGCGGTCATTGCGGCATTGCGATGGCGTTAGGCGTGGAGAAGATGCGTGAGATCGACACGCCGACGGCGATGGAGTGGATCGGCAGGGCAGGCTACTACTTCTGGGAGTTCCACAACTTCGGCCTCACGTTCCCAGCCTATTATGCGTTGTACGCGAATGCACACATGGCCAAGTATGGCACGACGGAAGAGGACCTCGCGCTCGTGGCGGTCAAGAGTCACAAGTACGCCGCCATGAACCCGATCGCACAGCTGACCAACAAGATCACGGTCGAAGATGTGCTCAACAGTATGGTCATCGCCTCGCCGCTCAAGCTCTATGACTGTTCGCCCATGACGGACGGCGCCTCCGCGGTCATTGTCGCCTCGGAAGAGAAGGCTAAGCAGCTCAAGATAGACACGCCAATTTGGGTGGCAGGCATCGGCTACTCGTCAGGAACCGCTAACCTGAGCAAGCGCGCCGACTTTGTTGGTTTGGATGCAAGCGTGCTGGCCTCGCAGCGCGCCTATCGAGCGGCTGGCGTCACGCCAGATAGGGTGGATTTCGCTGAGGTCCACGACTGCTTCACGATTGCCGAGATCATGGCGTATGAAGATTTGGGGTTCTGCGACCGAGGCGAGGGCGTCAAGCTTCTGCGTGAAGGCCAAACCGAGATAGGCGGCAAGATCCCCGTGAACATGGATGGCGGCCTGAAGGCTAAGGGCCACCCGATAGGCGCCACTGGCTGCTCGATGATCTACGAGCTCACGCGACAACTGCGCGGAGAAGCAGTGCAGAAGAGCCGTCAGGTCCCGCTCAAAAACTATATCGGCCTAGCACACAACGTAGGCGGCACGGGACACTACTGCTACGTGACGATTCTGAAGAGGTGAAATGCGAATGTCATCATCCATGCCTTCAATCAAGTCGAAGCCGATAACGATCGTGGAAGAGATTCCGATCAGCAAGACGCTGAGGTTCTGGGATGGCCTCAAGCAGGGCAAGGTCTACGCGACCAAGTGCCGCAAGTGCAACAAACTGTACTTCCCGCCCGCCGCCGACTGCTCAGACTGCCTGTGCAGTGAGATGGATTGGGTTGAGCTTTCAGGCGAAGCGGAGATCGAGACGTTCACGCATGTGGTCGTGCGGCCTACGTCGTTCTGTCAGTACAAGCCCTACACCGTGGCCATCGGCAAACTCGTAGACGGCGTCAAAGTACTCGCATGGCTCACAGGATTCAAGCTCTCACAGATCAAAGTGGGCATGAAAGTCAAACTCGTGGCCAAAGTCGACAACGAGGGCAACCCAACATACGAGTTCGTGCCAGCCTGCTAGATGCGGTTACGCTTGCAGTTTTCTTATCCAATCCAGCGTTTTTGCTATCAGTTCTTCTTCTTTTCGCTGGTAGATGTGGTCTGCGCCCTCTATCACTAGGAGGCTCTTGGGTTCATTTGTGGCTTGAAAGATGGCCTGCGCCTCATCAACTCCCACGATTGTGTCGGCCTCGCCTATTACGATCAGCAACGGCAAGCCCCGCAGCCTCGAGACGGCTTCGCACTCATTCAGGCTCATCAGCTTCTCCCTGACATGCCTTGACCGAAGCCTTACGCCGTAGACCTCAAGCTTGAACACCCCTGAAACGTTGACCACCTTGTCGACTCTCGAAAGAATCAGAAACGCGAAAAGACCAAGCCTGCCTCTCGTTCGTCTGATGAATTTCCTGACGTTGTAGTTGTGGTTTCTCGGCGTGGACCAGAGCACGAGGCCCTTGACTCTCTTCTCGTCTTTCAGAGCGTACAGCGAGACCGCGCCGCCGAGGCTGTGACCCACAACGAAGATGCTGTCGCGCAGCACTTCAGGTTTCGAAGCCAGATAATCTAATGCACACTTGACATCTTGCTGCTCGGCCATGCCATAGTCGAACCTGCCCGTGCTCTTCCCAACGCCTCGAAAGTCAAACAGAAGCACCACGAATCCATCCTTGCAGGCCTTCTCGGCCAGCCACTTGTAGATCTTTAGGAAATGGAAGCCTTGGCTGTTCAGTCCGTGCAGAATCAGCAACGCAGGCGCAGGAACCACGTCGGGAACGTGCAACTTGCCATAAAGCCTAGCGCCGCTGCATTCTATCCACGTTTCTTCGGTTCTCACGCGTGATCCCAGTGCAGAAAGTATTATTACCATATGGCTTGGATATTTAACAACTGGTCTTGATTATGTCCGTGAAACGATCTAGGAAACGTAAGAAGCCTGAGAAGCCGGTTGAGGCTCCTGAGCCTCTTGCGCCAGAAGCACCGGTTCAGGAAACTCCAGTCATGGAAGCACTTTCTGAGGAGGCTCCAACACCGCCTCCAGAGCCCACTCCCGTAGAAGAGACTCCAGCAATCCCCGAAGTTGTGCAGGAGACAAGAGAGGAATCAGTGCCAGCTTCTTCTGAGAAGCCCTGGTACAGGTTCTGGCCCGAAGGCGTCCCAAAACACATAGATTATCCGAACGTTCCGCTTTCGGACCTGCTCAAGACAACAGCTGTAGCGTACCCAAACCACACGGCGATTGTCTACTTCGACAAGCCCATGACCTACCGCGAACTGAACGTGGCCGTGGACAAGTTTGCGACGGCGCTGGCTGACTTGGGCGTGAAGAAAGGCGACAAGGTCGCGCTCTTTCTAGCCAACATGCCTCAGTTCGTGATCGCCTACTACGGCGCTATCAAGATAGGCGCGATTGAAACCGCCATCAGCCCTTTGTACAAAGATCGTGAAGTTGAGCACCAGCTTGTGGACTCTGAGGCTGAGACAATAGTGGTCTTAGACGCCCTCTATCCAATCGTGGAAAGGGTTATGGACAAGACCAAGGTGAAACGCGTGATCGTCACGGGCCTTGGAGAGTACATGCCCTCCATAAAAGCAAGGCTCGGCAAGATGCTTGGCAAGATTCCCTCACACAAAGTCGAACGCAAGCCCAACATCTGCTTCTTCCAAGAACTCCTCCGCAAATATCCCGCAAACCCACCGAAGGTGGCGATCGACCCCAAGGAGGACTTGGTGGCCTTACAATACACGGGCGGAACCACAGGTACATCCAAAGGCGCGATGCTCACGCACTTGAACTTAGTTTCGAACGCGGTTTCGTGTGCGGCGTGGCTAAGAGGTACCACGGGAGGAGAAACATTCCTGACTGTTCTGCCACTGTTTCACATCTATGGCATGACCACAGGCATGAACGCGCCGATATTTCTGGCAGGCAAAATGGTAATGCTCCCAAAGTTTGACATCAAGACCACGCTGGAATCCATAGCGAAACACCGCGTCTCAGTGTTCTGCGGTGCGCCCACTATGTACTCTATGCTGCTGGCTCATCCGGAAATGATGAAATACGACTGCACAAGCGTGCGCTTCTGCATAAGCGGATCAGCCCCGCTGCCGCCTGAGGTTCAGAAGAAGTTCATGGAAGCCACTGGCGGCGTGCTCGTCGAAGGCTACGGGCTTACCGAATCGTCGCCGGTCACGCACTGCAACCCGCTGGACAAGTCAATGAAAACCGTGAACGTCGGCTCCATCGGACTGCCTTGGTCTGACACCGACGCGAAGATCGTCGACATGGAGACAGGCACAAAGGAGCTCTCGGTCGGCGAGACAGGTGAGCTCATGGTTAAGGGCCCGCAGGTGATGAAAGGCTACTGGAACATGCCTGACGAAACCACCGCCGTGCTCAAGGAGGATGGATGGCTACTCACAGGCGACATAGGCAGAATGGACCCGGACGGCTACTTCTACATCACGGACCGCAAGAAGGACCTCATCAAGTACAAGGGCTACAGCGTATATCCACGAGACATCGAGGACGTGATCTACGAGCATCCTGCGGTCAAGCTGTGCGCAGTAGTTGGCAAGCCTGACCTTGTGGCCAGCGAAATCCCCAAAGCCTTCATAGTCCTCAAAGACGGAGCCACAGCCACGGAAGAACAGATCAAGAAATTCGTGAACGAGAAAGTCGCACCCTACAAAGCCATCAGAGAAGTGGAATTCCGAAAAGAGCTACCGATGACGCTGGTGGGCAAGGTTCTCAGAAGGGTACTGCAAGAAGAAGAACGAAAGAAGACACAGAAGACCTAGCGTCCCCACTCATTTCCTCTTTTGCCTGCTTGAAAAGTGCGCGCTAGCCCTTTCTCGACAAGACGGCCTAGTCTACGAATTGTGCATCTGTTCCAGTGGAGCGCTTAGGCTTGCCACGCTACTGAGCGTTCCCTTCTTGCCGATTCTCAGCTGTTTTTCGCCTCTGAACGTGGACATGCGCGCATTCTCAATCTGCAGCATGTCGCCTATGCTTATGGAGTTTATCTGCTCGTTCCAGAGGCACAGCTTGATCTGGCCTGTTTCGTCGCCTATTATCACGTTGACGACGCTGGCGTAGTTGCCGAATCTGGTGAAAACCATTTTTGGCTTGGGGATTTCGAGGACTTTGGCTTGCAGATTGATCTGCTTCATTCCTGTTCGGAGGTCCTTGATATGCAGGGAATGCGCGCTATCATTCTTACCCACCGTGGTTCGGTTGGTGAGGCTGGTTTTTCTGAAGGCTCTTATGGGGTTTCTCTGCTCCAGCAGGAATTCCTGAGGCACTGGAAACTGGGCCACGACTTTCGAGCCTTTCGAAATCAGCATGACGGCCTTCTCTGTGTTCCGGCTGCGGCACGTTATGCAGAGTTCGCCCACGGTGGCTTGCTTGCTCTTTTCCGCCGAAATCAGAGCCTGAAAAAACCGGTCAGGGTCTACTTCGAATTTAGTAGAAAGAAAGGCGAGATACTCGCCGACAGATACTTTGCTTCGCACTTTGGTGTCTACTCTTTTCCCAGTGCTATTTCAATCGTGGAAACCATTCTTGACCTGTTTTCGCCTTCACGCGGTGGTAGCTCTTCTGTTCCAATGGTGATGTTTTTGACCTTGACATCTTTGAGGAAGCGGCTTCTGACTATCTCAGCAGCGTCGACTGCGGTGGTGATGGATTGTCCGCGTGCCTTCAGTGTTACTTGCTTCAGACTGCCTGACGAGAAGCTGGTGATAACGGCTAGCACGTAGCTCATGGGGGGTTTCCTTCCGATGAAAATGGTCCCTGGATCTCTATCCATTTCTTTGTCACTCCTTTCTTTTTGTTGTTTGTTGTGTGTAACGTTGGAGTGTCGGCTTGTTGTTCAACACCTAAACGCTACTGCCCAAAATAGTGCGCACCGTTCCTAATAAACGCACACACCTACACGACAGGGCCGCATAGACGGGTTTCGTCGAGCTCTTCCATCGTGGTCTTGGTTAGCGCGCGTATGTTTTCAAGGTCAGTGAGTTCACCGTAGCCCACGAGCGTTATGGCTGTGCCTTCGCCGCCCATGCGTGCCGTTCTGCCGATCCGATGGAAGTACGTGGGCGCCTCGTTAGGCACGTCATAGTTTATGATGTGCGTTATCCCCTGAATGTCCAAGCCGCGTGCAGCCACGTCCGTAGCCACCAGAAGCTGAAGTCTGCCCTGCCTGAACGCGTTAGTAACCGCGTCACGTTGCGACTGCGTGAAGCCTGCATGCAAAGCATCAGCATCGTAGCCTCTTCTGCTGAGGCCGCCTGCAATCTTGCTCGTGTCCGTGCGCGTCCTGCAGAAGATTATGGCGCGTTCCACTTGCTTTTCCTTCAGTATATTGCACAGCGTCTCGAACTTGTTGGCAGGGTTCACGACCACGTAGTACTGGTTGATCTGCTCAAGCGCGATTTCGTCCTTGCTCACGAGGATCTCTTCTGGGTTCCGCATGTACCTGTTGCAGACTCTGCGCACATTGCCGTCGATCGTAGCCGAGAAGAGGCTTGTCTGCCTTGTCGTAGGCATGCGTCGCAGTATGTAGTCGATGTCGTCAATGAAACCCATGTCCAACATGCGATCAGCCTCATCGAGCACGAGAATCTTCACGTAAGAGAGATTCAGCACCCCACGCTTCATCAAGTCGATAATGCGACCGGGTGTGCCTACAACTATGTGAATTCCTCGCTGCAGGGACCAAACCTGCCTCTCGATCGAAGCTCCGCCGTAGACGGCGAGAACCCTGAAGCCAGCGTACTTGGCGTACTTGCTCATGTGGTCGGCAACCTGCACGGCAAGTTCCCGTGTGGGCGCCAGAACTAGGCCCTGAACGCGGTTGCTGTTTGCGTCTAGGCGTTCGATCATGGGTACGCCGAAAGCGGCTGTTTTGCCTGTGCCCGTCTGGGCTTGGCCTATGACGTCTCGTCCTTCAAGCAGCGAAGGAATCGCTTCAGCCTGAATCGGAAAAAGCTCCGTAAACCCAAGCTCACCGATTCCACGCATGACCTGCGGACTCAACCCTAACTCATTAAAACGCTTCAATTGCATACTTTTTCATGTCTCCTATCACAAAACACCTGATGACGTAATCCAGGAGCCTCGAAACAAGGCCTCTTTTAGTTAAGCACCGGTTAGTGTGACAACCAACAAGCACACAACACCCATATAAAAGCATTTGCGCAATTGGGAAGAGAAACAATGTTGCGTCTTCTGAGGAGAAAGACCATCAAACACCAATGATGCTTCATTGTGTGCTAGCCAAGGCTTCTGGAGAACTGCAAGACTCTCATGGTTACGGCTAAACAGCAAGCCGATCAAATATACTCGTTCATCTTCCTGCCTGTCTTCTTCGTCCACTCAGCAAGAGGCACCGCAAACTGTTTTTCCACGTTTGGTCGATGCAGACTGTTGTAGGTGCAGAAGCAGCGTACTTTGCCGTCTGGTGTGGCGTAGTGTATGGCGCATTTTCTGACTCGGTCGAGATCCATGTTCCATACGTCTTGGAAGTGCATAATGCCTATCATGACTATGCGACGCATGAAGTCGCCCAGCGCCTCGTAGCTGCCCTTCGTGACCACGTCCTTGATTAGGCCTCGGACGATGCCGTGCTTCGCCATAGGCACCAGCTTCGCCATCTTCATCTTCGCAATCGTCTTCCTGCCCTTCAAACCCGTGAAATACACATCCCAGAAAACATCAGCAAACTTGTCAACATCCACGTATTTCATAATCGGCTTATACGAGCCGTCCTCTTCGACTACCAGGAACGTGGCCGCACCGCACATAGGGTGAATCGTGAAATCCGGGTAGACCTTGTTCTTCAGGACGCCGACGCCCTTCGTGACCGGAGTAGGCCAGTTCACAGGCCGCCAATCAAACCTGCCGACGGCGCCGCCTGTCTGCGCCTCAATCTCCTTCATCGTATCAGGAATCGTGATACGCATCTTGCGCGCCTCATCCTTCCGCAGCCTGCCCGCCATCGACACAGGCTGAATGTTGATGCACCGCACAACGTCATGATTCTTGATCGCGAAGTCAACTATGGCGCCGAGATCTTTGTCATTCACGCCCTTCGCCAACGTCACAACCAAGACAATCGAATCCATGCCTAGCTCGCGCGCGTTCTCTATGACCTTCAGTTTCGTGGCCACAAAATCACGCCTAGCCCGCGTCTGAACGTAAATATCATCCCGCAAACCGTCAAACTGCAGGTAAAGCGTACTCAACCCCGCGTCACGCAGACTCCTGAAGTAGTCTATGTCTTCGGCTATGCGGATGCCGTTCGTGTTGACCTCGGTGTGACTGATCCCCGCCTTTCTGGCCTCGCGAATCAAGTCTGGAAGATCATTCCGCAACGTAGGCTCGCCGCCGCTAAACTGCAGCGCATTGCACGCCCAAGGCTTGTTAGCTCTGAGGACATGGAACATCTGAACGATCTGCTCGAAAGAAGGCTCATAAACGTAGTTCGAGGCCCCAGCATAGGCAAAGCACACTGGGCAGGTCATGTTGCACCTGTTCGTAACGTCCACAATGCCCAAAATCGTAGGCGTCCTGTGCTCGGGACACACGCCGCAGTCAAACGGGCAACCCTGAGTCTTCGCGCTCTGCGGATTCTCAAGGCCGCCGCCCACGTAACGCTCGTCAAACCAGTTATCATAGAACCAGCGGAAAAGCTCCGCGTCACCCCAGTAAACGTCCTCAAACTTGCCGTGCTCAGGACACGTTTTCTCGAGGTAGATGACACCGCTTTCCTCGTAGATGCGCATCGGGATCTTCCGGTGGCACTCGGGGCATATGCTGTTTGACATAGTCTCGAACTTGCCCTGCGCGTGCGCCTCAACCTTGCCAACTTGCTCAGACTTCGTCATGTTCCAACACCCTTTTTGAAGAATCGACTATCAACTATGGAAGCTGTTAACGTTTCTGGACGATATAAATCATGAAGTGAGCGGCCACACACCTAGTGTACGACAACGAACCATTGGGCAAAAACGTATATGAAGCATGCCGCTGCAACTAGCCTTCAAGAGAGGGCCCAGGTGCGCGTCAAAATCAACGTCAAAGGCATCGTCCAAGGCGTAGGCTTCCGCCCCTTCATCTGCCGCACCGCCGCAGCCAACAAACTCAACGGCTACGTCAAGAACCTAGGCGATGCAGGGGTCGAAATCCTCCTGGAAGGAACAGAAGAAAACGTCAAGACCTTCCTCCACGACCTCAAACAGAAGAAGCCACCGCTCGCCCAGATCTACGAACTCACCACGATCAGACTGCGGGGCAAAGACGAGCACAAAGCCTTCACCATCCACAGAAGCTCCAAGGAAGCCGAACACTCAGGCTCAGTCATCCCGCCTGACGTGGCCATATGCGACGAATGCCTCAGCGAACTCGCGCAGCCGCAGGATCATAGACACGACTATTTCTTTATCACATGCACCAACTGCGGTCCGCGTTACACGATAATTGAGCAACTGCCCTACGACCGCGAAAACACCACCATGCGAGATTTCCAGATGTGCAGTTACTGCCAAGGCCAATACGCTGACCCGTTGAATAGGCGCTTCCACGCACAAACCGTGGCCTGCCCAGTCTGCGGCCCAAAAGCCTACCTCGCCACTAGCAAAGGCGAACTTGTGGCGTGTAATGACCCGATTCGCGAGGCGGGAAAGCTGCTCGCGGAAGGCCAAGTGCTCGCCGTCAAAGGTTATGGCGGCTTCCACGTTGCCACAGCCACCACCATTGACAAACCGCTCGAAAGTCTCAGGCAGGTCAAGCACCGCAGCCAGAAGCCTTTCGCCGTCATGGCCCGCGACCTCACAACCGTCAAGAGCTTCGCCGAAGTGGGCGAAGCCGAAGCCAACCTCTTGGCCTCATACACGAGGCCGATAGTGCTGCTCAGCAAGAGCAAAGACTACCATCTCTCAGGCTTGATCGCACCCAGTTTGCACAACGTAGGAGTCATGCTGCCCTACACGGGCCTGCACTACATGCTCTTTGACGCTACAGACGAGCCTGCCTTCGTGATGACCAGCGCCAATCCGCCCAATCAACCTATAATAACCGACAACCAAGAGGCACTCAGAACACTCGGCGACACAGTTGACTATTTCCTTTTCCACAACCGCGCAATAGCCTATAGGTGCGACGACTCGGTTCTCCGCATGCACGACAAACGCAAAGTGTTTATTCGCCGCTCACGAGGCTACGCACCTTCGCCGATACTGCTCAAGAGAAAGGCGAAGCGTTGCGTGGTCGGCCTTGGCGGGGAACTCAACAACACTGCCTGCGTGCTACTTGAAGACAGGGCCTTCGTATCCCAGCACATAGGCGACGTCGAAAACATCGAAACCATAAGCTTCCTCGAAAACACCGTCAAGCACCTGATACGCCTCACCAACAGCAAAGTCCACGCAATAGCATGCGACCTCCACCCCAAGTTTACAACCACAAAGCTTGCCCAAGAAATGGCGGAACGGAACAGCTGGCGACTCTTCCAAGTGCAGCACCACTACGCGCATGTCGCTGCTTTGATGGCTGAATACGGCGTGAAGGAGATGATGGGCGTATGCTGCGACGGTTACGGCTACGGCCTCGACGGAGAAGCGTGGGGAGGTGAGATCCTGATGTGCTCACAAGACACGTTCGGATTTGAACGTGTCGCCCACCTTGAACCGCAGCCTCTGACAGGCGGCGACTTGGCCACACGCTACCCACTGCGAATGGCCGCAGGCATCCTCCACAAGCACACGGGCATCGAGGACTGGCTCCTCCAGAACAAGCAGTATTTTCCACACGGCGAGAACGAGATCCGCATACTCCTCCACCAACTCAGAAAAAGCAGCGGAGTGGCCCAAACCACCAGCTGTGGAAGAGTACTTGACGCGGTCGCCGCTGTTCTGGGCGTGTGTTACGAGCGCAACTATGAGGGCGAACCAGCCATGAAGCTCGAGTCGGCTGCACGTGGAGGCAGAGACATCCTCAGGCTGAAACCGAAGACAAAGGGCGACATGCTCGAAACCTCTCGGCTGCTGCTGAGCCTTTTCGAGAAGAGGCACGAGCATCGAGTGGCAGACTTGGCCTACTCTGCCCATGCCTACCTAGCCCGAGGCTTGGCTGCACTGGCCTTGGAAAAAGCGTCAGAAAGCCACATTAGCACAATAGGCTTCTCTGGTGGGGTAGCATGCAACGAGATTCTGACCGCCATCATGCGAAAGACCATCAAGAAAGAAGGCCTGCGCTTTCTGGTTCACGAAGCCATCCCGCCTGGCGATGGAGGCGTATCCTTCGGCCAATCAATAGCCGCAGGCTTCTCCAACCTTGAACCATAACCGATTTATCCCTGTCCAAGTCTGGGTACGGTTGACGAGTCATGTGTCTGGCGATTCCCGGCAAGATCAAAAGCATCGAACAGGACAAGGCGAAAGTGGACTTCGGCGAAGGCGTCCTCCGCGAAGTCAACATAACCCTCGTGAACGCAAGCGTAGGCGACTACGTTTTGGTGCACGCAGGCTACGCCATCGAAGTCTTAGACGAGAAAGACGCGCTGGAAACGCTGAATCTGTGGAAAGAGATTCTCCAAGCCGAGACCAGCCAGAAATAGAACCGCCCCTGCTGATCGGAAATGTCTTCGAAACTGAGGTTCAGAGACCCCGAACTGGCAAAACGCGTGGCCGAGAAGATCAATAGGCTCGCCCTAGAAGAGGGAACAATCAAGATCTGCCATGTGTGCGGCACGCACGAGTGGACGATAACGCATTTTGGCATACGTAGCCTACTGCCCTCCAACGTGGAAGTCATAGCAGGACCAGGCTGTCCAGTGTGCATAGTTCCAGCCTCCGAAGTAGACGAAGCCGTCCAACTGGCCCAAATGGGCATTGTTGTTACGTGCTTCGGCGATGTACTACGTGTTCCCGGCTCCAAGATGTCCCTTTTGGACGCCAAAGCCAAAGGCGCTGACGTGCGCGTCGTCTACGGCGTCGGAGACGCAGTCAACATGTCTGCGAAAGAGCCGGACAAACAGTTTACTTTTTTCGCCGTTGGCTTCGAAACAACCGCACCGTCCACAGCCGTCGAAATCATCAACAAGCCTCCGAAAAACCTGAGCTTCCTCGTGTCCCATAGGCTGATACCGCCTGCCATGAAGCTCCTCGTGGAAATGAAGGACCTGAACCTCAACGGCTTCATCGCGCCAGGCCACGCCAGCACGATCATCGGACTCAAACCCTACGAAGTCTTCCCCGAGAAATACGGCATGCCCACTGTCGTGGGAGGCTTCGAACCACTAGACGTGCTCTTCGCGGTCTACATGATCATGAGACAGCTGGATGAAGGCAAACCTCGCTTGGAAAACGAGTATGTACGCGCTGTCCACTGGGAAGGCAACACTAAAGCCCAACAGCTTATGCGAAAAGCCTTCGACGTTGTTGATGGAAGCTGGCGAGGACTAGGCACAATCCCAGCCTCCAAGTTGACGCTCCGCACACAATACCGAGCCTACGATGCGCGCTTGAAACACGGAGTAAAGGTCGAACAAGGTATGGACACACCACAAGGCTGCCAATGTCATCTAGTCGTTGTAGGCAAGATCAAACCAAACCAATGTCCGCTGTTCCTGAAAGCCTGCACCCCACAGAAACCTATAGGCGCCTGCATGGTAAGCAGCGAAGGCACCTGCCGCATATGGGCGGAGACAATAAATAGCAAACAGCCAATAGGCTACACAAAGGTGTTAGTGATGTCTGATAGAGACGTAGAGATTTCCGAAATGCGAGAACGGATAGTGAAGCTGGAAGTTAAAGTCGAAGAACTGACCAAACGTATAGACGGCATGCAGAGCTACATGAAAGAGCTGTACAAGTACCTGCAACAGAACCCTGGCAAGTCACTGTTCTAGAAGTGCAGCAAAACAAGTAGCGCGAAAGCCTTCTCGCTTGAGTTGACAAATCTTATAAGGGCAATGCTGACAATATGGCAAGCGAGGAAAAAAAATGCTGTTAGAATACTTGATACCCCTACTGATCGCACAAGACGAACTGGCATGGGGATTCTTCGGCCTTGGCCTTCTGTGCCTAGCAATACCGATAGTCTGGTTCATCATCTCCATCCTGATCTGCATTTGGGTCTACAGAGACGCAGAAGGACGTGGAATGAGCGGGATCCTGTGGCTCATAATAATACTAATCACCGGAATCGTCGGCCTCATCATATACCTAATCGTCAGGAAAGACAAATCCGCAGCCAAAGGCGCGCCGCCACCACCGCCGTAACAAGGGAGACTTAACACTCCTTTTTTATCTTTTCCGAAGGATACACATCTATGCAACTAGCCGACGAAATAGTCCGTTTGTTTAACTTCATCGGCAGTTTGGTTTGCCATCAACGTCCAGAAAGAACGCTGTGGATAGGGGGACGCTACCTTCCCGTGTGCGCGAGGGACACTGGAGCCCTAACAGGGCTTTTGCTGGGATACGGACTAGTACTCTTACTTCGGAAAAAAGGAGCAAGAGGCCCTCCTCACTTGTACATGACTCTTTCCATGCTGCTCCCAATGCTGATAGATTCCTTAGCGCAGCTATTCGGTTTCTGGACAAGCACGAATGACGTACGGCTACTCACAGGACTCCTATTTGGCACGGCACTGGCACCGATGCTGGTGTACTTGCTAGCGCTTTCTCCACTCAATGGAAAGATCTCAGTACTGAAGAGGCTCCAGCCAAGCGCTACTGACTTGGATGACAAGAATTCGTGGCTCGATGCAAAGGCACTCGTCGTCGGGACGGTGTTGTCAATCGGCCTTTTCCTTGTCATAAGAGGGCTTGTTGGTTCAGAGTTCGCCTTTTTCTATTGGTTGTTGAGCGTGCCTACGGTGACAGGGAGCGTGTGGCACGTTTTCGTTTTGCCTCCGTTGCTACTGGTCGCGGCGCTAAGCAAGCATGTTCGCCGAGAGTGAAGCGCTTTCTAGCATATCCTGGGAACGGGGTCACCTATGGGTCTGGCGACTATTCTTTTTCCGCCTACGACCGTCTGCATAGCCACGCCGTCGAAGGCCTTCGTTGTCTCCCCAATGATCTGAGCTTCCTTTCCTTCGCTGGTTTTCCGCAGAAACTTCAAAACTTCATCTGCTTTCTCTCTTGCCGTGCCTATGATGATTTTTCCTTCGTTTCCGATCTCTAGGGGGTCGAGGCCTAGCATTTCGCAGGCTGCTCTCACGTCTTCTCTGATAGGTATCGTCTCTTCATGAAGCAATATGCCTACGTGGGATTTTTCGCTGAACTCGTTTATGGCGTCAGCCAACCCGCCTCTGGTGGGGTCTTTCATAGCCACGATACCTCCAACCTCACCGAGCAATCGCTGAATCAGCTTGTTCAGCGGTTTCACGTCGGACTCGATGCCGCTCCCGAAGCTCAGACCTTCCTGCGCGGACAACACAGCTAACCCATGGTCGCCAATCGTGCCCGACAGTACTATTCTGTCGCCTGCGGCAAGGTTAGAGTCCAGCATCCAACGCGCCTTGAAGCCTCGACTGAACTCCTTCACAACTTCAAGGTTCTTCTCCAAGGCTGGTGTTCTTCTACCTATGCCTGACACATTTATCATGCAACCTCCGAGGCTTCCTTTCTCAACGACCTTCGTGTCGCCCGTGACGATGCTCACATCTGCCTCCAGGCACGTCTTCTGCATGCTGGCCAAGATACGCTCAAAATCAGCCAAAGGCAAGCCCTCTTCAAGCACAAAACCACAGGCCAAAGCATACGGCTCAGAACCAACAACAGCCAGATCATTAACAGTCCCAGAAATGGAAAGGCGCCCGATGTCGCCGCCTGGAAAGAAAATGGGCTTCACAGCGTGTGAGTCACTCTTCAGGGCTATGTCGCCCACCACGGCGGCGTCGTCCATGGCCTCAAGCGGAACCTCGGCAATCTCTGAGCCTCCAAAATACTTCACAACATAATTCTTAACCAAATCATGCATGACCGTTCCGCCGGCACCATGCAGCATAGTAATACGCTCATCGTTCGCGGCCAACCAAATCCCTCTGGCTGTTGGTTGAATATCTGAGCAGGCTAAACATAAAGGCATCGTGGGATTGCGAATTGGATGAATAAGCTCTTTGCCAGTCGCCGTCAGGACGTGCTGATGTGACTCTTTTTCTTGGAAAAAAGAAGGCCGGAATTCATGGTATTTTGACATTTTCGAGGACCGCAATCTGGCCTCGGTTTCGTTTGCTTTAGAGGAAAACCATATAAATAGCCCTACCGCTGTTGTTTTGCAGTCTGGAGAGAGTATACTGTGCCAAAATGGGGATACTCGATAATTGAAGGCGAACTTGATCCCGAAAAAACGGTGAAGGCTAGCGGACGCGAGATCAGAGTATCCCACAAGCTAGCACGCGAAGTGTGCACAACAATCAAGGGAATGATGCTTACTCAGGCCAAGAAGTACTTGGCGGATGTAGTCACCAAGGAGAAACCGGTGCCCGTTCGAAGATACAACAAGAAAGCAGGCCACCGACACGGCTTAGTCAAGGCCTTTGCAGGCAGATACCCTGTGAAAGCAGCCAAAACAATCCTCAAAATACTCGAAGGGGCAGAAGCAAACGCCGAAAACAAGGGGCTAGACGCTGAGCGAATGCGCATTGTCCACGCCGCGGCCTATCCGGGAATGAAGATCAAGCGCTACAAACCCAGGGCCCAAGGAAGAGCATCGCCGAAATTCGAGATCCTGACACACATCGAAATAGCCCTCGAAGAGAAACCAGAAGCGAAGGAAGAAGTATAATGTCAATCGTCAAGCATTTTGTGACAGAATCACTAAAAAGAACTGAAATTGACGAATTCTTGCAGCGAAAACTTGAAAGAGCAGGATATGGCGGAGTGACCATCTCAAAAACTCCGCTTGGGACTCACATAGTCATTTACGCCATGCGCCCGGGTCTGGTGATCGGCCGAGGCGGAGAAACCATAAGAGAGATGGCAGCCACGCTGGAACAAACGTTCAAAGTTCCCAACCCACAGATCTCCGTCTCAGAGATCGAAATACCAGAACTCAACGCCTTCGTGGTGGCGTCGAAAATAGCCTCAGCCCTCCAAAGAGGCGTGCATTTCAGACGCGCGGGATTCTGGGCTCTAAACCAAGTAATGGAAGCAGGAGCCCTAGGCGCGGAAGTCAGAATAAGCGGAAAACTCAGAACCGAAAGAGCAAGATACGAAAAGTTCAAGGCAGGGTACCTGCCGAAATGCGGCGAACCCCCACTCAGATATCAGCGAAAAGCCGTGATGCACGTTCAACTGAAACCAGGCATATTCGGCGTCAAGGTGAGAATCATGCCCCCAGACGCCATTTTTCCAGACAAGATCAAAATAGCTGAAAAGCTTCCGCCCGAGGAGGAGACGCCTGCAGAACAAGAAGAAGTGGTGACGGAGAAGGCGTCAGCCGTCGGCGAGGAGGCAGAAGAAGCAACACAAGAAGAAACCAAATCCGGGGAAACGGAAGCAGAGCCAGCTGAAGAAGCAGGCGACGAGACAAAGGAGGCCTCCAAGTAATGCCGATACTCAGACTCAAAGAAATGCGCAGCATGTCATCAGAAGACCGAACTAAGAGGCTCGGCGAACTCAGAACCGAGCTCGTCAGGTTGAAAACCATGGTCAGAGCAGGAGGCACCGTGGAAAACCCCGCCCGAATGAAGGGCCTGCGCAGAGCCATAGCCAAGCTTCTAACAGTGGAAAGGGAAGAAGAGCTCGGATTGAGGAAGACGACAAAGAAGAAGGAGAAGAAGACCAAATGAAGATAACGCCTGACATAGTCCGCTGTGAATTCATAGGCACCGAAGCCAAGGTTGCCAAAAGCTGTCATGAGGACTATGTTGGAGTATTAGGAAAAGTGGTTGATGAAACAAGGAACACGTTCACAATAGTGAACGGCGGAACAAGGAAGGCAATCATGAAGGAATCAGCAGTTTTTCACTTCAAGTTTCTGGACGGAACAGTTGTCGAAATCAACGGTAAGCTTCTTGTTGGGAGGCCAGAAGACCGCCTCAAGAAGCACATCAGGAGACTATGGTAATGTCGCTTGTTTTCAAGAAACCAAAGAAAAGCTGCGACGACAGAAATTGCCCCTTCCACGGCGAACTCCCAGTCAGAGGCCGCGTGCTCGAGGGCGTCGTCGCAGGCGCCAAAATGGACAAAACAGTCGTCGTGAGACGCGACTACCTCTATTACATTCCGAAGTTCATGAGATACGAAAGAAGGCACAGCCGCATCTCCACCCACAATCCGCCCTGCATAGACGCAAAGGAAGGCGACAAAGTGAAAATAGCCGAATGCCGCCCACTAAGCAAAACTGTCTCGTTCGTTGTCGTGGAGAAGCTGGAGGCGAAGTAGAATGGCTGCAAAGGCAAAACAGCGAGCATTAACCGCGAAAGGCATGACCGGACACGGCCCCAAGATTTCAAGAGGACTGCCTACAGGTTCAGCGTTGCGATGCGCAGACAACACAGGAGCAAGAGTGCTACGCCTCATACAGGTCACCGGTTACAAGGGAAGGCTACGGCGATATCCAACCGCAGCTGTGGGCGACAGAGTGGTCGTTTCAGTCAGACAGGGAACTCCAGACATGAGAAAGAAGATCTTTCAAGCAGTCGTGGTGAGACAGAAAAAGCCGTTCAGAAGAGTCGACGGCGTCTGGGTTCAGTTTGAGGATAACGCTGCCATAGTGATCACGCCTGAGGGCGAAATGAAAGGCTCGGAAATCCGTGGACCAGTGGCCAAAGAAGCTGCTGAGAGGTGGCCGAGGCTCGCAAGCGCCGCCAGCATAATCGTGTAAAGAGGCACAAACATGAAGACAACAAAACCATCAAAGCAAAGAAAAGCGCTCTTCCAAGCGCCAGATCACCGACGTCACAAGCTCTTCGCCGCGCCTCTATCCCCTAATCTGAGAGGCACACATGGCGTCAAAACCTTCCCAGTCAGAAGCGGCGACACCGTCCGAATCATGCGAGGAGACCACGAAGGATTCGAAGGAAAAATAACCCGCGTCGACCCAGCGAAATACCGAGTCTACATGGAAGGATTGACGCGAGAAAAAGTCGATGGAACCACCATATTCTTGCCCATACACCCATCCAAGGTCATGATCACAAACCTGAATCTCGACGACAAATGGCGAAAGGAGATTATGGAAAGAAAGAAGGGAGCCCGCAAGAAAACGGGAGCCGAAGAGAAGCCTGAAAGGGAGACCCCGAAGGAAGCCGTGACGACAAAGGAAGAACCCATCGAAGAGAAGGCACCTGAAAAGAAACCGAAGAGAGAAAGGAAAAAGGTAACAAAGAAACCAGTAGCCGAAGTGAAAGAGAAAGAAGCTGAAGAGGCTCCCAAGAAAGAGAAAACGAAGGCAAAGAAAACGAGAACGAAACGCAAGGCCGCCAAGGAAACGGAAGGAGGAACGTGAGTTTGGGCAAGAAAGGAGCTTCATCAGGACTGAAACGCAAACCCGCGCCGAGGTTCTGGCCAATTCACAGAAAAGATGCCACCTGGGTTGTAAAGCCAGCTGCAGGACCACATTCCACTGAGGGCTGCATACCGCTAGCCATAGCGTTACGTGACATTCTCGGTCTAGCGAAGACCCGCAAAGAAGCGAAAACGGTGATTGCACACGAAGGAGTTCACGTTGATGGAAGGATCAGAAGGAAAGATAACTTCCCATTGGGTCTGATGGATGTTGTCTCCATGGCGGACATTAAGAAGAGCTTCCGCGTTCTGCCCTCATACAAAGGCTTGGTTCTTCAACCCATAGACCAAGAAGAAGCCAAATTCAAGCTTTGCAGAATAGACAACAAAACGATCGTAGACAAAGGACACGTTCAGCTTAACCTCCACGACAGCTCAAACGTATTCGTCAAGGTGGCTGACCCGAAGAACCCACAAGAGGACGTTTACGAAACCCTTGACACCCTGAAGGTAAGCCTTCCCGACATGCAGATTCTAGACAGAATAGAGATGAAAGAGAAAGCCTTCGCCGTGATAACTGGCGGCAAGAACGTCGGAAAGTATGGAAAGGTTATCGAGATCGAAAAAGCAGAGGGAAAGAAGCGCAGAAACACCCTCGTAACGATCGAGGATGAGAAGGGCAAGCGATACCAGACGATTTTGAGTTTCACCTTTGCAGTGGGCAAGGAGCAACCGCTTATAGCGTTGCCGGAGGTTGCCTAGGTTGTCTGAGGACGAAATCCGCAAGAAGTGGGAAGAGCAACCCATGCTAAAACCCAAAATCGAAAAAGTCGTCGTAAATCTCAGCATCGGCAAATCCGGAGAACCATTGGAAAGAGCGGTGAAAGTCCTGAAGGAGATAACAGGACGCAACCCCTGCAGGAGAAAAGCAAAAACCAGCATAAGAGACTTCGGAATCAGAAAAGGCGAATCGATAGCCTGCATCGTAACGCTGAGAAAACAGGAAGCAATAGACTTCCTGAAGAAAGTCTTGCCAGTGGTTGAAAACAAGATAGCAAAGAGGAGCTTCGACAAGCAAGGTAACGTATCCTTCGGATTGAAAGAACACATCGAAATTCCAGGCGTCAAGTATGACCCTGACGTGGGCATATTCGGCATGGACGTCTGCATCAGCGTCATTCGCCCAGGATACCGGGTGAAGAATCGTAGAATTGGAGGCGCGAAGCTGGGTCCGAGACACGTTTTGACGCCGGATGAGTCCATGGTGTTCATCAAGGACACCTTAGGAATTGAAATCGCATAGAATAGAGGAAAGCGTATGGGGAAGCAGAAACCTAGGAAGGAGAGAAAGCACGGCAAAGGCACGAGACCTTGCAGTCGGTGCGGTGCCTACGGGCCAGTCATTCGACGTTACAATTTATATATATGCCGACATTGTTTTAGAGAGGTAGCCCAAAAACTCGGCTTCAAAAAATACGAGTAATGAGGAAGGACATGATGAACACGCTGGCAAACGGTCTGACAACGATCATAAACAACGAGATGCGCAACAAACGCGAATGCGTGATTAGTCCTGCCTCTAAGCTTTTGGGCAGGGTTTTGAGAATCATGCAGCTCAACGGCTACGTTGGCGAATTCGAGTTCATTGACGATGGTCGTTCTGGCAAGTTCAAAGTCCAACTTCTGGGAAGAATAAACAAATGTGGAGCAATCCGACCCCGCTTCTCCGTGAAAGTAGACGAGTTTGAGCAGTGGGAGAAGAAGTTTCTTCCGTCAAGAGAAGTAGGCCTGATAGTCGTCTCAACGCCGAAAGGAGTCGTGCCCCACAAAGAGGCAAAGGAAAAGCACAGCGGAGGAAAGCTTCTAGCATTCGTTTACTAGAAGGATGTGTCCGGAATGCGCGCGACAGAAGTCTCAAGAACCATTCAAGTGCCTGACGACGTGGAAGTGTCGGTTGATAAGAGAAGAATCACAGTCAAAGGCGCAATGGGAACGCTGACCCGCCAGTTCTCTTATGCTCCCGTCTCAATCGAAAAGCAGGACAAGACTATTCGCATCTGGGCGGAATGGCCCCGCAAGAAGGAATCGTCGATGGTCGGTACGATCCATTCGCATATCCAAAATATGATTACAGGAGCCCAAAAGGGCTTCACTTACAAGCTCAAGATCGTGTTCTCACATTTTCCAATATCAGTCAAGAACAAGGAAAAGTTCGTGTTGATAGAGAACTTCATGGGCGAACGGAACCCGAGAAAGGCCAAGACCATCGGAGACGTTCAGGTAAAGATTCAAAGCGAGGACATAATCATTCAGGGAACTGACTTGGAAGACGTGAGCCAGACAGCGGCAAACATCGAACAAGCCACCAAGGTAAAGAGAAAAGACCCACGTATCTTCTTAGACGGCATATACGTGTATGAGAAAGTTGAGGGGGCAGTAGAATGACAGAGCAGGGAACGAACGACACGGCAAAGGCATTGAGAGTCAGGGCACGTGTGAAGAGGAGAAAGCCTGCGTTCGTCAGACCTGAGAGCTGGCGGTACATGCGCCTGAAGGAAACCTGGCGCAGACCGAGAGGCCTAGACCACAAGATTCGACGAAAAATAAAGGGATGGCCTGCCGCCGTGAGCACTGGATACAGAGGACCGAAGGTCGCAAGGGGATTGCACCCTTCTGGCTACAGAGAAGTCTTAGTCTACAATACTGAAGACCTCAAGAGCATTGATCCAAAAACGCAGGCCGTACGGATAGCCCACACCATCGGCCGAAGAAAGAGAACTATGATCATAATCGAAGCTAGGAAGAAGAGAATGAAGATTCTTAACCTTAAAGAAGCTGGAGAAGTCGTGGAAGAAGAAAGAAAGGTGGCTAAGGAGAAGAAAGCAGAAGAGAAAGCGGAAGCCGAAGAAGTGGCTGAAGAGGAAGAAGAAGTCGAGGATAAGAAAAAGAAACCCAAGCAAGTGAAGGCCAGAAAGAGTAAAGGCAGGAAAGAAAAGCAATGACAGACCTCAAAAGCCAGCGCCGCCTAGCAGCACAGATTCTGAAAGTCGGACAAAACCGTGTCTGGATAGATCCTGAAAGAATAGATGACGTGGATACCGCAATAACAAGAGAGGAAATCAAGAAACTCATCCATGAAGGCATCGTGAAAACGTTGCCTGAAAAAGGTGTTAGCCGCGCGAGAGCACGGATTTTGCATGAGAAGAGGAAGAAAGGGCGAAGAAGCGGCCCTGGCAGCAGAACCGGGTCTCCTCGTGCCCGAATCTCCGGGAAAGAGGCGTGGACGAGCAAGATTCGGGCCTTGAGAAAAAGACTTCGCAAACTTAAAGCAGACAAGATCATCAACGAAAACTCTTATCGGAAATCGTACAAGATGGCGAGCAGCGGCAGGTTTGAATCCGTCGCTGGATTGGATCGTTATTTGAAGTCGCATGAGCTTTGGAGGAAGCGTTAGTGGCCAAGAATGCACGCTATTGCGCCCAGTTTAGGCGTCGAAGAGAAGGAAAAACGGATTACAGGGCGAGAAGGTCCCTCATAGTCTCTGGGAAGCCTCGGCTGGCTGTTCGAACGTCGATAAGCAACATAACAGCTCAAGTTCTCGTGGCCAAGCCTCATGGAGACGAGGTTCTGGTGTCGGCCCACAGCAGGGAGCTTACGGGAAAATACGGGTGGAAGGCTCCTCGCGGAAATCTCTCGGCAGCCTACTTGACAGGTTTCCTCTGTGGCCAAAAAGCAAAGGCCGAAGGTGTAGAAGAGGCGATTCTGGACATAGGGCTGAAGTCTCCCACGGTGGGTTCAAGAGTCTTCGCCGTGCTCAAGGGCGTGCTTGACGCGGGTGTGGAAATGCCCCATGGGGAAGAGAAGTTACCAAGCGAGAAGAGCGTAGAGGGCGAACACGTAGCGAAATACGCGGCAAGTCTAGCCTCTGACCCTGAGGCGTACCAGCGGAAGTTCTCACAGTATTTGGAGCATAAGCTTCCCCCAGAAGAGATCACAAGTCATTTCGCAGAAGTCAAGGCAAGCATAGTTGCCGCATTCAAGAGCGGAGGCAAAAAGAAGTGAGCCGTAGAGACAGGAGAAGAAGGGACGACAGAAGAGACAGGTCAGAAAGCCTGGAACAGTGGGTTCCCAGAACACGTCTTGGAAAAATGATCCAAGAAGGCAAGATTACATCTATCGAAGAAGTCTTCATAGGCGGTCTGCAGGTTCGCGAACCTCAGATCCTTGACACTTTGATCCCGGACCTGCAGGAAGAAGTGATAAACGTAAACCTGGTTCAAAAGCAAACAGACGCCGGCGAGAAATCCAGATTCAAGGCCATAGTGGCAGTTGGAAACAGAGACGGCTACATAGGCTTGGGTTCCGGAAAGGCAAGCCAAGTGCGAAACGCCATTGAGAAGGCTGCTGCCAACGCCCGTTTGAACATCGTGCCAGTCAGACGCGGGTGCGGTAGCTGGGAATGCGGCTGTGGAAAGCCTCACTCAGTGCCCTTTGAGATCGATGGAAAGTGTGGAGGCGCAAAGATAATCGTGGTCCCCGGACCCAGAGGCTTAGGTCTTGTGGCCAGTGAAGTCTCCAAAGTAATACTCGGCCTTGCAGGCATAAAGGACTGCTGGACCAGAAGCTTCGGCTCCACAAGAACCGTGCCTTCATTCGCATACGCCGTCTTCGACGCGCTCAAAGAAACCTACAAACTCATAACTCCAACGGATTGGGTGAAATAGTTGGCCGAAGAAACGAAGCAGCTCAAGTGCATTGCGGTGGTCAGAGTCCGCGGAACGGTCAGGGGGTCAATGGAGGCCAGAAAAACACTGGAAATGCTACACCTGACCAGAAACAACTACGCAGTATTGGTTGACGATGGCCCGTCATCTGCGGGAATGCTGAGAGCGGCACAGAACTTCACGACGTGGGGCGAAGCCTCAAAAGAAACGGTGCTTATGCTCCTGAAAGAAAGAGGAAGGATCGCAGGCAACAAGAAACTGACGGACGAGTACCTGGAGAAAGCAGGTTACAGGTCGATAGACGAGCTTGCGGAAGCCATTCTGAACTGCAAAGTCAAGTATTGGAAGCTGCTGAATATCCAACCAGTTTTCAGATTGCACCCACCCACCAAGGGGTTCAAGGGAAAAATCAAGAAAAGCTTCAAAGTAGGGGGCGAGCTTGGATACCGTGACGACAAGATCAACGAGCTCATAAAGCGAATGCTTTGAGCCCTCATTTTTGACATTTCCTATTGCGATACGTTTTATAGCTACTTTATCTATTTCTGAGCCATCACATGCTGGGGAGAGGGCGCAGTTGAGTGCCAAGTGGCGAAGAAAAAAGAAGGATTCGAGAAGGTTCAGCTTCCTAAGAGCTTTCAGCAAACCTAAGGAAAAAGAGGACACCGAAGTATTCCGGTTCAAGACCTCATGGACGAAGAGAAGAACGTGTGTCGAAAAGAAGATTCCTCTGAAAGCCTACAAACCGAAAGCAAAAGGGGAGCCTAAACCTTTGATTGACATTCTTGAGGATGATGATGAAGTCATAGTGGTGGCTGAGTTTGCAGGTTTCGACAAGGAAAACATAAGAACCAACGTCAAGAACCAAAGACTGACGCTTTCTGCCCACACTTCAGACCGCAAATACTATAAAAGTTTAAATCTTCCAAGACGAGTGATTCCAGCCACTATACGAACAGCATATAAGAACGGTGTGCTTGAGATACGGCTGAAAAAGGCTGACGAGAAGAAAGCCATACATAATATGGCAGGTTAGAGAAATGCCAAGCAAGCTTAGGAAGATTAGAAAGACGCGCGGCTCGAGAACTCAAGGTTACGGTAGAGTAGGACAGCACAGAGATCAAGGCTCCAAGGGATTCCGAAAATGCGGACGGCACAAACACAAATGGTCATGGGTTCAAAGATACGACCCTGACTATTTTGGCAAGACCGGATTCAGGTCACCCAAGAGCCTAAGGTTAAGAGTGAACGTAATAAACGTAGGCAAGCTCGACCAGATGGCAGAGAAGATCACAGCCGAAAAGGAAAAGGGCAGGCTTCTCGTTGATCTGGAAAGCCTCGGCTTCACCAAGCTTCTAGGCACGGGAAAAGTCACAAAGCCTCTGAATGTGAGAGTGACATCCTGCTCAAAGTCAGCTGCTGTGAAGATCAAAGAAGCAGGCGGGCAGGTTTTGATAGAAACTCACGAACAAGGAGAGTAAATGCTGACCAATGGCCGGCAGGTTTCTGAGACTGTTCAAGCCTCTCGCAAGAGGCATACCTGAAATCAAATCTCCAGAACGAAGGGTTCGCTTCAACGAGAAGCTGTTCTGGACGGCGCTCGTGTTGATCATCTTCTTAGTGATGTCCGAAGTTCCGCTCTATGGTGTAACAAAAACGGCGTTGGGCGAGCTGGCTGCCCTCAGGATAATCTTTGCCTCCAGCCGCGGCAGCCTGATGGAACTGGGCATAGGCCCAATAGTCACGGCAGGATTGATACTGCAGTTGCTGGCTGGCTCAGCCATGATTCAATGCGACATGGGCAACCCTGAAGACAGAGGCTTGTTCACGACTGCCAGCAAGGTCTTCTCGATAGTCCTCACGGGAGTCCAAGCATCAGCCTACATAATCGGCGGAATGTATGGCAGCCTGCAACCAACAGTGGCGATAATCGTCTTTCTGCAGTTGATAGCGGCAGGCATGATTGTGCTGCTGCTGGATGAGCTTGTCCAGAAGGGATGGGGCTTCGGCAGCGGAATAAGCTTGTTCATTATGGCAGGCGTTGCTCAGGGTATTTTCTGGCAGAGCTTCTCGCCCGCGCCTGCAATCGGAGAGACTAGAAGCTATGGTCTATTCTTCGCAATAGGCCAAGTGCTGCTTGGGGGGCAGCCTATTTCACTGCTCTGGCTGAGGAGCAATCCTGTGGAAGGCGCATTGGCTTTCAGTCCTCAAAACCCGTCGTTGCTGGGCTTGGTGGCTACCATGGTTGCCTTCTTGGTCATAATTTACGCAGAAGGCGTTAGAGTGGAACTGCCATTGTCCTACGCGGGCTACAAAGGATTCCGCAGCCGATACCCAATCAAGCTCCTGTACGTATCTAACCTTCCAGTGATATTCGCGTCCGCCCTCTTCGCAAACGTGTATTTCTTTTCACAACTCTTGTGGAGCACGCAAGGGCAACCTCAACCTGGACGCAATTTCTGGCTAGACCTTCTGGGGCAATACGTGACCACTGGAACTGGAACCAGTGCGCGCGTTGAGGCTGTAGGCGGCCTAGTATACTATGTCACTGCGCCTCGCAACTTCATAGACGCCGCGGCAGCCCCGCTCAAGTCAATAGGCTATCTTGGAATACTCGTAGCCTTCTGCGTAGTCTTTTCACTGACTTGGCTTGAAGTCGGCGGACTCGGAGCGTCAACCGTGGCCAAGCAGCTTGTCGACTCAGGGATGCAGGTTCCAGGATATAGGCGATCAGGCAAGGCCATAGAGTCGATCCTCAACCGCTATATCCCCGCAGTGACCGTTCTCGGCGGAGTCGTCGTAGGGCTGGTAGCAGGCGTTTCAGACTTCTTCGGCGTCTTCGGGTCTGGGATGGGCATCCTGCTTTCCGTGGGAATCATCTACCAGTACTATGAGGTATTGATGCAGGAAAGGGCCACCGAGATATACCCAGCCTTCAGAAAGATACTCGGAGGATAACCCAGCACCGAATGGCCTGCCAATGGCGGCATTTCAACAGACACAAGTGAAAATGGTTATTAATGTCGAAGGAAGAACAAGAAAAGACCGAATAGAACGTCTGAGGACACATGAGCATGTTTGAGATCCTGCAGAGCATCCCATACTCCACTATTTTCATATTCGCCCTAGCAGCTGCGATATCAATGATGACCTCTCTTGTCAACAGGCTCTTGTCGAAACCCGAGCGGGCAAAGGCCGTGAGAAAAGAAGTGAGCGAGTGGAATTCGGAACTCCGTAAGGCTCAGAAAGCAGGAGACAAGAAAACTGTGGACAAACTCTTGAAGAAACAGAAACAGATCATGCAGCTTCAATCCAAGATGATGTGGCAGTCAATGAAAGTGACGCTAATATTCTTCGTTCCATTGTTGATCATCTGGCAGGTCCTAGGGGGATTCTATGCCAATGGCGGCGTAGCGATTGATGTGGCCTATCTTCCAGGGTTCGGCGCCCGCTTGTCCATACCATTCTTTAATGTCTCCTTGATATGGTGGTATCTGCTCTGCTCTCTTTTCTTCGGCACAGCATTCACCCACATTTTCGGGCTCGTGGAGGTGGAATGACAAAAATGCCAAGACCACATGAGCGTACAAGAAGCAGAAAACACGCCAACAAGACCCCACCTAGTGGCGGTGGAAGAACCCAATACAAGGAGAAAATGACCGCTCCGAGACACTGCTGCCTTTGCGGGCAACCACTGGGCGGCGCCACTCGTCTGTCGCCGCTGAAAGCAAGCAAGCTCAACAGAAGTGAGAGAAGGGTTTGGCGTCCCTTTGGCGGGCAACTATGCCACAGCTGCCTCAAGATCGGTCTGAGACAGGCCGCAAGAAAGGCCCAATAAAGCGAATTCAAGGAAACCACAATGGGCAAAGGAAAAACCACAGAACGCTTGATCGTTTGCATAAGCGGAATGGCGGGAAGCGGAAAAAGCACCCTGGCCCGAAAGCTGGCTGCGAAATACGGGCTCAAATGCTATTCTGGCGGAGACGCACTGAAGGCACTGGCCATCAATGAAGGCTACAAAGCCATCGAGCGTGGATGGTGGGAAAGCGAAGAAGGACTGTACTTTCTCGAAAAAAGAATCAACAACGCAAGGTTTGACAAGGCAGTCGACCAGAAGCTTCTGAACCTGGCCCGAGAAGGAAATGTGATTTTAGATAGTTGGACAATGCCGTGGCTCCTCGAAGAAGGCTTCAAAATATGGTTAGAGGCTTCCTTGGAGAAGAGAGCAGAAAGAATAGCCGGAAGAGATAGCATGAGCTTCAATGCGGCGCTGAGGGCGTTGAGAGAGAAAGAGAGAAAAACGAAGTGCATCTACAAAGAACTCTACGGATTCAGTCTAGGGGATGATTTCGCACCCTTCAGGTTGATTCTAGACACTGATACTCTGGACGCTGAGGAAGTATTCGCGGTACTATGCATGGTGATGGATAGCGTCGTCATGAAGGCTGTTCCGCGGCAGGGCGCACGTCAACAGCTACAAGGGACACGGTGATTCAGGCCTTGCGATGTAGCTCAGCACGCGCCGTGATCATAGTTCCAAATGCTCCTGTCGAGGAAGCTTAGCTCACGCTAATACTGTTCTATTCACAGCAAACATGTACGCGTGTTAGTCTACTTGAGTTTGGTTCCGCATTTGGGGCATCTGGGGGCGGTTACGTTGGCTTCCCTCATCACTTCACCGACACAATAGAAGCATATGCAAGCTTCACATCTGGGACAACGAAAGCTGGCTCCCCTAATGAGCTTTCTGCACACAATGCACGTCTTGCCAACGCAATTGCCAGACATAACCCTCACATTCGCGGACGCTGTTTGTCTGTGTACGCTTGTTAAGATGCAGAAGGCATTTATGGGTTTCAAACCTGCGTACGCGCGCTTGGCTGCCTGAACATAGTAAAGACAGATGCAAGGTCAATCACATAGTGTTGTAGGTGAAAAATATTGATTGGTCAAAAGGAGCAAGGCGGATTGCAGTAGTAGCGATGGGTGGAGCGATAGCCCCGTCATTGAATTTGTGATCGCCAATAGGATACATGCAGAGGCCGTAGCGGCTGCGTATGCCGAAGTCGAGCGGGTTGTGGCAGTCGCTCTTCAACAGGCACAGCAGGCTTCGGTTAGGCCACCGCCGCCTTTCGTCGAGCCTCAGAGGCAATCTACCGTCTACGCATTCCACGTACAGACACCCTCTTTCTTGTCCATCTCTGTGTCTTTTGTCTGTCCACTCGCTCACACATTTTCCGTTCGCCACAGTCGCCACAGACCCCCGTGTTCGCCACAGTGGCGAGACATATTTGTGGCGTGTGCGCCACACCACGCCACCATAAAACCCTCCATAGAACCCAAAAACATGGAAAAGCTCCAAGTCTAGGACCTCTGACGCGCGCTGAGAACTGTGGGTCACGTGTGTATTATGCTTCTTTAGTGTAAAGAACGAAATTGCATGGGCGAGTTGAGAGTCAAACTGGCGCGCGCTGTATTATCTCAGTGTATACTGAGATTATCCCAATACTTAAGTATTACACTGTATATACCTGAGATAGCCGAGGCTCTTGGATGCCAATAACGATCCTGGTCAAGCTGACGCGAATCGGCAACAGTCTGCGCCTAACCGTCCCGAAGGATGTCTTGCGGGTTCTCGAATGGGAAGAAGGCGACATGCTTGAGGTCGGAACTACTGATCACGTTATGACCGTAAAGAAGACTGGGGCTTCGGGTCGCTGAGTGAGGTTCTCCTATGTCGTATGTCTGGGGAAAAGCTTTTAAATCAACTGAACGGAAGAAGGCTTCTAGAATGCAATTGACAGAGCTTGAGGGCAGAAACGCGAAAACAGCCGAAGTTTCTCAAGCTTTGTCGCTCTTGTGGCGGGAACTCGCGCAGGTTAGCGATTTGGAAGCTGTGCCCAAGACGTAGGTGTTGTATTTCAGGCGCATCATTTCATGACATTCTCAAAATGCTTTAGTATGAATCAAGAAAGAATACTGAAAAGATCGAAATGGGTCTTGGTCAGAGTCTGATTGCGATTGTCATGGTGTTTTTTTTGAGTCTCAACCTTCGTCCTGATCATGTTTTTGCCTGCTCTGCTGGAGCTGAAGAAGCCGAGAGATGCAGGGCCTCGAAGGATAATGGAGGAAGTTGTGATAGGTCAGCATGTCGAAAGGATTGGCTCGATGGAGGTTGAGTTCAAGGTTGACCGGAACATCGTCAAGAAGGTTTCGGAAATAATTTCTGTTTTGCCGAACTTGGAGGGGTAACACGGTTTTTCCTCAGAAGCAGCTTTGCATTTTTCCATTGTTCTTGTGCAATTTGGAAGTTGCCAGCAACGCTTCCGTGTAGTGAATAGAAGATGTAGCACATGTATGTACATTGGCGGCATTGACTGTAAGTCTTGCGGAGGCTGTCGAGTTCTCGGCTGTTCCAGACTTTGGGCAGATTGAAGACTGTGACTGTCGGGTCATGAACGTGGCATCCTGCCACTCTGCCAAGATGATCGATGACGAAGAAGTTTCGGAGAGCACGGCATTTCCACGTTCTATTGCCTGTCAGATACAGGTTCTTGATGGCCTCGAGCATTTGGTCTGTCATGAGGACGTTGCTGTTTTTCCTCTTCATTTCCTTGAGGGAATCGCAGAGGTCAGCCATTGCTTGTTTGTCGGTTATTGCGAATTCATCGCTCTTCTTACCTATCTTGAAGAGTTGGGGCTGGTCGCATACGTCATAAGAGTACAGGCAATACCAGATCGGAACGCCTCGGTTGAGGAAGTAGTTCGTGAAGTCTATGATCTCATGCAGGTTAAACTGTGAAATCGTAGGCGACACACTGACCGAAATGCCTTCCTCACGAAGCTTCTTCACAGCTTCCATTGTGCTACGCCATGCACCCTTGACGCCTCTAACGTAATCGTTTCTGTCTGGATCTAGGCTGTCCAAGGAGATCGCAACGAAATCAGCCTTGCGCAGTTCTTCAACTCTCTTAATGGCCATGCTGCCGTTGTCGTAGACTGTTGTTATGAAGAAACGTGAGGCGTATTCTATGATTTCGCCAATGTCTTCTCTGAGAAGAGGGTTGCCGCCTGACAGGACGACTTCAATGACTCCCAGTTCCCGAAGAACGTCAAGGCCCATCTTTATTTCTTCGGTTGGCAGTTCTCGTGCGTCCTGTTCTCGCCAGACGTTGCATCCCCGGCAGCGGTAGTTGCATCTTCTAGTGATCAGCCATTGAACGTGGTAGGGCCTGTTGGGCTTGAGAGAACGAAGAACGATGCTGGTGGCCTTCTCCAGAGTCATAGCCAAGCCTTACGCACCACGCACAATGCACGGATTGGTAGCTTAATAAACAGAGAAATATAAAAGCATGGGTAACGCCAACCTGTCGATGGAAGGAGATACTTGCGTTACGAGAAGGAATACTTCGAGAAGGCCAACTACTCACAAAGAGGACAGCTCATTATGAAACACGTGGCAGAGGTCCTTAGATGGGGATCAAAGACCTCCCACATCAATCTCTTAGATGGACACGGCAAAACGGCGCTGGATGTCGGCTGCGCCTACGGCTATGGTGTTGCCGTTCTGAAGATGCTTGGATACGATTCCTGCGGGGTTGACATATCGGAGTACAGCGTTAGCCAAGCAAAGAAGGCAAATCCTGATGTTGATTTCGCAGTCTGCGATGCACAGGATGGGTTTCCGTTTGACGAGGATGCCTTTGATGTAGTTACTTGCTTTGAGGTCTTAGAGCACCTGTCGAATCCGTTGAGGGCGATAAGGAACATGCTTGGCTCTAGCAGGCAGGTTATGATATGCACCACTCCGAACAGGGCTGTGGAGAAACCAGTCAAAAAGATAGTCAGAGACTTTGACGGGACACACGTCAGTGGCAGAACTCCGCAGGAATGGAAGAGAGACCTAAGCAAGATAGTGCAAAATAGCGAAGTGCAAGTTGAGTCCTTCCTTGACTCAACCTTGAGGGTTTCGAATAAGCTGCTATTCTTCAAGTCATTCAAGATACCTTACCTTGGCTTGGACACTCGCGTAATGATAAAGAAAATGGCGGAGGCAAAACTGTGAATCCGATAGACGTTGTGATGCTTACGAAGAACAGCGGCCATCTACTCCGCGAATGCCTTGCCTCAATCTACGGGAACGTCCAAGTCAAGCGCCTGATAGTCGTTGATGCGTCCTCGGCGGACGACACGTTGAGGATAATGCATGAATTCAATGGCAAGTATGGCAACATTAAAGTCGTGACTGAAAACGGCTCTAGGGCCAAGGCAAGGGAAGTAGGTATCCAAGAAGTGGAGACGGAATGGTTTCTTTTTGCAGACAGTGACGTCATACTTTCTAGGGATTGGCTTATGAAGGCTGAAAAGCAAGTCAACGAAGGCGTTGGAGCAATCTGGGGACTGAACATTGACGTTATTCCCAACGTGAGAAGCAAGCTTTTCTTGAAATCGCTTGGTTTCGTGGCGAAGGAATGCTTCAAGCTTAGAGGCGGAATGCATGACACGCTCATCAAGACAGAACTGGTGAAGGACATAAGGATTCCAGAGCAGCTGCATGCTTATGAAGATCTTTTCATAGTGAACTGGATCAAGAAGAAGGGCTACAAGGTTCTGATAGGGGACGAGGTTTATTGCTTGCATCTCAGGCCGCGTGAGGACTGGAACCTGAAGGAGAGCCTTTCGCTGGCAGCTCTTGAGCTGAAATGCGGTTTGATCTACTCGCACACTTTCAAGTATGCTTTCTACTATCCGTTCTTCATTATCTACTGGTTCCTGCAGCTTCTGAACAAGAATGTTGAGAACTCATTTTCTGGAAAGGGCACGCCACAGATCATCAGATGATTGTCTTGGAAGGACGCGCTGTTCACCGTTGTTTCCGGTCAACATGCGTTCATCTGAATCCTTTGTGAACTCGCCGATTGCGGAGGCTTGGATGGATTCTCGCCTCAAGGCTCGCACGATTTGATCGGCGCATTCCGGTTTGGCGGAGATTAGGAGAGCGCCCGAGCTTATTAGTTGCAGCGGTTCGATCTCGAAGTGTCGGCAGATCTGGTCGGTCTCGGGTCGGACTGGGATTTTCTTTTCACAGATTCTTACGCCGAGCTTTGCAGCATCGGCCATTTCGTGGATGCCTCCGGCAACGCCTCCTTCGGTTGGATCGTGCATGGCATTAACGCCGCCTGTTTTGAAGGCGGTCATTGCGTCTTTGACAATGCTTATCTCGTTGTGGAACTCCGCGGCGCTCTTCAACGTCTTCGCGCCCAGTACGCCTTTCAACTGCCGCTTTCTGTCAGAGGCCAGTATCGCTGTGCCTTCTATGCCTGCGCTCTTGGTCAGGATAAGCTTGTCCCCAGGCTTCGCTCCTCCTGCGGTTACGTATTTTCCCTTATCCGTTATGCCTATTGCGCAGCCTACAACTACCGCGTTGGCAAGGCCTGGGGTGGCTTCGCAGTGTCCGCCTACGATTGCGATTCCCAATGCTTTGGCGGCGTCGCTCATCTGCACGCTTATGGTCCCAACCATCGTGCTTTGAGCATTTTCAGGCAGCATTATGCATGAAAGGAAGAAGGCAGGTTCCACCCCGAACGTAGCGATATCGTTCGCGTTTATGTTTACCGCGAGCCAGCCTATGCGTTCCAATGCTCCTGTGATTGGGTCAGTAGAAACGACTACGGATTTGCTGTCTGCATCTATCACGGCGGCATCAAATCCTGCCATCGGGCCCAAGGCGACTTCCTTTCGCCTGGCTCCTAAGTTTTTGAACACAACGGTCTCTAGGAGGTCTTTAGAAATCTTGCCTAGAGGCAACCTCATCGTGGACCACGCTTGAAGCATAGTTGTGGTTTCAGCTTTTAAGCTGTGGGAGGCTGCGCACAACGATCTTCACGATTGGCAAGGCAATGATTAGTCCGACTATCATCTGTCCTACGTTGAAGGGGATTTCCGCTTCAGCTATCACTTCGCCTATGCCAAAGAGGGGGAACAGGAGGAACTTCTGGTAGAGGTAGTATCCGCTAACCATCACCATGCCGCCTATGAGCATGGTGAAGACGAGCCAGCCGAATTCTGGCTCGAAAACAAAGCCTGCAAGAGCTACCAGCGCCACGACGACGGCTCCCACCACGAACCAGATCATCGGCGAAACTGAAAAGACCACGTTGGGAGCGCCAGGCGGTGGGATGCCGAGACGGAGCTCCACCTCGCCGGCGTAGTAGACCGAACCAATAAGACCTAGCAGCACACCTACCAGCAGGCCAACGCCGAATGTGAATGTTCGCCACAGGAGTTTGGAGCCGGACTTCGGCTTGACGCGGCCCAGAAGGCCAACTATTCCGCCTTCACTTGCTTTTATCAAGAGCGTGGCAGGGGCATAGTGGGGAAAGCCCAAGAGGACGTCTGCAAGGCCAGAGCCTACGCCGCCAGCGAATGCACCGGTCAGCGGACCGAAAAGCAGAGCAGTTGTGAACACCATGGTTTCACCAACGTTGAAGAACCCTCTGGTCTGCGGGACATATATGGAGAAGGCCATAGTCACGGCACAGACGAGTGACGTAGATATGGCTATGAGAGCAATTTGAATGGCAGGCGAAGCCAGCTGAGGCATAATAGAGACCTTGTAGAGTTTGGGAATTAATAGCGTGCACGTTGCTTATTCTATTTTTGGTTGAACAATCCTTGGAAGTTCTCATAGAAGACTTTTCTTTTGGCTCTTTGTGAGATTTGTGCGGCTTCGACTATGGCGATCTGTGTTGGGTAGCGGTAGTATGGGATGTCTGAGCCGAAGAGTATTCGGTTCTCGTCAATTTCTGCTGACTGTTCGATGAAGTCTGGCAGCGTGCCTGAGGTTTCGACGTAGACGTTTTCGCATTCTTTGAGGGCGCTGATGCATCCTTCTCTTAGGTGGCCTAGGATTATGGGTTGCTTTGGGTATTTCTTTGCGATTTTCGTGATTAGGCCTGGTGAGGAGAAGCCGTCGCCCGTGTGGAACAGTATTGGCAGGCCTAGCTCATTGGCTTTTTTGAAGAGCTTGTCGAAGAATGGGTGGTCTGGCCTGAAGCATTCCACGAACGGATGCAATTTGAGTCCTGTCAACCCAAGCTTGTTCTTCATTCTCGCAAGCTCTTTCAAGGCGTCGTTTCTTCTTGGGTCGGTGCGTCCGAAGCCCACGAGGCGGTCGGGGTGTTTCTTGACGCTTTCGGCGATGTAGTTGTTCATTTGGGGGTATTTATCGCCTACGTTGGGGTTGGGGAACACGAGGGCTCGCTCAACGTCGTATTTGTCGAGGAGCTTCATGAGTTGGGCTGTGGTTATGCTGGGGTCCATGTAAGGCTGCCATGGGCCTGAGGGACCCAAGTGCACGTGCGCATCACATATCTTCATCGTCTAGCCTTCTTGCCTGCGCTGTGTCAGGTATTCGTTTTGCAGTCCATTTTAAGGTTTGCAGTGGGAAAATAGAAAGAGTGGAGAGCTCTCCCGCATTTTCCCCTTTTTTCTCTGTTTTGGCAGTTCGGTCTAGCTGCTTGCATTGATCATGTCTCTTTCTCGCTGTAGCGCGCGCGAATACCTTTGTCAGAAGCTTACGGCACGAGAATTGCAGTTGCAGCAATCCGAGTTCTCACAATTTCTAATTGTCGCATTGTTTATGGTAGCAACAGCGCACGCGCTAATCTGGAGCGATTTCTGGAAGACAAAGAAGACCGCGCCTATGTCGACGCGTGGACGGCAGTCGCAGAAGCATTCTCCGAAATGAAAATAGCAGACAAAGCAGCATACTACTACAGGAAAGTCCTTGAAATCAGTCCGAATATGATCGAGCTACTCAAAAGACAAGCAAGAACTGGCGACATACCTAGAGAAATCGCGGCCGCGGCACTAAAAGAGCTATGAAGGGTAGCGCGCGCTTTCTTAGTTTAATAGCTTTTCCTGCCATGAGCGCACGGGATTGCTTAGGATCGTTCTAGGGTTTCGCGGGTCTTCAAAAGCGTTGGAAACCTCAGGAATAGACTTGCTGCAACTGGCAATAGGATGAGAATAGTTGGACTGACAGCTTGATACAGTATTCCTCCTACAGCGCGCTATTGAAATGCCGGAAAATCCCCTGTTCCAGCCTTCTATCTCTCAGTCGTCGACAGGGTTGGGTTGGTTTGGTTGGATGAAACTTTAGCGCGCGCGTTAGTCAACTGGCTAGATGCGCTTGCATATAGTTACAGATGAACCAGATTTGAATCAACCACCGCGCGCGCTTAGAGTTCGCTAGAGGAAAAGAAGAATTCAAGAACTCCGGAGAATCAATACTGGAGAAGACAGCCTAGTCCATGAAACATGTCACACTTAGAACACATGAAGCCGCAACCTACTGGGCTAATCTAAGCCTTTGCACATCCTTGTCGCTCGGACGCGTGATCTCCATAATCCTGTCGAACTCTTTCCTGCCAAACCGCACTGGCACGACACCGTCTTTCCTGTCACAGTAGTAAGCAGTCAACCCAGCTGTCTTCCTAACCGCCGCCTCCGTCTTTGGTCCCTGCAACAAAGTAACAGGACTTCCGCAATCTTGAGCCTCAAAGAAAAAATCGCTCTTCGTCTTCATCCGGACCAGAAGCTTGTTCTCAACCTCGTTCCTGCCAACCACGATCTTGTTCTTGCCCGATCTGAAATGACGCCCGACCTTAAGTAGCTGAACATCTCTAACCGACACCTTCTCTTTATGAAGGAACAAATCCCTCAGTCTACATGCAAACTCTCTGTCCGTCAATAGGCACCCTCCGCTTGGGCACGAATAGGCAGTCACATTCAGTTCGTCGGCCAGTTTAAACTGGTTCTTCCTAGACCTACCAGCAATGCCCAGAAATGCTTCTCTCTTCAACAACCCCTTCCTTTCAGCCTCCGTTATCGGCAGAAGCTTTGCGGAAAGCGGTCTAACGATCTTCCCCTTCAAACCAGCCTCCTCCTCTATCAGACCCAACGTCCTGACGTGCTGAGACATCGGACGCTGCCCAACAACTTCACCAGTAAAAATGAAGGATGCACTCGTCTTCTCCGCATATTCCTTAGCCTTCGTCAGCATGAAGATTCTACAATCAATGCATGGATTCATGTTCTTTCCATAACCAAACCGCGGTGCCCTAACCATTCTCAGATACTCGTCGCCCACGCTGATCATCTTCAGGGGCACACCGAGGCTCTTGGCGGCTTCGACTGCTCCGCACCCTCCCTTCTTACATAGACAGAACGGTGAAACGAAATTCACGGCCTCAACGCTTATGCCCTGATTCTGCACAAGCTTCACGGCCAGCGCACTATCTAATCCACCTGACAGAAGCCCAATGGCTTTCACATTCATAGCTCGACCTTTCATCGTTCACAGCATCCTATTTGGAACAGCGAGCCTCAGAAACCTCGATTCTCTCCGGATGACTGTAAACGTTCATTCTGGGTTCTCTAACGAAACAGGCAAGCGTCACTCCAGTCTTCCTAGCGGCAATCACGCCAGAAGATATCGGACTCGCAATTGAAGCTATTATTGGTACCCCCACTCTTGCAGCCTTCAGAACCATGTTCGCAGGTTGCCTGCCACTACTCACAATCACGCATCGTGAAAAGTCTGATTGTTTCAGCGCAGCAGCTCCAATGACCTTGTCCACGGCATTGTGTCTTCCGATGTCCTCAGCAAACGCAACCAACTTGCCCCCTTCAGAAATCGCGGCCGAATGCGTGCCGCCGGTCTGTTTGAACACCTTCGCATTCAGGTTAAGAACCCTAACAAACCGAAACAAATCCTCAACGCGAATCCTATATCGCGATCTGCAAAAAGGTCTGTTGCGTCGATCCTTCAAAAAAACAAAATTCGCTCTTATTGAGCCACACGCAGAATCGATCGGTTCCCTAATCGCCGCAAGTCTAAGCCGATTCTCTGCTTTTCGATCGCACTCGACTCTAACACAATTTCGTCTCACTTCAATGCCTGTTATCTCCTGAGGCGATCTGATGATAGCCTCGCTCATGAGCCATCCGACGGCTAGCTGTTTCAACTGTCTCGGCAGACAGAACAACATGATCTTATGCTTACCGTTGACGATTATGGTGATTGAAGTTTCAACCGCTGCCATGTCCTCTTCGCGTCGGATGCTCTGTTCCTGCACGTTGACTTTGAGAACCCGTATTTTTGCTGTTGAGGGCATCGCGAATCCCAAACCAACAACGATCTGCGCCTTAAAAAACACGCGGAAAGATGACTCGCAAAATCAAACGTACGCGCGCGCCGCAAGTGATTTGCGTGTCAAAATTCTCCTGAAGTCTGCCAACTCATCGAAACAGGTTTCGAATACGTCTGCGACTACAATGGAAACAAAATCTTCAGAAAACGAAAATGACGACCATTACAAAAAGATCTTTAAGAGGACCGGGAATCAGTGAAAATGATGTTGAAGTGGACTGGGGGGGATTTGAACCCCACCCCAAGCGGAGATGTCACCCGCAACTCCCCTTTTTTTCTTCTGTTTGATCGGTGCATTATAGAGCGCGCGCTTGTTCACATTTCAAAGGCATCAATATAGATATTCTTCTCTCTGAGATTGGCAAGTCTTTCTTGCTTGAGCGATTTGACGAAGAAGTGCAGTTTCCCTTTTGTGTGTGCAAATTTAGAAAGAACTGCAGCTATGGAGCTCTTCGGGTCTACTGTTGAGTGAATGAAGTTGATTTTGTTTTCCAGAGCAATATTGAGAATGTTTTTGATCAACTCCGTCATGTTCTCGGGGTTCCTGTACGCCATGATCGTCAAATTGTAGCTCAGGAGTGGTTCGCCCAGTTTGGGAATATGGGGCACTTTGGCAAATATGCCCGCCAGTCTTATCAGATACGTCTGTGCCTTCAGCTTCCAATCCAGTTTCTCTACGATATACTTCCTCACTTTGTCGTATTCCCAATACCCTAGAACAGCTTCGATCTTGCCATTGTCCTCGAGGACAAGGATGTTGTGAAAGTCAAAGTGTGGTATCCTCCTGAGAGACTCCAGAAAATCCTTCGGTTTTGAGGGAGCAAAGAAGTTGTAATTGCTATATGTCTCGTCAATTAGGTCCGTCACAGCTTCAACATCGGTCTCATTCATCACCCTTATTGCTTCTGCCCTAACAGTCTTATGTCTCTTGTAAGGCATCAAAGAAAATGTAGTGCCGTCTTTTACTTTCTCGAATCCCATTTTGGAAGCTAGGTTTGCTGAAGGAAGGTTGTCTTCGATTATGTCTAGGCGCAAAAGGTCGACGTCGTTACCTACTGCAATTTGTTCGATATGTCTTTGCAGCTTTTCAGCGATTCCTTTTCGTCTGTGGAGAGGGTCAACCATTAAACCATATTCATAGGCAGTTCTAACCTGTTTGCCTTCAACGCATGTTTCGTTGACTGCAAACGCGCAAGAGCCAATTATGGCGTCATTCTCAGTCGCCACAAAAACATGCCAGTCTTTGAATGGTCTAGAGCGAGCAAAATAGTCAGGCGAGCTGTCAACTCCTAGAACGAAGCTAGTGCCCATCGGACATTTCTTTTGAAGCTCAATAAGAGCGTGATTATCGCCTTCAACGGCCTCTCTAATCAATATTATAGTGATCCCTCGACTGCAGCTCTTACCAAGTAAGCCAGAGAGCATATTTAGCGTTGACGTTTGCACGAGTCTTAGCGCGCGCCCACTCTGCAACGTTTTCTTTAATGCATTAAACCTGCGTTGTCAGGCGGGCGCTGTGGGTTCAGTGAAGGTACTCTCTGCTGTTTTGTTTCCTTAAGTACTAGTTTTTCCATTCGCGCGCGCTAATAACTATCAGTTTAAATACGACATATACGAATCGGCATGATAAGGCGGGAAACATGTCATATTGCCGACAATGTAGAGCCGAGCTTCCTGAAGACGCGAATTTTTGTCCCGCTTGTGGAGCTCGAGTAATTTCAGAAACTAAGCCTATGGAAAGACATCATGTTTTGAAGGTAACTGGAAGGCCCAAGGTGGTCGTGGCAAATAATGCACCTGGATCAGTTAATGTGAAGTCTGGTTCTAAGGGCGAAGCAACTGTTGATTTGGACTTGAGAGTACCTGAGGACTTGGACTGTAACATTTCACAAGATAACAATGTTGTAACGGTTAGTTGTCGTGTCAAAGCTGGTTTCTGGGGTTGGTCATCGTACATCTTCAGTACTGGACCAAGGGTTAACGTTCTTGTTTCGGTGCCTGCGGAATCGGATCTCGATCTTGAGACTCGAGCAGGTCGCATTGCAGTTGCTGGCGTGAAGGGCACTATCGTAGCAGAGTCTTCAGCAGGAACAGTTGAAATCCAAGACTGTAAAGGAGTAGTTAAAGCAAGATCCAGAGCTGGATCTGTGAGTTTTGAAAATGTAGATGGAGTTATTTCTGCTCGTAGTTCTGCAGGATCGATAAAATTCTCAAGTGTTTTGTCAAAGGGTGAAAGCTGGTTCAGAACGAGTGTTGGAAGTATTGACATATCGTTACGAGGTCAGCCTGATCTGACAGTAGAAGCATCAACAAGCTTAGGAAGCGTCAGATGTGTTCCAGAATTGACTGATGCTAGTCATACGCGAAATCAATACACAGGTCGTATTGGCGCTGGAACAGGAAGACTCATTGCGGAGACAAAGACTGGAAGCATAAGGATCAATCACTAGATTTGACTGCGCGCGCAAGGCTTATTTCTATTAGGGACTTCTCAGAACATGGGAAGATGGAAATGGAAGACTTGCCAAAGGGATTGGCATCATCTAACGCAAGCAAAATAGCGAAAAGGCTGGAATCCGTTTCTGGCGGTAGAATATTGGATGTTGCCACAGCCGGCGGAGGGTTTATTGATACTCTAATGAAGACTTTGAAGGATTATGATTCTTTTGTG
>CAYHAK010000001.1:89430-90187 GCA_964354625.1 uncultured Candidatus Bathyarchaeia archaeon
AGCCGCTTCAAAAAAGGAGATGGAATCTGCAAAGAAGCGGTTTGAAGGAAAGCCCGTGCGATTCTTTGAGATGAACGCCGAGACTTTGAAGTTCGAAGACGAGTCTTTTGACACTGTTTGCATGTCCCATTCTCTGCATCATCTTGCAAATATAGGCAAGGTGTTGGCCGAGATGAAGCGCGTACTGAAGAATGGTGGCAATTTCATACTTCAAGAGGCTTACTGTGATGGAGACCAGACTGAGGCGCAGAAAGCAGATGAACTTGAGCATGAATGGTTAGCGCGGATCGATTCTTTGCTCGGCATCACCCATAACAAAACCCTCACCAAACAGAGAATCATGAACATAGTGAACAGTTTGGAGCTGAGAGAGCTGGAGGTCTTCGATTCTACGCATCCCGTCGACTGCCCATTCTGTAAGAGGAAACATGAGTGTGAAGATCCAAAGAATCAAGCAACATTTCACAATTTGATTAAGGAGATTGATGATGCATTCAAAAGGATAGAGAACTACTCTGATCTGGAAACCCGAAATCGCCTGAAGGAAGAGGGAGAGAGAATCAAGGAAACAATAGCAAAGTCTGGTTCGGCATCAGCATCATATGTGTTCATTATTGGAAAAACATAACATGTTTCTCAAAATGATAGTGCGGGGGTGGGGTTTGCACCCGGGGCTGAATGGTGATGTCTCCACTGTCTCCCGCAAAACCCTCTTCTTCTATTCTATTTTTCCTTTTGTAATGTTTCCGGCGGAACA
>CAYHAK010000002.1:0-805 GCA_964354625.1 uncultured Candidatus Bathyarchaeia archaeon
CCGTAGAGGCCGCTGGCCCAATGCGGGTCCTGCAGTACGCCTTCAGAATCGTTTTCAATCTTTACGCCCAAATAGTTCTTGTAGCTTTGGTTCCAGATTTCAGGCAACTCCTTAACCGCTATCTTGTCAGCGAATAGATCACGCTCGATGTTGAATCGTATAATGATGTGCAGTCCGTAGGTGACTTCGTCGGCTTCGACGCGTATCTTCGAGGGTTTGACTTGGTTGATTGCGTACACAAACTTGTCCAGACTTATATCTGCCAGCTTTTTGCCAGCAAGCTCCTTCAGTTTAGGCAGGAAGTAGGCCCAGAACTCGCGGGATCGGCCGATGATGTTTTCTATGGAGCGAGATTGTGATTCGTGTATGCCTGAGGAGCAGCCTGTGCCTACTGGCTGGTACATCCAATCTGGGTTCAGCCCTTGCTCGTATATGGCGTGGCCAGCCTCATGCAACACCGAGAAAACCGAAGAAGCATACAAGTCCTCGTAGTAATGTGTCGTTATCCTCACGTCATCATAGTAGCCATTGGTGAACGGATGCTCCGTCTCGTCAATCCTGCCTCCAGCACTCTTAGAAGTCACGTCGTACTGCACGGTCTCAGCAAGCGCCACAGCAATCTTGCGCTGCACGTCAATCGGAACCTTGCGCTTGAGAATGCTTACGTCTGGCTGTCTAGGCCCACTTTGGCACTTCTTTAGTGTTGACACCAAGCCGGTCCGCAGTTCATCGAAGATGGTGGTGATTTCTCTAGCCGTCATCTTTGGCTCGAAGATGTCAATCAGTGCGTCGTAGGGAGTCTTGG
>CAYHAK010000002.1:815-82486 GCA_964354625.1 uncultured Candidatus Bathyarchaeia archaeon
TTCTGCAGTTCGACAAGCTTCTCAAGTTCAGGTTTGAACATCGCGAAGTTCTTCGTTGCCTTAGCCTTCTTCCAAATGTCAACAGATAATGCACGCTGCTTGGCAATCGCAGCCACGAGTTCCACTGGAAGCTTCGTCTGTTCGTCATAGTTCTTCTTAATGAGGTAGATGTTGCGTTTCTCGATGGACTTCATCTTCTCATAGTCAGGATGCTTCATGATCTTCTGCAACAGCGTTCCGACCTCTGGATCAGTGCTCAGCTTGTGCTCAAACCTGCTCAACAGCGCCAGTTGTTCGCTTCGCAGTCGGATGGCTTTCGGTGGCATCATCGTCTCCATGTCCCAAGCAATAATAGACTGTGCAGAGTTGAAAACGATCAGGTCTTTGACTTTTTCCATCAGCTTCTTGTAATCCGACGCCAGGTTTTCTGTCATTTTTCCAGTCGCCTTTGGTTTTGAAGATTATCCGATAATCAGAAGCTTGTATATCAGCTTTAAGCCTTATGCAAAGGTGCAGTTTCCACGCAGTAATTGGTGCTCCGGCCGGGATTTGGACCCGGGTCTCCGACTCGAAAGGCCGGAATACTTAACCGGGCTATACTACCGGAGCCCTTTCTCAACCCGGTAACAGTGCAAGTTATGCCTTCACTCGAATAAACCTTATCCTCTAAAAGCAGTCTTCAAGCAAACGTCCACCGGAGCTAGAATCGTTTCTGCCTTGTTCAGTGTAGGCGCATAGTGCGCTGTTTTCGCCGAGTTCGTCATGATCGTCTTGATGCCGAGGATTTCCGTCCAAGAGACAATCGTGCACACATCAGTCAACACATGGAAACCGCTTCTCTCGATCCTCTTGACGTCAGTCACTGCCATCTCTTTGATGTAGCGTGAAGTGCAGACCCAACATTCAATTCCAGATCTGGTTTTCTTTCCTTCAGACAGTTGCGCGATGCGCTTGACTTCGGTCAGTGAACAGTGAGGGCAGCCGATGAATACGAGGTCTGGCTTCTGCGTTGAGACGGTTGACAGGCTTTTGGTGGTCTGCGCTATGTCGTTGCTTTCAACATTGATCTTCTCCATTCCGCTTGTCTCGATGTCGATGGGTTCCCTGCGAAAAACGTTTGTCATGCCTGTGGCTGCGAGCGCCGCTCCCAGCTGTTTCAGGTTGTCTTCAGAAGCACATCGCAGGCCTCGAATCAGTGGAACCTTGTCTCCCAGCATCTTGCCCAAGTGGATGCCCAAGGCACCGAACTCCGCCTCATTACGTGGAGGGTTCCACACGTTTACTAGCACTTTTGGCCTTCTGTTCTCGGTTTCATGTATCCCATAATTGGGCGTCTTCCCAATGATGGCCGCCGCAAGTGCACTCGGCCCGCCTTCCCTGTTCGTGTGAGCACCAAGAACAGAGTTAGCGTAGACTACGGCTGAGGATTCAGCCCAAGCAAGATGCGAACCCCGCCTCGGCCTGTCCAGATAATAAGGAGTGCATGTCGATGAGGGAGCAACTCCCATTCTCTCAAACTGCTTCAGGATTCTAAGCTGTTTTCCGCGTATGTTCACAGGGAGCTTCTTCGCGAGGTATTTTGGGTCGAAGCTCTGAGGGTTTATGGTTGTTTTGACTTTTGCTTTTCCACCACTATTGGCAAGTGTCTCTAGGAACTCGATAGGCGCATCGCCTAGTGTCTTGTATGAGATGCCAGAAACATGGGCAGAATCAATTGGAATCAATCTCTCAGCATCAAAGAGCTCTCCCAAACGAACCAGAATCTTCATGCATGTTTGCCTTGCCCATCCTTCTTCGCCGTCGTAGATGCGTTCTTCCCCTTTCGTCAGGTGCAAGCCAACTAGGCCTCCTTTGCCTTGGCTACTCTAATGAGGCCCTTGCAGGCGTCAACTTCAACCATATCACCAGTGTGTATCTTTTTGATGTCTACCTTGTCAAGCATAGGTACGTTAGCGATTATCGCTCCGACCACGACTACGGGGTCAGCCGTCTGGTTGACTATGGCCTTCGGGGCCAGGTTCCGTTTGGCCAGTGAGTATAACACGTAGCTGCCTACGGTTGAGCCGATTCCGTGTGGGAAGCATAGAACTTTGTCTTTTATGCATTCGCCGCATAGGTCGTGGGTCTTGTCGACTATTTTGCCGTCGGCTGGGTCAACGCCGCCTAGGAAACTTATAGGCTTCGACGATACAAGTGCTGTGGCTTTGCAGTGCCCTTCAACAATTCGACGCCCTTTCAACGTTAGTTCCTGCATCTTACCCCGCTCTAGTACGATATTCTTGCGGTTGAAGGTACGTCGCCTAGGATTTTTGCGGCTGCATTGCTGACTTTTTCGCGGTTTGCTTCGTCTGTGTAGACTCGCAGTATGTTTATGAAACCCCTGAGGGGTTCAATGATCTTTGAGATTTCGCTTATGCGTTGTGGGATTTTCTTGTCCTCTGTTTTGTAGAAGACTGGGATTTCGGCGGCTTCCATTAGAGCCGAGTGGTGATAGGGCACTGAGGGCACAGTGGGCACGTCGATTGTCACTGACTCTGTCTCAACCTTCGCCTGCTTGGCGATGTCGGCCTGCAATTGCCTTCGATGCGCCTCTCTACCGAAGATGTTTGAGACCATCGTGTCTTTCTCGTAGAATGTCCTTTCGTAGGCACATTTGAGCATCTTCCGCCTTTCAAGATTCTTGATGATACTGCTTGATTTCCTGCAGTTCTTCAGCGCTGTCCAAACCGTGTAATCGTCCATGGCCAGATACTCGTCAGGAGTCTTGAAACGAGTGAGGCCTAGTTCTTCGTTTGCTTTCTCCATTGCCAAGGCAAGCATTATCTGTGCTGCCCTGCCTACGCGGTGGAAATAGATGCTTTTGAAGGATTCTATACGAGCAATTATCAGCGATTCAAGGGCAGACAACGCGCCCAAATCCACTGCCAGGTTTTCATCTAGCACGTCCAGGGCATGGATCAGACGGAAAATGTCAATGAAACCGTATTCTGCACCTGTGTGATGCGTGTCTCGCACGATAAAGTCTAGTTTGTCCACATCGACAGCGCTGCTTATGACTTGATCCAGAAAGGCCTTCTTCGGTTTGCGTAGGACACCTACCGCCAGCTTCGCCACATCTTCTGCACAATGTCCTATCTTACCTATTCTGTCCTTCAGCTCGCTGTCTGTCACCATCCAGCGTGTCATATCCTCATGTGTCTTATGGAGTTCTTTGTCGAGCAGGTGTTCGAAAACGTGAGAAAAAGGTCCGTGGCCGACGTCATGCAGTAGGCCAGCAATCCTAACCATTCCCGCCTCTTCCTCGCTGACGCACTGCGAAATGCTAGGGTTCTCCATGACCCTGCCTGCGAGGTACATGACACCCACACAGTGCTCAAAACGAGTGTGGTTCGCACCGGGGTAAACGTATTCCGAGCCAGCCAGCTGGCGCAGCCTACGCATTCTCTGAACAGGATAGGAATCGATTATTTGCTTTTCCGATTCAGTAATGTACACGTAGCCATGAACGGGGTCCTTTATCTCGCCCCAATAGCTCTTGGGCATGATTGTGCCTCCATTTGCGTTAGGCAATTATTAATGCATCCTCACATTTATAATGCCTAAGGCTTAGCCCGCGAGAGCTGAGAAGAGATGAAGGAGAAAGGACTTTTCGTCTGCATTGAAGGTCTGGATGGTTGCGGAAAAACCACGCAGACAAGGCTTCTTGTAGAACAGCTTCGTAGAAGACACTACGGCACCGTGAGGACTGCTGAGCCAAGTAAGGGAAGGATAGGGCATTTCATCAAGAAGAACCTTCTGCACGGCGAGAAACGTGGCTCTAGTGTAGTTGAGGCCATGCTGTTTGCGGCTGACCGCATTGAACATGTCGAGAGAGAGGTTCTTCCAGCATTGGAGAAAGGTAAACAAGTCGTTTCCGACCGTTACGTCTACTCTTCTTTGGCCTATCAGGGAGCCACTGGGCTTGATCTAGAATGGATCAGAAGGCTGAACACGCATGCCATAATCCCTGACCTCGCCCTATTCATCGATGTGGAACCCACCACAGTCACAAAAAGGCTCAAAGCGAAACGGTCTGTCATGGAGGATCTGGAAACGCAACGAAAGGTGCGCGATGTCTACCTGAAGTTTGTAGGTAGCGGCGATATTCTTAAGATAGATGGCAATAGACCTGAGAAAGAAATCTCAGAGGAAATCCTGGACACAGTCCTGAAACTCCTTGAAAACCCCTCGCTAAGGAGCCTCAACCGCCTTTAGGGCTTTCTTCGAAAACAGCCGATTGACTCTGTCGCCCAAGAAAGCGGCAAGTTCACTGGGCGTCACATGCATTGAACCTCTCTCATGGAAAACCCGCAACTCGATCAGGTTCTTCCCAAACAGTAAACGAAGCAGGTAATAGTCAAACCTCAAGGATCTCATCTTCCCTTCACGCGTTCTGTAGTAGCGAATGGCACAAAGGAAATCCATAGTCGGGAAGGGCCTCTCACTAACGATCCTCAGAATGTGCGTTTTTTCCTTATCATCCAGAAAGCTGAAGGTCTGGCCGTCTGCTATTCCGAGCTCAAACACAACTTTGCATTGGGGGATGGAAGGATTGCCAATGTCCTCCAAAACCAAGGTCTCAGTATTCAGTCGGTGAAAAGCATCCGTCAGAACTTGCTGGAGCCTCTTGTGCGAGACCGACGAAACAAAGAAGGCTGCCATCTGCACGTTATTTGGGAAGCTCTCGTAGATGCCGAGCATTCTGCCGCCCTGCCTACGCTTTCCTGGTTTTTCTCAGTTTTTCAAGGGTGTCCAGTAATGCGGAGAGCGTCGTGTTCATCTTCAACAGCTGATCTATGTCCTGCTCATGCTGCATCCTATCCTGTATCTCCTGAATCTTGGCTAGCAGCGTCATCCCGAGCATGTTCAGAGCAGCTGAATCCTGCGCTTGCGAGGCATCTTGCCCCTCTTTGATGACCACGACTTTCCTTTCACATTTTCCGCACCACACATCGCCGTTCTTGAGTTTGAACAGAGGCGAATGACATGCCGGACAAGCCAAGTCGGTTAGTGTCGAGCCTTGTCGTAGCAGGTCCGCCATCCTTTTGACGTGATTATCTTCGGGTTGGTTTCGCGACAAGTTTTAAAGCCTCCAAGTGAATAGGTATAGAACCTATATAATTTGACTATTGGCGAAAGTGTTGAGGTGGCTGGTTTGGTCAGGAAGAAGAAAATGGAAGAGTACGAAGAGCGTATCAAGCAGGCGCTTGGCGTGCTTGGCTTGGTTTCCGAGGACAACACGACGCCTAGAAACATCAGACGAGCCGCCAAAGACTCCATGGACGCGTTGCAGAACCCAGAGTTCACGCCTGCCATGAGGGCCTCAAACGCTATATCACTGATGGACGAGATTCTGCAGGACCCTAACATGCCACCATACACGCGTGTGAAACTGTGGAGTGTTATGAGCCTCCTAGAAGCCATAAAAGACTAGACTAGTCTTTGAGAGGTCGAGGCAAATGAAGATTCTCAATTATGCCGATCTTGAAGCTAAGGACGCAGGAGAAGATACGTCAAAGCTGACGATCAGATGGCTTATTGCCAAGGAAACAGGAGCAGAACGCTTTGCCATGCGCCTGTTTGAGATGGAACCTGACGGACACAGCCCTTTTCATAACCATCCGTGGGAACACGAGATCTTCATACTCGAAGGCGAGGGCGTAGCATTCGATGGAACCAAGGAGAAGGAAATCAAGGCTGGCGACGCGATTTTCATCCCTCCCAACGAAAAACACCAGCTGAGAAACAACAGCAAGAAAACGCTAAAGCTCCTATGTCTCATACCGTACCTCGAAAAATGATTGACATATGCTATTGACATATTCACCACGTTGGTCTGCTCGCTAGAAATATATGCCAGTGGCGACATGTAGTTTTGGGTTTTAGGAGACGAGCCCTTTGAAATATGATGTGATTATCGTCGGCGCGGGTCCCGCAGGTATATTTTCAGCGCTTGAATTGACTGGGAAGAGCGACCTAAAGGTTCTCATGCTGGACCGCGGCCAAGACATCAACCAACGCAAGTGCCCGTCAAGCCGAGGCTTCGAATGCGTCCACTGCGATCCGTGCCAAGTCCTGTCAGGCTGGGGAGGTGCTGGAGCCTTCAGTGACGGCAAACTCACCCTATCCACTGAAGTCGGCGGCTGGCTCAACGAATACGTGTCCATAAGGGAGCTCGCCGAACTCGTAAGCTACGCGGACAGCACCTACCTCAAATACGGAGCAACTGAACACACCTACGGCGGGGAAGACGAGAAAATCGAAGAGATCGAACGCAAAGCCTCTCTAGCAGGGCTGAAGTTTGTCAGACAGAGAATCCGTCACATGGGGACGGAGAGATGTGCTGAAACTCTTCGGAAAATGCGGCAGGAGCTGGACAGGAAGGTTGACTTCAAATCGAAAAGTGATGTCAAAGGGCTCATAGTGAAAAATGGCGTGGTTGAGGGCGTTGAGACCGCTAATGGCGAGAAGCTTCTGGGGAAGTACGTTATTGCAGCACCTGGAAGAAGTGGCGCCGAGTGGCTTCAATCAGAAGCGCAGGCCTTGGGCCTGAAGACGCTCAACAATCCCGTTGACATAGGCGTACGCGTCGAGGTTCTCGCTCCAGTAATGGAAGAACTGACCAAGGTTCTATACGAGCCTAAGCTCATTTATTATTCAAAGTCCTTCGACGATCAGGTGCGCACGTTCTGCGTGGCGCCCTACGGCGAGGTAATCACCGAATCCTACGATGGGGTGCTGACCGTCAACGGTCAAAGCTACGCGGAAAGAAAGACGGAGAACACGAATTTCGCCATTCTGGTAAGCACATCTTTCACTGAGCCTTTCAAAGAGCCGATTGCCTACGGAAAGTATGTGGCAAGGCTTTCAAATCTGCTCAGTGGCGGCGTAATCATACAGCGGTTGGGCGACTTGGAGTCTGGGCGCAGGTCGACCCACGAGAGGATTGACCGTAGCGTCGTGGTTCCAACGTTGAAGAATGCCACGCCGGGTGACTTGAGTTTCGTGCTGCCTTACCGTTATCTCGCTGATATTCGAGAAATGCTTCAGGCGTTGGACCAGATTTCCCCGGGTATTCATTCACGGGACACGCTACTGTACGGTGTTGAGGTGAAGTTCTACTCGTCAAGGTTGCAGTTGACTAACAGTCTGGAAACGAAGATTCGCAATCTGTTCACGGCTGGCGACGGTGCGGGCGTGACAAGAGGGCTTGTTCAGGCCTCAGCGTCAGGCGTAATAGTTGCGCGAGAAATACTGAAAAGGGAAAAGCAAAAGGCGTAGCGCTGATGGCAATAGTTGAAGAGATAAACTGCCCTCACTGCGGGGCACCAGTCCCCTTCAGACCAGGGGAAATGCTGGCCACATGCAAGTACTGCGGCTACACAGTCGTAATACAAACAGGTCAAACATTCACGTTCGAGCACTCCATGTTTCAGAACAGGTTTGACCAATCGCAAATCGAGGATCCGATCCGAGAATGGATGCGCGGAGGCTTCCTAAAACCATCGGATCTTGGTAAGAAGGCGAAGATCACCGAGAAAAGCTTGATCTACTTGCCCTTCTGGGTTGTCTCGGCTGACGTGTCAAGTGCTTACAAGGGAGTCTTCGAGCGTATTACGCCTGCTGTGGTCAAGGAGGGCAAGATTGAAAAGGCCTACAACTGGCTGGTGTTGGCTCGGAAAGCCACGGTTTTTCCTACGAGGGAGTATGATGTACCTCTTGAAGGCAAGGTGGCCTACGACTTCAGGAGGGTTGAGGCATTTGCGAAGGTTCTAAACAGTGAAATCGACAAAGATGAAGCCGTGGAACTCGCGCGGCAACAGATCGAGGAAAACCACCGCTACTTGCTTCAGCAGGATGTTGACAAGATCATCAAGTTGAGGACCGAGATGGACGTGAAGCAAGCGGTCTACTTGCACGCTCCTATATGGTTTGTCAAGTACGACTACAGAGGGAAAGATTATCAGCTGTTGATCGACGGCGCCACGGGCAACGAGATAAAAGGCGATATCCCACCCGCAGGATTCGGGCTGTTCTAAATAAACTTTAAAAGAAACCCCCCCTTTTATCAGATTTGAAAGCAAGTGTGGAGAAATGGCTTTTGACCGAGAAGAAAGATTACGTAGAAACCGCAAAGAAGCAGATGCGCCTTTCAGAAAAAATCCTAGCGGAGCTTCCGGGATTCCGAGGCTACAAAGAGAAAGAGTTGCGCAGGGAATCCGACAAGCTCATCAGAAACCACCTGTACCGAAAGGTGACACAGGCAAGAAATGATGTCAAAGACATCTTCCAGAAGCTGGCTGACCGTCGCTCGCTCGAAGTTCTAGGTGATATGGATAGGCTCGTTGCGAAGTTTGATCGTGTGACTGAGAAGGTTAATCATGCTTCCTATGGTTATTCAGGCTTTTTTGACGTGATCAAAGTTCAGGAAGAGGCTCTTGACAGAATGATCGACTTTGACAACCAGCTGGTCGACGAGGCTGCGAAAGTGATTGACGAGGCATCAGCGTTCAAGGCGGAAATCCTGAAACAGAAATACGACAAAGCAAAAGACCGCGTTCAAAGCCTCACAGACGCACTGGACGCTTTTGAAGAAGCGTTTGACAGCAGACAAGAAGCAATACTGGGAGCGAGTTGATATGCCGCAGGTTATCGAATGGAAGAATCCAGGCGCAGAAGACATTCTGTGGCGCTATCCTGACGAGGAGATCGTCTGGGGTGCGCAGCTAATAGTGCACGAGTATGAGGTTGCTGTGTTCTTCAGAGACGGCAAGGCCTATGACGTTCTCAACGCGGGAAGACACCAGCTGACCACACTGAACCTGCCGATGCTGACGGGTTTGCTTTCGCGTCTTGCAGGCTTCAAAGAGAAACCGTTCAAGGCCAACGTAATATTCATTTCCACCAAAGTATTCGCAGGCAAATACGGCACACAAGCTCAGACCACCGAGCTAGCACCGCTCAAAGTGCACGGCTCGTTCTGGTTCAAAGTGGAAAGCCCCCAGCTGTTCGTGAACGAAGTAGTTGGCGGGCAGAACGCCTACTCAACTGAAGACGTGAACAACTACTTGCGAGGCTTTCTCAACGAGAAGCTCATTGACGAGCTTTCACACTACGATCTGCTGACAGTGTTCACAAGACTGGACGAGACATCAGTGCTTGTTAAGAACGCCATATTGGACTACTTCAAGCGCGCGGGATTGGAGCTAACAGACCTGCGTTTCGAAGGAATTGACACGACGCCTGAGTATCGCGAACGCTTGTTCTGGCTGAGAACGGGCAAAGCCGCGCCTGAAGAAGTGTTGCGAATGGAAACCGTAAAGAAGGCAGCTGAGGAACTTGGCAAATCGTCAGGCGCCGGTCTAGGCACAGGTATGGTGCTCATACCGCAGATCATGACTCCCACAGGTCCAGCACAGGCGCCCGCAGCAGCCCTCGTAATCTGTCCAAAGTGTAACGCGAAAATTCCAGCCACGTCAAAGTTCTGCCCCGAATGCGGGACCTCAATAACACCTCCTGCAAGGGAAACCATCAGCTGTCCTAAATGTGGCAAAACCATACCGTCTTCGTCAAAGTTCTGCCCTGACTGCGGCGAGAAAATCCAGTAACGCGAGGCTTGAGACATGACTAACTCGGTCAACAGAAGTCTGCTGTCAATAGGAGTCTTCTTGATAATCGTCGTCGTTTCGGTCATGCTTGCCTCATTGAATGTCTTTGCTTGGGGGCTTGTGCCTCCTGTAATGATTGCGCTGTGCGGTTGCTGGTTGCTGGTGCTTGCAGGGATGCAGTCTGCCAGTCCTGAGAAGTACGGGCGAAGCGCGATGAGTCTTCTGGGGTGGGGCGTGCTGTTCATTGCGGTGGGTGGAGCGCTGTTCTTGGCAGACTTCGGCCTGATCTACGCGTTCACAATAGTGCTGCTGGCGCTGGCTGCTCTGGCGATTTTCGCGGCGTTCAGAAGAAAGTAACCTCATTTCCTCTCTAAACCTTTTTCTATTCTGTTTTGGTATTTGCTAGGTGAGGTTGCATTTGCGTGAGTGATACGGTTATCGGCCATGGCACATGGTATGACAAGATGGCTGCGAAAATCGTGGCTCGTGAGCGGAAGCTGGGCAGAAGCCTCGGTCTGATCAGGACGGAAATGGGCATCGCGGCTTCTGGGCTTCCACACGTAGGCAACCTGAGCGACGCTGCGAGGTCTTTCGCGGTGACGCTGGCACTACGTGAGCAGGGCTACAAGTCGGAGCTTGTAGCCTACGCAGATGACAAAGACGGGTTGCGGAAGGTTCCCGCAGGAATGCCTGAGACTCTAGCCGAATACCTGGGCAAGCCCGTGACGGACATGCCAGACATTTTCGGATGCCACAAGAGCTACGGTGAGCACATGATGCTGTTGCTCAGAGAGGCTATGGACAAATGCGGAATCGATTACAGATTCATGTCAGCCACCGAAGTCTACCGAAGCGGCCTGTTCAACAAAGAGATACGAGCAGTCCTCTCCAATGCAAAGAAGATCGGAGAGATCATGAAAGCGGAAGTTGGACAGGAAAAGTTTCTGAAGGCGCTACCTTACTTCGCGGTTTGCGAGAACTGCGGCCGCATATACACCACGAAGACATATGACTTTCTGCCCAAGGAAGACAAGATTCTGTACTCATGCGAGGGCATGGAAGTCAAGGGCAAGTGGCTTGAAGGCTGCGGCCACAAGGGCATAAGAAGCATCAAAGAAGGCGAAGGCAAACTGGCTTGGAAAGGCGAATTCGCCGTCCGCTGGAAAGCTCTCGACATAAGGTTCGAAGCCTTCGGCAAAGAAGTCGCCGACTCCGTACGCGTCAACGACCGCATATGCCGCGAGATCCTCGAGTGGGAGCCTCCTTCGCACGCGAAGTACGAGCTGTTTCTTGACAAGACTGGCAAGCGCATGTCCAAGTCCGCTGGTATCGTATTCACGCCTCAGACTTGGTTCAAATATGGTTCACCTGCCTCGCTGATGCTGTTGCTGCTGAAACGCTTTGTGGGCACGCGGGCGTTGGATGTGACAGATGTGCCTTTCTACATGAACGAACTGGGCGAGTTGCAGGACATCTACTTCGGCAAGACACAGGTCAAAAACGAGAAGGAACTGCTCAAACTCAAAGGCCTGTACGGGTACTGCTGGGCTTTGAGGCCGCCTAAAGAGCCAGAACCTCACGTGCCGTACAACCTGATGACCTACGTCGTGAAGATGGCGCCAAAAGGCAACGAAGAGCAGTACATAACCGAGACGTTGCGTAGGTATGGCTATCTCCAGAAGGATCAGATGCTTGACGAAGGTCTAAGGAGGCAGGTTGAGTACGTCTCCAACTGGGCAAAGGATATTGAGGATATCAAGGAAACCGCCGTAAGCCTGACAAGCGAAGAAAGAAACGCCACGGACGAGCTGCTAGAGGTCCTCAAAATGGAAAACGACGGGGACAAAATACAGAACGCGGTCTTCAACGCCGCCAAGAAGCAAGGCCTACAGCCTGGAAGCTTCTTCAGAACGCTCTACACGATACTAATAGGCGCACCGCAAGGACCAAGGCTCGGCCCCTACATACTCGCCATGGGCAGGCAAAATGTCATAGACGCCCTGCAAAGGGCGTTGGAGCAGAGCGGAACGCAAGGATGAACTGATGCGAGCTATTGTCATTAAGGGTCGTTTTCCGCGCTCGATTCATCTATAGTCTGAGTTGACTGGGAGGTTTGCCTGCTTTCCACGTGCTCTATCATTCATTGTCCAGTCCAGCGTAGCCACAGGCGCGTTCAGCGTGCGCTGCAAACATTCTATTCGCGCGCGCTAAGGAAATCCCACCTCAAATGCGGAGGAACTGAGCAAGAAGCTCGATCCCGCGCGCCTTATCGGCCAGTACGCGGCAGGGTGCTGGGATGAAGTGAAAGGCCAGCAGATGCCAGTACGAGGCAGAGTGGAGAAGCTGGTGAAGCAGGGCATACTGCTGAAGACAGAGGGTCGAGTTTCCGTTTACAATCTGGCTGGAGAAAATGACCAGTAGGATGGTCACTTTGCGCAGCGCGCGCTAACTAGAGTGACCAGTCCATTGTTGTTTTGAGGTGAAGTGTATGAAGCATGAAGGGGTTTTTCATGGAAGAATGATGTCCAGTCTGTTTGGTTCGTTGCGGGGCGCGCTTGTGGCGCACGCGCGGGCGTTGTGGCAGCGCGCGCTAGCGGTAGCTGTGGATAGTTGGTTTTTTTAGCTGATGTTGGTGTGAGCGCGAGCGTAGCGAGTGCGAGCAATGGTTTGAAGCAATTTAAGAAAAGAAAAGGGGTTTATTTGCGTTTTTTGAATAGTTTTGTTCCGTCTATTTCTGTTATGTATTCGAAGCCTGCTTCAATTAGTGCTGTTGCGTCTTTGATGTTGTTGGCGGTTTTGCAGGTGTATTCTTCTTCTTCGTTGAAGTTTACTAGTTGTGTGTATAGCATTGTTGTTTCTATTCTTTTGTGTCCTAGTTTCTGCATTACGAGTAGGATGTCTTTGGTTCTGTCGTATGTTGTTGTTGCGTAATGGTGTCTTAGGTTGCGTAGTGGTATTGCTTTTAGTTGTGGTTCGTTGAGTTTTTTGGCGAGTCGGTTTCTTGTTCTTCGCCACATTTCCCCTATTCTTCTTGATTTGGGGAATGGTTTGTCTGTTGTGTATTTGTATAGGTATTGTCTTAGTAGGTCTGCTGTTTGTGGTTTTAGTTTGAGTGAGCGTGAGTTGTGGCCTTTGCATCCCTGTGCGTTGATTATTCCCTGTTCTGCGTCTATGTCTTTTCTGTTGGTGGTTGCGAGTTCTTGTGTTTCCAATCCTGTTTCTGCGAGTATTGTGAATATTGTGGCGTATTTTGTTGATGTTGCGCTTATTATTTTGTTGATGTTTTCGGTGGTTGGGATTAGTGGGATTTTGCGTTCCCATTTGTATTTTGGTTTCGTCCATTGTATGTTGTTGGTTTTGGCGAAGTAGTCGTATATGTTGACTAGTTTTTGCTTGGTGGCGTTTGTTACGTTGCTGTCTGCGATGTATGTTTGGATTTCTTCGGGGTTCAGTAGGTTGGCATTTCTGCCAAGTTGGTTGAGTTTTTGCGATGATGTGTTTATCGTGTTTTCTGCTAGGCCTGTGTTGTTCATTTTTATGAGAGTGTTTATTATCAGGCCTTCGTGTCTTATTCCTTCTGTGTGGGCCCGTAGTCTAGTCAGGGTGTCTGGTTTAGGTGAATCGGCCTGCATCCTAGTTCCAGCGCCCCTAGTCTGGATTAGGATGCTGGCCTGCGGAGCCGGAGATCCAGGGTTCAAATCCCTGCGGGCCCGCCACAAGAAATAGACAAGCTATTGCGCTGAAGAACAGCCAATACGAAACCTCCACCCCTGTTTTTTGCTGTTTAACGGCGTCATGGCTTTATGTGGTCGTCTGTGGATTTGGTGGCTGGCGGTTGGCGTCTTTGCGGGGCAGGGTTGCGGCGGCGTTCATGGTCGTTTACGTCATCTGGGGTTCGACGTATCTGGCGATTCGTTTTGTGATTGAGTCGTTGCCTTCGTTTTTCATGGCGAGCACGCGGTTCTTGGTTGCAGGGCTGATCTTGTATGGTTGGACGCGACTGCGTGGTGCCTCTCGGCCTTCGCGTATGCACTGGATGGGCGCCTTTGTAGTTGGCGGCTTAATGCTGATGGGCGGTCATGGAACCGTTGTTTGGGCGGAGAAGTGGGTGCCTTCGGGACCCACGTCTGTGCTGATTGCCACGGTACCGCTTTGGATGGTGCTTGTTGAGTCGTTGCGTAGCCGTTCGAGGCCAGGCGTGTGGGTCGTGCTGGACTTGCACTGGGGTTTGCCGGTGTCGCGTTGCTTGTGGACCCGGTGAGAACGCTGGGCGGAGGAGGAGTGGATGCGCTTGGCGCAGGCATAATCGTCGGAGGCGCCTTCCTCTGGGCCTGCGGATCACTCTACTCTCGCTCGGGAAAGCTTCCATCCTCGCCGTTGCAGGCCACGTCGCTGGAAATGCTCGCAGGCGGGACACTACTGCTTCTGGCTAGCGGCGTGGCAGGTGAATGGATAAGAATAGGGTTGGACCAAGTGTCCACGGTCTCGATGATTTCTTGGCTTTACCTGATCGTGTTCGGCTCGCTGGTGGCCTTCACGTCGTACATCTGGCTGCTCGAGCAAACCACACCAGAACGCGTATCAACATACGCCTACGTCAACCCCATAGTGGCCATGATCCTCGGATCGACACTGGCAAGCGAGTCACTCACCACACAGAACGTGCTCGCCACGGCAACAGTCTTAGCTTCAGTCGCAGTCATAACCACCTACAGTCCAGCGCAAACCTCAAAAAAGGAAAACTCTTAAGACTGCGTGCCGTACGCATTGGGGAAACTAGCGCGCGAGAGTCTTATGGAGAGTTTTATGGAGAAGAAGTGTGACAAAATCTCACACCACGCCACAAATATGTGAGCAAACTGTGGCGTCACACATAGGACGTGTGTGTGTTGTCTACAAAGTTCAGATAAGACGAACATATGAGAGAAACCGACGGAAACGACGGAGAGAGCGCGCGCTAGTACAAAGCCCATTAGCGCTGCTCATCCCAGTTGTGGCGTTCTTCAGCGGTCTCATGTTCTCTGCCATAGCCACGGCCTTCACGTCAGTCGCACCCAACGTAGACTTCTTCAACTACCCAGGCTTCCTCTACATAACGCCAGTGTTTCTGCTAAGCGGCACCTTCTTCCCCTTAGCCTCGTTGCCACCAGCCATGCAGACATTCGCAGCAGCTCTCCTGCCGTTGCCGCACACCGTGATGCTCATAAAAGGCCTAATTCTCGGTAACCTTCCAATCACGCTGCTAGTAGGTACGGCATAGATGGCCATCGTCACACCGATCTTCTTCATCCCAAGCATAAACCTCATGAAGCGAAAGCTCATCAAGTAGTCAGTGATAGGCCTCGGTTGAACCTATATATGGAGGGGAAAGGCATCCGCGAGCGGCGGCTAGGCAGAAGCCTCCACGCCCTTGAGCAGTTGGTCAATATCGCTTCCGACGTTCTCGCCGCTGTAACCCCCTTCCAAAACGAAGAACGTAGGTTTCCTCAACGCTCCGATTTTCTTCCCTATTTCAATGAAGCCCTTCTCAGTCAGGCCGAGCGAGGCGAGGTCGCCTGCGTGCGTGTCGAATCCTGCTGAAACTGCAAGTAGCTCAAACTTGCTTACGTTAATGCTACTGAGCGCTTTGTCAAGCGTTTCCACATAGGCCTCGTCTCCGCAGTCATGCGGCAACGGGAAGTTCAGGCAGTTGCCCTCAGAAGCCGCGCCCGTTCCTGGGTAGTTCGGATGCCTGTGTAGCGAAACATACGCTACCTCCTCGTCTCCCTGGAAGATTTCCTGCGTGCCGTTTCCGTGGTGTCCGTCAATGTCCAATATCAGCGTACGTTTGCCTAGGTGTTTGACGGCTATGGCAACGTTGTTCAAGTAGCAGAAGCCTCTCGTGTAGGCGCCCAACGCCGCGCCCGAACGCCCAGCATGGTGTCCCGGAGGCCTCGTGATCGAGAAGCCACACGTTTCGGCGGCCAAAATGGCGCCTCCTGCCGAAAGACGCGCATACTCATAGATGTTATCATACGCAGGAGTGTCCGAATCCTCAACAAGGCTCTTCTTCACACTCCACACGTAGCCAATGTCATGGATCTTGACCAAGTCGTCTTCAGATGCTGGCTTGGGTTCCAAGAACTCGTAGCCTTTCTGCCGAAGAATCTCGCAGGCCTTCCTGACCCGCTCTGGCCCCTCAACGTGCCACTGCCCATAGCCGAGACACTTCTCAGAAAACACAATCCTCGTCCTCATCATCGACGCGCCCACAATAAATAAGCATCCCTTCCACATTAAAATATAACCTCAACCAAAAGCCTTAACGATCCACACGTATTGGGGAAAAACACCTGATGGTTTCACAGAATCCTTTCGCCACGTTCCGCCTTGAAAGCCAGAAAGCTCTAGACAAGGCCTTAAAAAAACTGCATCCAAAAGTCCAAGTCGCGAGTAGCGCTTTGGCGAGGCCTCCGGACCCCGAATTCGGTCAACTCGCCTCCTCACTATGCTTCGAACTCGCAAAACAAACAGACCAGAAACCCAACGACCTAGCCAGACAATTAGCCGAAGCCATCAGCAAAAAAGACCTAACACTCACCGACCATGTGGCACCAGCAGGCGGATACGTCAACTTCTACCTAGACTTCGCAGTATTCGCAGAACTCGCAATCAACTCCGTCGAGCATTTCGACGGCGAATACGGTCTCGCAAAGACAGAGAAGCCTCTTAAGGTAATCGTTGAACACACAAGTGCTAATCCTCTTCATCCTATTCACATTGGTCAGGCTCGGAACCCAGTGCTAGGCGACACGATCGCGCGTCTGCTCAGGGCACGAGGCCACGCGGTGGCGGTGCACTACTATATTGACGACGTAGGCCGCCAATCCTCCGTCATAGCCTACGGCTACGACAGACTCGGCAAACCCAAACCAAAGGGAAAACCCGACCACTTCCTCGGAGAAATCTACACCGTAGCAAGTTGCCTGGTCGAAATCAACCGCCTCAAGCGAGAACTAGAACGCGCCAAAACCGTAAACACCGAAGAAGAGACCGGAAGAATCACGAAGGAATTAGACGAATGGATAGGCATTGCTGCCGAGCTCAAGCAGAAACATCCAGCGCTTTTCGACGAGTTGCTGGAAAAGATCAATAGCGACGACAACCCTGAGAATTCGGTAAACAGTCTGAACCGTAGCTACGAGGAGGGAGACGAGAAGGCTAGGCTGCTCGTCAGAGGCGTCAGCGAACTGTGCTTCGACGGTTTCAAGGAAACGCTGGACAGGATCGGCGTCTCCTATGACTCGTGGGACTGGGAAGGCGACTTCGTCACAGGCGGTCACGTGGCCAAGGTTCTGCAGAAACTGCGGAAATCGCCTTTCGTTTTCACCAAGGAAGGCGTGCTAGAGTTTGACGCGGAAAAAGTGATACGAGACCTCGGCCTTCGGGCGAGGCTAGGCCTCCGGGAGACTCAAGAGGTTCCGCCCCTAACGCTCGTGCGCTCCGACGGCACCACCCTTTACACGACACGAGACGTGGCCTACACGTTGTGGAAGTTCGAAAATGCCGACAAAGTCATCAACGTGATAGGCATGGAGCAGAACCTCGCGCAGCTTCAGCTGAAAATCGCACTATATGCATTAGGCTACATAAAGCAGGCTGACAGTCTCGTGCATTTCGCTTACAACCTGATCTCGCTGCCCGGCTACAAGATGAGTAGCCGACGAGGCCACTACATCACATTCGACGAAGTCATGGACGAAGCAGTCAAACGAGCCTTCGAAGAGGTCTCGAAGCGTTCACCCGAACTATCAGACGACGAAAAACGGAACATCGCAAGATTCGTGGGCATCGGCGCTGTGCGCTATGCGCTGGTAGAGGTTGACACCTCAAAGCCTGTTGTGTTCACGTGGGACAGGGTGCTCAACTTCGAGCGGAACAGCGCACCATACATGCAGTACACACACGCACGGGCATGCAGCATACTGCGCAAAGCAGGTCACAAGCCGGCGAAGCCGAACTACTCGTTGCTGGTGGACAGGCTGGAGCACGAGCTTGTGCTGACACTGGCAGGTTTCCCAGACGCCTTCACCGAAGCCTCAGACTACCTCAAACCCAGCACAATCGCCGACTACGCCAACAGCCTCGCCGACAAATTCAACACGTTCTACAACGCGCTTCCAGTGATCAAGGCCGAAAGCCCAGAAACTAGCGAAGCCAGACTCGCGTTGGTTGACGCCGTGCGCATCGTGCTTAGAAACGCGCTCAACCTGATCGGCGTTGTGGCCCCAGACAGAATGTGAGGCTCAGGATGTTTCTGTGATTATTGCAGTTGCTGAGCTTGTGCCTATCCTGTTGGCTCCTGCCTTGATCATCTTCATCGCGTCCGCGTAGGTTCTTATGCCGCCTGCGGCTTTGACGCCCATGTTCGGGCCGACGGTTTTGCGCATGAGCCGAACGTCCTTGGCTTTCGCGCCTTTGCCGAAACCTGTGGAGGTTACCACGAAGTCGGCGCCTGCCTCCTTGGCAAACTTGCATGACGTTACCTTCTCATCATCAGTCAAGAACTCCGTTTCGATTATGACCTTGATCACGATGTCTCTTTGCAGCCGCCTAGCGTCCACAACCGCTACTATGTCCCGTTTGGCAGTGCTGTAATCCCGAGACTTCAAGAGACTTAGGTTAATAACCATGTCCAGTTCTTTCGCGCCATCTTCAACAGCCCTGAGGGCCTCCAACGCCTTGACCTCCATCAGCGACGTGCCAAAAGGAAAGCCCACAGTCGAACAGACCCTTACCCTGCTATTCCTCAGAAGCGTCGACGCAAGCTTCACATACACAGGATTGGCGCAGGCACATGCAAAGCCGTGCTGAACGGCTTCTTTGCACAAGCCTTCAATCTCGCTCTTGGAAGCCGTAGGCCTGACGCTGGTGGAATCTATCATTCGAGCCAACTCGACCCTCGAGACGCGCACTACTCATCATGCCTCCGCGTTCCACGCGCACTTCTTTGTTTCTTCCGACTAATAAGACTAAAAGAATCAAGGCTGTTGGCGGAGAGGAGGGGTCGCTGTTGTCAGCGACTGCGACGCATTTTTCTGCTGCGCAGGCTTGCTGTCGGGAGTGGATGGGTGCTCCCCAAGGTCTGCTTCACATGCGTAATGCCAGCAACTGCAATTTGCAGAAAGGGAAAAGGAACCCTTAAAGACATATGTGTTTTGTCTTTCCCGTGGCCCAGGAGTCGAGCCGCGGGACTTATTGCAGTCGCCAGCCTCGCCGCCAAGCAGGCTAGCTTCGAGTTCACCCATCTAGCATTATGAACACTAGGTGTTCCTACCAGTGTCCTGCCCTGCGGAGGGTATCTTGAGTAAAGCTTTGCGGCAACAGTCTGTCTTCTGCTTCGCCCAGAATCACTCAGACGGCAGTCGTTGCAGAAAGGATAGGCAGTGAAATTGTGCATCAAAGTTTTAACTCTCACGGTCTTCCTTTCCCCTCCTGCTCATTTAACCGCTGAGTACAGACAGCATTAAACTAGTGATATTAGGATGTATAAGAAGCTTGTGCACAGACACGCCAGAAACGTCAAAAAGGCAAACAAATTCGGCAATTTCTTATCTTTTGATAAGAAAAAGGTATTTTTGGCGAATGCTGGCAGGCCTTCGCGACAGGGTGTACACAGTGCTAGACGCCAATGCTATTCTAGCAATCGAGGCCTAATCATGGAAGCCTGCAATCCCGTATGGACAAGCCAGAAAATTTCATATAGTACACGCGTAGCTTACAACGATGTGCACTAACATGCCTAGTTCGTACTTCAAGAAGAAAGTTGAATGCGTTGATGTTAAGGAGAAGAGTGTCTCGCAGCTTCTCGCAGAAATGGCTCGAACAGCGTATCAGGGCAGAAAGCTCGGCGAGGCCGTTGACGTTTGGGAGGCAATGCTGGAGGAGAAAGACCTGACGATCATCATGGGACTGTCTGGCTCGCTTAGCACTGCGGGCCAGTGGAAGATGATCAATTGGCTCATAGAAAAACGGTTCATCGACGTCCTCGTGTCAACAGGAGCCAACGTCTCAGAGGACATCGTGGACGCCATGGGCCTCGGCTACTGGCAAGGGTCACACCAAGTAGACGACCAACAACTACTGAAAGACGACGTGAACAGGTACTACGACGTCTACGGAAAAGAAACAGACTATCGGGAAATGGAGTTGCTAGTAACCGAGTTCCTAATGACCACGAAGAAGAGCTACGCATACACTTCTGCCGAGTTGCTTTACCTGTTCGGCAAATGGCTTAACAAGAAAGGCGTCAAGAGCATAGCAGCCGTAGCAGCCGTCAACGGCGTGCCAGTGTTTTCGCCCGCGATGGCGGACAGCGCCTACGGCGAAACGTTCCTCATGGCCAAAAACCAAGGCCACCCCATCATAGTGGACAGCGTAAAAGAATTCGACCAGTTCGTCGGCATAGGCGAAAAAACCAAGGAGGTCGGCGTCATCTACATCGGGGGTGGCGTGCCCAAAGACTTCACACAGCTTCTGGCTATATCGGTGTCACCGCGCACGCAGGACGAAGGCGTGAAAGGCAGGAAAGGTCACCTGCGCAAGGGTCTGAAAGAATACTACTACCCGCACAGATACGCAATCCAGATAACAACAGACTCGCCTCAGTGGGGCGGCCTTTCAGGGTGCACGTTAGAAGAAGCCGTAAGCTGGGGCAAAATCGACATCGAAGGCAAACGCGCCGTATGTTACTGCGACGCCACTATTGCGTTGCCGCTGATTACGCATGCCTTGAATGAGAGGGTCAAGTTCAAGCGGAAGGCCCCTGATCTTTCGTGGCTTTTCACAGCCGTGTCCTAAGTCTTCCCGATTCTTTCTATCAGTGCACTCGTCATTATGGGCAGAATGACTGAGGCGTCGCCCTCCACCATTATCCGCTTGGCCTTCGCGCTGATTTTCCCCCACGAAACCGCCTCGCGCGGCCTTGCACCCGAAAGACTTCCATCCCACTCGTCCGCCGTGCTCACGTAAACGACGTAATCCAGACCGTCCTTGAACTGGTTCCACCATATAGTGTGGTGCTTCGATATACCTCCACCTACGATGAGGGCGCCTGTCTTCTTCGCCGAGCAGACAATGTCGCTCAGCTGCCCTTCGTCCTTGAGCAGGTTGAGCCTGAAGCCGTGGTCCTGTGAGAAGAGCCACGTTTGGTAGCCTACGGCGCCGTCGGTGATGCCTGGCACATGGACGGGTATACCGTTTTTGGCTGCCCAGTAGAGGATGCTGGTTTCGTTGCAGACGCGTTTTCCTATTTCGCGGCAGAATTGGCTAGACGAGACTTCTTTGATGCCTTCTGTCCATAAGCCCTCAAGCAGCACGCGCATTTTCTTCTCAATAATAACTCCGTAGCTGTCGTCAGGCACTAGTACGTTGCCCAAGCGGTTGATGCCCTCACCGCGCAGCTTGGCATCGTTCATTACAAAGGAGCCTCGATAGTAACTCTTCCAACACCGCGCAACATCATGGTCAATCGTACCGCACGTAGTGATTATGACGTCCACCAGCTTTCGTTTCACGAGTTCCTTGAACACTCCACGAGTCCCCGTGGCCACAAGATTGCCAGTGAATGACAAAAACCTTACACAACCCTTCTCTCTGTTCATGCGCTCCAGAATCCGGACCGCCGTGGCTAGCTTTCCAGCCGTGAAACCCCAAGCCTTCTCCATCTGCGAAACGAGCACGTCTACTGACATGTTTTTGGAGAAATCATAATCCTCGACGCGGTCCTTCAGCATTAAATGACCCCCTCTTCGTAAAGGATTGTCAGGATTGGAATAAATAGCTGTCGAAAACATCTGCGCCCGCCGCGGTGTTTCGGGGCAGCATTATGCCATGGGCACACCAATGGCCAGCCTACTTGATCTGGCTACCGGCTAGTAGGTTTTGTCTGTCTTCTTTGGCTCGTGTATCTTGAACATGATTATGAGGGTCATAGGTAAGGCGAGGGCAATTGTTATGTAGAATGGCCATTGGGGAACGATGCCATAAAGGAAGCTACCAAGGAGCATACCAACGCCTGTGAGCATGTAGCCCAGAAAGTTCAGGCATCCTCTGACTTTTCCGCGGTTCTGCGGCTCAACCAGTGCTGCGGTCAACGACATGGCTGAAGACATTACGAACAGGTGAACCATGCCAAGCAGGGCCATCGAAATCATGACTGCAATCAGGTCACCATTTATGAAGAGCAGCAGCGACCCGGCCAGCACGAATGGACCGATCGCGAGCGGAATTTTCATTCCGAGTTTGTCAACCATCTTTCCTATGGGGTAGGAGGCGATAATCATCATGATCAGCATGGGAATGTAGGCAAGGTACCATTGATCCTGCGGTATGTTGAGCACGTCACGAGCGTATATCGCGTTCTTGACGTTGACAAGCGCGTTGGCAAACATGGTCATCATCTGCACTAGGAGCAGCCAAAAGACTGAACGGGGTACAACTTTCCAGACGCTGAGGCTTTCCCTGACGGCTTTAGGGTAGGACGATATGAAGTATCTGAAGCGCATAGGCTCCACGTTCTTGACGGTTTCCCTGAGCTTCAGCCGCCATATTGCAGCGACTATGAAAAGGATCAGGACGATTAGGTAGACGTATCTCATGCCCCACAGGAGGCCGAAAGCCAAGACCAAGGCTCCTCCGATTATGGGCCCTGGCGTGTTGAATGTTCCATGGATCATTTGTATCAGCGAAGAGCCCACTCCCCGGCGCTCAGGAGGTAACGAGTCCTGCACCATGGCGAACAATGCTGGTTGATAGATCAAGCACAGGCTTTGGATAGTCATGCCTATTAGCACGAAGTGCCAAGAGGGAGCGAAGGCAAAGAACAAGTAGGAGAAAGCCATCCCGAACGTCATGGTCGAAATAAGCCATCGCCGGCCGTACTTGTCAGCCAGAAAACCTCCAGGCAGAGCCACCAAGGCCATGGCGAAAAAGTTGGCGAAACCTATGATCCCAAGCGCCATGGGGAACGTGTTTCCGCCAAGCGCATCCACGTACTGCTGGTAGTAGGGCTGAGGCATCTCCATGGCTATGTCCATAATCACCCAACTGACGATGAGGATGCGATAGTTGCCCGTGATGAACGAGAACTCCCGTCGCAGAGAACTCCTTATCCCCATTCAGTCTCACTAGCGCGAGAGACAACAGAAACAGCCGATATAAATCTTGACCCGTATGTGCACGGTTTCTACTGAGTGAACCAAGCTCTAGTTGGTGAGGTAGTTTATGATTTTTCCGTACAGGTCGCGGTTTCTGAGGTCTTCGTAGCCTGCGTATATGCTTGGATTATCATTTACTTCGACTACGACGTAGTTGCCGTTGGCTTCTTTGATGTCCACGCCGTAAAGTCCGTGGCCTATTACTTCGCATGCCTTCAGCGCCAACTCCCTCAGCGACGCGGGCGCGTTCTCCCGTTTGAGGGCCACGGTCCTGCCCCACACGAACGTGGGTTTTCCTCGGCGCTTGGCGCCGTGTTTCCATCTGCCCTTCGGAATCATGTATTTGCACACGTACAGCACTTCGCGGTTTAGGACGCCGACGCGCCAGTCAAAGGCTGTAGGCATGAACTCCTGAACGGCCAGAACGTCGGATTTTCTGAAAAAACGTTTTGCGACTTCGCGGAAGCTGGTTTCGCAAGCGGCCTTTTCGACGTAGCGTGAGAAGCTGGTGTAGGGCGCTTTGATGACGACGGGTTTTCCGAGGAGTCTGAATATTTCCATGAGCCTCTTGTGGTGGAGGTCTTCTTTGTTTATGAAGATGGTTGGGATGTGTGGGATGCCATGTCTTTTGAATAGTGCGTATTGGTGGATTTTGTTGCCGCAGATTTGTATCGATTCGGGGTCGTCGATGACTTTGAGGCCCAGTTCGGCTGCAGTCTGGGAGACCACGTAGGACGTGAACAGGGGGTCGGTGGTGGCTCTTATGAAGACGGCGTCGTACTTGGGGATTTGTGAGATGTTTTCTCGGAACAGGAAGCTAAATTCGTGGCCGAAGCTTTCGGCTGTGCGCCTGAAGTTGCTGAGCGCCTTCTCCTCTCTCGGGTCGGAGAAATTGTATTTCTCAACGAAGCAGGCTATCCTAGCCAACCATAGTCACCGTTCTGGACATTTCAGAAACTTGCTCGCAGATCACCTTCACGTCGTAGGTGAGAATCTCTTCTCTGTGTAGGGGCTGAAGGCCACATAGATAAGTCTCTTCGTCGGTGAACTGGACGTGCAGCTTGCAGATCGGAATCTTGAAAATCTCATACACTCTTTCGGAAATCCTTCTCAGTGTTTCGTCTTGCGTGCATTTCCCAAAAATCGATTTGAATGATGTCATTTCGCCTACGAGAGGCTGTACGCACACGGCGAATTTGTAGTTCATTCCGAGGCTTCTCACGGCGCGATAGAGTGCACTCCTGTTTTTGGCGATTTTGTAGCCATCGTACATGAAGGGGTTGACGGCAAAGAGCACGATTGGGAACTTGGTTTCTTCGAGTATTTGTTTGACTGAGCCTGTGGTGAGGCTGGGTAGGGTTGGGATGCCTGCCTTCTGTGCCTTTAGCAGAAGAATAGGCGTCCTGTTCGCGTCGATGATGTTCTTGCTTGTGGGGATGACGGGGTTGCCTAGGATTTCGGCGTGCATTGATACGTAGTAGCCTGTTTTCAGGTAGCGGCAGTCGCTGTTCAGGTTGAGAGTGAATCCTTTACTTTGTGACTCGAGAAATTTTGCGGGGGTTACTGCGTGCACGTCTTTTGCGAGGTCTAGGTTTGAGACAACCAGCACCCATGTGACACCAGATAATTGAAATGTTCGCTATTGCATCCTGCATATTTAAGATTAACTGATGTCAATAGTTAAATTTCAGAACTGAAAAACGCGCTGCCGAAAAGGGGAATTGACACGTACAGAACGCTTGAAGTGCTTGGGCCGGAGCATGAATACTCCATTGTTGGCGACGATCTGAAGGTTATGCCCATCGTGGACAGAATTATGAAAGACTTCCACGGTCGCGTGGTCAACTCCGTCGAGATGCCTGCCTTCACACTCGGCAAAGAGCTTCAACTACACGTTATGGAAATCAAGCCCAACAAGCCTTTCAGGTCGCCTGTTACCTTTGAGGAGACCATGCAACAAGCCGTTACCATTATGAACGACTTCCTCCAACGCGCGTACAGGGCCAGTCTTCTTGGAACGGGGATGCATCCGCTGCTGAGGCTTGGAGAAACGGGAGTTTGGCCTCACCGACACAGGCGGATCTACGAGGCCTACAGCAAGGTGTTTAGCCTCCGTCGCCACGGCTGGCTCAACATCCAGAGCTTCCAGCTTAACCTGCCCTACGCAAACGAGAAAGAAGGAATGCTGTTGCACAATCTGCTTGCTAGCCTCTGCGCGTATCTGCCCGCGGTTGCGGCCTCGTCCCCGATCTACGAGGGCAAGCTTGGAGAGGATGCAGACAACAGACTACGGTTTTACAAGGAGAATCAGCATGAAGTGCCCTCTGTGACGGGCGACGTGGTTCCGGAGTACGTGGCCTCGTTTAGAGAGTATGAGGAAAAGGTCATAGGCGGATACTCGGAGGGCTTGGCAGACAGAGGCGCAGGCGAGTTGCTACTCGGTCAGGAGTGGGTTAATTCGCGCGGCGTGATCTTCAGGTTTGACAGGAGGGCGCTTGAGATTCGGGTTATGGATGAGCAGGAATGCGTTAGGTCAGATGTGGCCTTGAGCTGCTTTATCCGTGCAGCATTGAGAGGACTTATGATGCAGGGTACGGAGCTTGTGTCTCACGGATCGCTGGTCCGAGACTACCGTTCCGTCGTGAAGGACGGTCTGAATGCGAAGGTTAAGCATCCACATGGAGCTACTGCGCGTGAAGTGTGTCTCTGGCTGTTGAAGGTGGCCTCGGAAAACGCGACAGAGGAGGAGGCGAAGTACCTGCCTTTAGTGGCTAAGAGGATTGAGCGGGGTAGCCTGTCTGCACTCGTGCGTGAGAGAGTTCGGGCGAAGGCTCAGAAGACAGATTTCACAGAAGCCGTCGTCAGCGTGTACTCGCAGCTTATCAAAAGCCTTATTGACAATGAACCATACTTCTGAAAGATTCGGTGATTTACATGCCACGGAAAGGCGAAGAAACTAGGCAGGACAACTTCATCGCCACGTGTAGCCGCTGCAAAACCAACTGGGGCTGCTGCCTAGGCACAAGGCCGCCGATAACCGGCGAACGCAGAAAAATCATCGAAACATACCTGAAAGAACAGGGCATAAGAATCGACAGCCCGTTCGCCGAGGAGGACTACATTTTTCCGAGGGAACAGACGAGCGGCTACTGCGTTTTCCGAAATGACAAAACAGGCGAATGCATAGTCCACACAGTGAAGCCTGAAACCTGCGTGTCTGGCCCAGTGACGTTCGATATCAACATGTGCACGGGCAAGATTGAATGGTTTCTGAAGATGAACAAGATATGCGACCTCGCAGACGTAGTGGCTAAGGCTGAGGAACCACTCCAGAAGCATCTGGCTGTAGCAAAAAGGGAGATAACACACTTAGTGAAACAGCTTGACAGCGAGGCGCTCAAGGCGGTCCTGAAGAAGGACGAACCTGAGACGTTCAAGATAGGCGAAGACGATGCGGATAGCGACGTGTGGGACAAGCTACGCTAGTTGCGTATTCTGAATCTGACTTTCGAATATTGACGATCAATACGCAGACTTCAGATCATAGAAATCCCCACGCCTCGTTACTCTCAGGAAAGGTGTATGGGAATGGTTGGTGCAAACAAGAACAGCTGCCTGGTCGAGGTCATGGTTCCCTCGGGTTCTAAGGGATGGCAGAAAGTCGTGAATCAGGAGTCAAGCTGTTGCAATACCGCGCAACGATAAGCAAACAATCGCAATTCGCCCAATCCTTTCTCCGAAGGCAAAAACCCGCGCGCGCTGAACTATTTTGAAATGATCAGTTCGCCCAACTAGTTTGGTTCTGATGTCTGACTTGCCAAGAAACGAAGATAGCTTGGCGGGCCCGCGGGGATTTGAACCCCGGTTCTCCGGCTTTCTTCCGCTTTGAAGCGCCCGGAGGCTTACACACCGTTTACATGCGGTTCGGCGCCTTGATCCGTACTGGGCAACGGGCCCACTGTAGGCTACGGTATTGGAAGTTGCTGGAATTAATCGTTGCTGTCCTTCCGTAGCGCGCGCTATAGAGGGTCAGGATCTCTGCTGAGCGCGAAGTTCTGCACCTATGCTTCTGCTAGTTCTTCGCTTATCCACCATGCCTTCTTCTTGCCTGACCTTTCGCCCGCGCAAAACTCGATGATAGGCTTGCCCAGCTGTTTTCTTGATGCGCTCTGGATGCGCCTCAGCCTGTTCAGCACTAGCCAACGGTTCGTCTTCAAATACTCTGCAAGCTCAGGAGTCGTTCCACCCTTGTAGTGCATCAGGTAGTCGATGATCTTGTGATCCAGATCGTCCAAGCCGAACGAGTGCGGATTCACTTTTCCGCGGTCGTATGTGAGCATCTCCAGGTCGGCAAGGTATTTCTTGACTTGCGAGAACTCTTGCCACATTTTCTCAAATCGATTCTCCAACTCCAAAACCCTGTCAGCCTTCGGCGTCTTCTGCAACTTCTCCATAATCGCATCGCGTAGAAAGCCGCTTCTGTCGCCCTCAGGTACTCGAAGGCACAGCTCGCTGTACATTTCGTCTGGAATCTTCACGGAAATCGTACGCATCTCACTCACGGCAAACCCTCACACCCGTTCAACTGCGTAACCTCTATTGTGGCATGGTTCTTTTACGACTTTTCTCTAGCAAGTTTTTTAAATGCTCCCCGCCGAGTATAATTTGGGAGAAGGTTTCTAGGTGTTTGCGTATGGCTAAAGACCACGATCTCTCTCATTAAATGCGACGTAGGCTCGCTTGCCGGCCACTATATCGTTCCTCAGCCGCTTTTCAACATAGCTGAAAAGAACCTCAAACAGGCCTAGGAAACAAGCCTCATCAACAACTACTACGTCTTCAACGCTGGCGACGACATCCAACTGCTCATGGTCCACCAGAAAGGCGAGTCTGTGGATTTCGGGGTCTGACTCGCCTTCAGCCCCTTTCGCGAGGCTGCAGACAAAGCTCTCGAACTCGAACTCTACGGCGCAGGACAAGACCTCCTCAAAGACGCCTTCAGCGGCAACATCCGTGGCATGGGACCCGGAGTCGCAGAAATGGAAATAGAAGAAAGGCCCTCAGACCCCGTCGTCGTCTTCGCAGCCGACAAGACCAGCGCAGGCGCATTCAACTTCCCACTATTCCGCATATTCGCCGACCCCATGAACACAGCCGGACTAGTTATAGACCCCAACATGGCAGGAGGCTTCAAATTCCAAGTCATGGACACCATGGACAACGCCAAAGTCATCCTCAAGACCCCGGAAGAAGCCTATGACCTGATCGCGCTAATCGGAACCGTGCAGCGCTACATGGTCTCACGCGTCTGGCGGACCACCGACAACCTCATATGCGCAACAGGCAGCGTAACCAGGCTCTCACAAATAGCCGGCAAATACGTCGGCAAAGATGACCCCGTCATGATCACACGTGGACAACACGGGCTCCCAGCAGTAGGCGAAATCCTCGTGCCGTTCATGCACAGCTACTTGGTGGAAGGATGGATGCGAGGTAGTCATTGGGACCCAATAATGCCCGTGGGCCTCAAAGACTCAAAATGCACCGCCTTCGACGGACCACCAGACTCGTCGCACTGGGCTTCCAAGTGCCAAACGGTAAAATCGCCTGCGACGACACAGGCAAACCCTTGATCGCAGACATGTTCGACGACTCAGCATTTGACATCGCCAGACGAGAAGCACAAGAACTAGCCTGCACACTCAGACGAATGGGAGAATTCGAACCAGCACGACTGGGTCCCGAGGAAATGGAGTACACTACCCTACAGCAGACTCTGGAAAAACTGAAGGAACGTTTCAAACCAGCGTAACGCAGGGCTCAGCTTCACGCTTGCAGTGGCTGGCCTCTTATCTTAGCCAGCTCCTCAACCCGCTTCCCAACAACCTCGCAAAGTTTCTTTCTAAGCTCCTCACCGAGCATCTTCTGTTCCCTAACCAGCAACGTTTTCCTAGCCAATTCAGCATCACCCAAACCAGTGAACCAAGCCTCGAAATCGCCGCGATGAACATGGAACTCTACTGCGCTCACGTCCATACTTCGTATCTTGTCGCAGAAGTCGCTTAAGCTTGCGGCAAAAGTGTTCAGAGGTTTGCCGACATCGGCATAGAAGTGAAAGGCTTTGTCTGCTGGCTGGTAGGTCAAGATCTCAGTTGCCTTGTCTCTGTCAGCCTCCATGATTCCAAGCGATTTCCTGCCCTTCTCCGTTATGACATAGAAACCCTTCTCAGGGCACTTGGTATAATCCAACTTCGTCAGGCCTATTATGTGCATCATGACGGCGGGAAACTGCACGCCAGTGTCCTTTGCGATCTCTTGGGCCCTGGTGGGCTTGTCAAGCATCCACATCGTCTCAAGAATCAACCGTTTAACAGGTGATATGCTCATCTTGTTGCACTCTTCTCCTAAACCATATATGTATGTGCCTAATAGACTTTTCAAACTTTCCCTTCCCAGAGCCGCTTGGGAAGACTCTAAACAGTCAAAAACCCCAAATCAGCCAAAGCAAACACCGGAAAAACGATCCAAACACCCTGCACATCAAACAAAAAAAGGTAGGCCAGATGAGAACCCGCATGATTGAATGGAATCAAGCACTGCGCAAAATTGGTGCAGTCAAGAAGAACCCGACAAGACCATAGTGGAGCTCGCAGCGCGCGCTAAGAAGTGGAAAGGGATGTTCTACATCATTTCGTAGGCAGGGAGGAAATGAGTGAGCTCATGAAAGGTTTCAAAATAGTGCGTTTTGAGTTGGAGGAGCAGATGGTGAGGACAAACTCTACAGCATCTGGCCGGTCAAGGCCATAGAGTACGTATTCGAGATTAGGAACATAAATAAGTAATGCTTTAGTAAACAGTAAGGCAACACTCGACTAGGTCAAGACGGTGAAATAATGAAGCTGGCTGTTCTCGTTTACGAGTATCCTCCAAAGATCGTAGGCGGCCTGGGCACGTATGCCGCGGAAATCACACGCAAGTTTGTCCTCTCTGACAATGACGTTACTGTTTTCACGATGAACGATGATGCTGGTGGCCTTCCGACAAGGGAGATTTGGCGCGGCATAGAAATCCACCGCCCACAGCACATCGACATCAGCGACTCTTTGCCAGATGTGGTGGCTGAGGACATCAGAAAATGGGGCAGAGGCATCCACATGTTCTCCAAGATTATGGTTTACAATTACCTGAGCGCCTCGAAGCTCATCAACGAGCTCATCCGCAAGGAAAGCATTAAATACGACATTGTAGTCGCCCACGACTGGCTCTCGGCAATTGGTGGAATGACCGTTAAGAGAGAAGTGGGTCTTCCCTTCGCGTTTCACGTACACTCCACGGAAAAAGGAAGAACCCTCGGCAACGGCTCCGAAACCGTAACCAACATGGAACTCCACGCTGCAAACGCAGCCGATCTCATCGTCACCGTCTCGTATGCCATGAAGGAAGAGCTTACACAGCTTGGCTTTCCGAAAGAGAAGATTCAAGTGTCCTATAACGGTGTTGACCCGCAGAAATACAATCCTGAAGCTGTAACAGGTGAGCAGATACAGAGGGTTAGGGCTCTCTACGGCATCAGAGATGATGAACCCTTGATTCTGTTCATAGGCAGGCTCGTCGGCGTCAAAGGCGTTGACCGGCTCATTATGGCTATGCCTAATATCCTGCAGAAAATTCCCAAAGCCAAGCTAGTCATAGTAGGACTAGGCGACCTCCAAGAATACCTCGCCAACCTAGTCAAAACGATGAGACTCGACAACTGCGTCAAGTTCCGCTTCGAATTCGTTCCGGAAGAAGAGCGAATCCAGCACTATGCAGCATGCGACGTAGCCGTATTCCCAAGCCTGTACGAGCCCTTCGGCATCGTCGTCCTCGAAGCCATGAGCATGGCAAAACCCGTCGTGGTCGGCGCAGCAGGCATAAGCGGCATGCGCGAAATCGTCATTTCATGCGGCGAGGAACAATGCGGATACCACGTAAACCCGACGAACCCTCCAGACATTGCTTGGGGCATAGTCAGCACGCTCGAAAACCCAGACAGGAAAAAATGGCTCGGACAAAACGGCAGACGTCGCGTCCTGAGCGAGTTCACGTGGGAGAAGATAGCCGAAAAGACTCTTGGACTATATGAACAAATAATCAAACGCTAAGCTTCAGCACATTTCATGCTTCTCTAGGAGGGTGAGTTCTTGGAGGTTGGTTCCAGGAGTTTGAGACAAAGGATCGCGAGAGAAGCCGCAAGCCTTCTGTATTCTGGCGCGGAGAAAGAGTTCAAGCAAGCGAAGCTGAAGGCTGCAAGAACGCTCAACGGCTCCTTTCTTCCAACAAACCTTGAAGTTGCACTTGAACTAGACACAATGGCTGAAGAAAAAGAAGGCTCCGCCAGAAAGGAACGTCTAGTCAGAATGCGCAGAGAAGCCCTGAAAACGATGAAAGCCCTCAAAGCATACACGCCACTTCTAGTTGGAAGCGTCTGGCGAGGAACCATACATCGGGATAGCGACATAGACATAGCGACGTACCACGATGAACCAGAAGACGTGTTGAGGGTTCTGAAACAGAACACGATCAAGGTAAGGCAAACGGAATGGGTTGCTGTGACCAAGAAGGGAAAGAGAAGGGGGTCTTTTCACGTTTATGCGGAAATGCTGGACAAGGAAAAAGTGGAGATAAAGGTCGACAGTCCAGAGGAAGCCGGGAAAAAAGAGAAGTGTGAGATATATGGCGATGAGATCAGAGGCCTCAACATCTATGAGCTTGAGAAACTACTGAAAGAAAACCCAACGCAACGATTTGTGCCGAGTGATCGTTGGATCTAGTCCAAGATATTCAAATATGCGGGTCTATCCACGGATAGAACCATGATGACTTAGCGTCTCTTGAGGTGCCAACATGACGCGCGCGCTCAACAAGAAGTCGTTCAAGAGAATGTTCCCAAACTTGGCCAACGAGATGGAATCTGACGAAAGCAAAGCTGACATAAACTCCGTGCGGACAGACGATCACTCTGGAGAAAGAGCAGCCTCAACAAGGTTCGCTCACTACGTTCCCGACGTGATTGACTTCATCCGACGTTGCGACACTGAGAAACAGGCAGAGGAAATAATATCTTACATGGAGAAGCAGGGCGAGATAGGACGGGAGTATAGCCAGAGGCTCATGCAGCAACTCAGGAAGAAGGGCGTCCGAGGCTTCGGACCCAAGAAGGAAGAAGACTACTATCTCAAACACGGTGAACAATGACCGAATAGAAGACAGCGTAGCGACGTTTGTGGTTCTCGGAAGCCAACTTGGCTTTAGCCAGACTGGAAGTGACAAGGTCTTTGGAAGACACAAGCCGGAAAGGATTTGGCAATTGAACAATGGGTCTTCGTTTTTGTTCGAGTACCACAGTGGTAAGATAGGCAGTGACGTATCTCGTCGCCATAGAATTGGTGCTGACAACTATGCCTTTTCTCCTAGTCTTGCTCGCTAGTCTTTCACTCAGCGACTCACTTCGTGTTCAATGCGACCTTCTTCTTAGTCTTGCATATGCACCGTTATTGTGTGGCTCTGTCTTGTTGCGAGAAGGTAAGTATATACGTGACTTGCGAGGTGTATTTCTAAAAGTAAATAAATGGGCTTGTCAATAGATAGGAATCCTGATAATCTGGAGATAGCGTGGAGGAAAGTCAATTGAGAAAGGCAGCCTTAACATTAATGATTTCAGTCCTGTGTATTACAATCATCGTCTTGTCCTCGTTTGCTTTTGGAACGGTCAAAGCGGCAAGTTCGCAGAACTATGATATTGAGCTCGTGGACCACAGAGTCGAAGTTCTCTACGACGGGTACGTTTTCATGACTGACACCATACATCTGGTCGGCAATGACACGGACTCTGCTGCGGTTACCAGCAGTTTCATCATGGGCTTCCCGCACAAGTATGGTGACCAAGTTGTGCGTTGTATGGCCTATAATTCGTCGACCAACTTCCAAGTGACTTCCGACGTGCCGCTGGAAGACCGCATGGGTTTCTATGCCGTTGAAGTGGCCTTTCCACAGCCATTGAGCGTCAAGAACGGGTCTTCTCACGTTTTTACAGTTGGGTTCATACTCTCAAACGGTCTTCTTAAGAAGCAGGAAACTCAGAACATCACTATGTACATTCTGGACTTCCCGCAATATCCGAGCTTGACAAAGACGGTGTCTTTTTGCAACGCATCGATTGTCACGCCTGGAGAGGCATTGTACATTAGCGGGACAGTGAAGGGCCTTACGTACAGTGCAGGCAACTTGTCTTCCTTTTCCTATTCACCTGCAAACGTGACTTTCGCAACTGACCCGAACGTGATTTCAATCGTGGACATGAAAGAGCTGAGGCGGCTGGTTTCCATAAATGAGCTTGGTGAGATATCGGCTTCTGACGCATACACCATAACGAACAAGATGCAGACAAGTCTAGCATACGTGAAGTTGGACTTGCCTGCAAACGCGTCAAACGTCGAGGCGGAAGACCAGTTCGGCCGGAAGATGACGAAGCCAGCATTGATCAGTGGCACGATCAGTCGCTACAACGTCACTTTTGCGTTGTCTGTTGAACGTGGCGGATCTGCAATATTCCAGTTGAAGTACAACATGCTGACAACCTATCTTGGGCGTCAGGAAGGGTCTGACTCTTATGTTCTGGCGGTTCCGTTGTTTGAGGAGTTGAGTTACTATGTTGAGCAGACCTCTGCAACTCTCGCGTTGCCTGAGGGAGCGAGATTGCAGAGCTTCGAGAAAACTTCAAACGGCAATGCTTACAGTCTGACGAGAAGCGTCTACACAGAAACGCTGACGGTGGCTAGGCAAGACGTCATCTCGCTGGATCACTTCGATGTCAAGGTCTCCTACACTTACAGTCCTATATGGCTGGCTTTCCGTCCTGCAATGTGGGTGTGGGCTGTAACGCTTGTAGTATGCGTGGGTGTATTCGTTTGGAGAAGACCAAGAATCGCAACGAATGTTGTCGCGCCAACGGTGACAGGGAAGCTGCAGCCTGAATCCCTCAAGGCTTTCGCGGATTCGTATGAGGAGAAGCTGAAGATAATGGCTGAATTGGATTCGCTTGAGGCGAGAGTGGAGAAGGGCAGGATCCCTAGACGCCGGTACAAGGTGCAGCGCGAAACGTTGAGGACACGGCTCAGCACGTTGGATAGGACGTTGGGTGATAATAAGCAGAGATTGCGTGGGGTTGGTGGCCATTATTCAGAGCTGATGTTGCAGCTTGAGGTCGCGGAAAGCGAACTTAGAGAAGTTGGCAATGCATTGAGGAATGATGAGCTTCGCCATAATCAAGGGGAGCTTTCGCTGGAGGCTTTCAATAAGCGCCAAGACGACTATCGGTCCAGAAAGGGTGATGCGGAGTCCAAGATAAGCGGAATCCTCTTGAGGTTCCGTGAGGAAACTCGCTGACAAACCTAAATGCTTTTATTCTACTTTTTTGCCTTCAATGAAATTCTCTCAAAGAGGGATGGGAAATATGGTTAAAATTGTGGTTGACAGCAAGAAATGTACTGGCTGCGGTTCATGCGTGGACACTTGCCCCGTGGGCGTCTACGAGGTCAAGGACAAGAAGTCCGTGCCCGTGAAGGTTGAAGAGTGCCTTGTCTGCAGAGCATGCGAAGTCCAGTGCCCAGAAGGCGCCATACAAGTAATCGAGTAGACTAGGCCAACTGCTGAACGAAAGCATGCTCAGTCAATACGCCAAAAAGTGCTCTGGACTCTTTTCACTTCTCTCAGAATTCTCTTGCCTTGTTTGATAGCATTTTCCTTCGTGGTTCTGGCCTTGTCACTGACTGCGTAGGCTGTTCCGCTCAATGTAGCGATTGCAGTTGCCGCTGCTTTCCCGATAGAGTTCACGTTATAGCCTCCTTCAAGAACTGATACAAGACGTCCCTTGCACTTCTCGGAAGCAACGTCTGCTGCTATTTCGAAGATTTTCCGGTAGCATATTCGGGTTAGCTTCAGGTTGGCGATGGGGTCTTTGTAGAGGCCGTCGAAGCCTGCTGAGATTAGCATGAATTGTGGTTCGTACTGGAGCATTATGGGTTTGACGATTTCGTTCATGGCTTCTAGATAAGTGTGGTCGCCTGTTCCGTAGGGCAGCGGGATGTTGACATTGTAGCCTAGGCCTTGGCTTTCGCCTATTTCATCTATGAAACCTGTTCTAGGGAAGCTGCTGGGGTCTTCGTGGAGGCTTATGAAGAGAACTTTGTCTGTGTCGTAGAAGGCTTCTTGTGTGCCGTTTCCGTGATGAGCGTCAACGTCCAGTATGAGGATTCTATTGAGGCCGGATCGTGTGATCAGATACTTCGCGGCGATGACGATATTGTTGAAGAGGCAGAAGCCGCAGGCGTGGTACTTTCCCGCATGATGGCCTGGAGGACGGACAAGCGCAAAGGTGTTCTGGAATTCTCCTGCCATCACCAGTTTGACGGCTTTCAGGGTTCCTCCTACGGCGTGGAGGGCGACTTCGTAGCTTTCGCGTGAGACCTGCGTGTCTTCGAGGTCGAGCATTCCTCCTCCGGATTTGCAGACTGCCTCAACAAGCCTGATGTATTCGATGCCATGGGCAAGCTCGACGTCATCTATGCTGGCCTTTTCTGGGGTGATGAATTGCCAGTTTCTGCTATTGGCTAGTTGTCCGTGGTTGAGTTCATGAATGATTGCGCGAAGGCGTTGTGCGGATTCAGGATGATCTTTGCCTGGGTTGTGCCGATAGTAGATGGGCGAAAACACAACAGCGGTTCTGGTCATCTCTCATCATCTTCTGCAGGTTGACTCGAACACTTTTTGAAGGTATTCTCTGACTGTCAACTGCTTTGTTTTTGCCAGTTTTCTGAGGGCTTTGTCTGTGCCTGTTGAGTACTGTATTGCCTTTTTTGGTCTGCTCGTCACTGGCTTTGGGAGTCCTAGCTTTTCAGCTGCTTGTCTCAGGACAAGCTTCCTCAGTGTGTTGGGGTTCAGTTGTATCTTCAACTCGATAGGCATCAATGCGGCGAGTTCTGCGATTGCACGAGTGAGAAAAGGTAAACGTAGCTCGGTACCGCATGAGGCACAGATTTTGACGTCCCTTTCCAAGTTAGTCTTGTGAAGCTGAGCAATGTCGTCTTGCATCATTTGTGTTGCGCGTTCGCCTCCGAACCTCAGGTAGGCATCCACGTATCGTTTGTATCCGCCGAAGAGCTCGTCTGCGCCTTGTCCGACCAGCATTACTTTCAGCTTCATATCTGCTGCCTTCTCTGCTGCCCAGTAGATCGGTATGCCTATGCTTGTTTTGATGGGGTCGGCTTCTTCGATGGCCCAGAGCACATGTGGGAGTGTCTGTTCTACGTCTTCTGCGGCGTATTCGTCGATGTGGATGGGGAGTTCTAGCTGTTGGGCGGTTTGCTTGGCGTGGTTTGTTTCAGGCTGGTTCAATAGGCTTACGTGGATCAGGTGGACTTGGGTTCCTGCCTGCTTTGCAAGAAGAGCGATTACAGTGCTGTCTAATCCTCCTGAGAACGCAACCGCGATCTCCTCCACGCCAGTGACTCTTGCTGTGACAGAGGCTTGCAGAAGTGCCAGAAGCCTGTCAGATGCGGTTTGCACGTCCAGCGGTTCAGTTTTCACATAGCTCGGTTCCTTTGCAGGCTTGAACGTGAAGCCATTTGCGTTGACTACGGCGAGGTGGCCTGGCGGAAACGAGACTGGGTTCTCTATTCCGATCCTCCACAATGCCTTGCGTTCAGAGGCCAAGGCCGCGAAATGCGCGTTTTCGCCGTAGTACAGCGGTCGTGAGCCAAAGTTGTCTCGGCCTGCGATCAGTCTCTCAGGTTCTGCTACGGCTAGGGCGAAATCGCATTCTGCATATTTGATGAGGGCTTTGACGGTTTTCTCGCGAGGCTGTGGCAGTCTCGTTGCCACGGCTTCTGCGTCGGACAGTTCAGCCACGGGTGGGAAGAGTCTTCCTTCGAAGACCAAAGCTGCATTGTCCAGTTGGATTGGCTGGGGTCCGTCTTGGTCCAGTGTTCTTGAGAAGAGGTAGCCTACAATGATGTGTGAGTCAATGTCTAAATCCTGCAATGCGTCTGGATTCTTCTCTGTTCTCATGGCTTGGGACGATGCCATTCCGAAGGCTGCTGCGTTTCCGTGGTTCATGATCTTGAGCATGGCGGCTGCTGTTTGGGTTGCGTTTTCACCTTTTCTGTTTATGACGGCTGCTAGTGTTCCCATTTGTGGTTGGCCTTCGGAGCTTGGTTTTATGTGCTGCAGATGGATAATTAAGGTTAATAGTGGCTTCACCGTAGGCATTGTTGTTTGCGTGGTGAACGTTGGTGTTTGAGCTTGGAAGTGTACGGCTTAGGCCTATGGAGAAGGAGGACCTGAAGTCTGGCACGGGTGGGAGAACGATTTCGAGGTCATGATGTACTCGCGGAGCAGACCGTTGAACATGGTGAACATGGCACAGCTTGAGGCACGCTACGACGAGTGGGCGAAGGACGAGAACACGCTGCATTTTATCGTTGAGCTTGCGGCCTCGAAGGAGGCTATAGGGATTGCGCGAATTGAACAGGAACGCTGGCACACTGTCAGAACAGCAGGCATGGGCACCTACATTGGCAAGAAAGAGTTGTGGAGCAAGGGCATAGGCAAGCACATCACGCTGGCCTTGCTGGAGATGGCGTTCAACCACCTCAACGTGGAACGTTGCGAGGCTTGGAGTGTCGAGTATAATCAACGTGCTCACAGGGTGCTGGAGTCGTGCGGATTCAAGAAGATCGGGGCCTCACGGCAAGCCATGTTCGTGAATGGGCGGAAATGGGACGATTACCAGTTCGACATACTGCGCGAGGATTACCTGACGATTCGCATGGACTTGTTGAAGGAGACGCTTGGCGGTAAGTTGGACGAGTATCTTGAGAGGCACTGCACCATCAAAGGGTGCGAGAAGAGAACACGCTGAGGCTGATGAGTTCGGAGGAAATTCATACCTCCATGTATATTGGTTCAACCATCGTTGAGGCCAACTCTGCGGTTGTGAACATGCTATTGCGTTGATTTTCCGCCAATACGAGGTCACCTCACTGGGTTTTTGCATAGTCGTTCTGAGGAACCGGTCGGGGTTGTCGAGGAGTTCATTGTCTGTGATTGCGGTCAGGCGAGTCATTTGTGTTCTGGGAGTTTCCGCTGAAGAAGGTCTGGAGGCTATAATGAGAAGCCCTAATTCTCGTCGTTTTGAGGTTGGGTGAAGCTCTCAAGGACGCCCCATAGCGAGGGAGGGCAGGCTTGGCGAAAAAACGCAGGAATGTGGCGCGCGCTGTGGCTTTCAATTGTCGCAGCGGCAAGTGCCCGCTTCCATTTTCTTGCCCTTCAATGCCGCCCTTATCATCGTGGCGGCGCAGGGGATGGGTTTGCACCTTGGTCTTCTTGGAACGCATCATGTGAAGCGTGTGTTTGTCTAGCAGTCGTGTCCTATTCTCTTGGTGGTTGCGTAGTGCTTGTTTGGGTAAAGCATTAATCTTCATCTTGCTCTATCTTCTTGGCGAGGGCTGATGGAGGTTGCCGATTTTGCCTATTGATACGGGGCGTTATGGGACGCCTGAGATGCGGCGGGTTTTTGAGGAGGAGACTCGGGTTCAGAAGATGCTGGATGTGGAGGCGGCTTTGGCGTGGGCGCACGCTGAAGTAGGCGACATATCCAGACAGGACGCGGAACGCGTCATGACAGCGGCCTTGCTGAAGCACGTTAAGCTGAGCCGAATAAAAGAGATCGAACGGGAGATCAAACATGATATTGCATCGCTGGTCAGGGCACTGTCGGAGGCATGTGGCCTCAGCGGAGGATGCGTTCACCTTGGAGCTACGAGCTATGATATTGTGGATACGGCTAATGCCTTGCAGTTGAAGGAGGCCTTGGAGATAATTGGGAAGAGGCTTGACGAGCTTGAGAAGATACTAGTGGACAAGGCCACGCGGTACAAGGAAACCATCATGATGGGCAGAACGCACGGGCAGCATGCGTTGCCGATTACGTTGGGTTTCAAGTTTGCGGTTTGGATGCGCGAGGTTTCGAGGCACATTGAGAGGCTGGGCCAGTGTAGGGAGCGGGTGCTTGTGGGCAAGATAAGCGGCGCAGTAGGCACACAGGCAGGGCTCGGCCCAAACGCGATGAAGATTCAGGAGCTAGTCATGCAACGACTGGGCCTGGAGGCCGCTGATATCTCAACTCAGATTGTGCAGCGAGATCGTCACGCGGAGCTTCTGTGTGTGATGGCTGGGATTGCGGCATCGCTTGAGAATTTCGCTACTGAGATACGCGAGCTTCAGAGGCCTGAGATCGGGGAGCTTTTCGAGGCTTTCGAGGCTGAGAAACAGGTGGGCAGCTCAACCATGTCGCACAAAAGAAACCCTGAACTGTGCGAAAGAATCTGCGGCCTCTCACGAATCATCAGAAGCCTCGTCAATCCAGCCTTCGAGGACGTGGTAACATGGCACGAAAGGGATTTGACGCAATCATCTGCTGAACGCTTCATCCTGCCAGAAGCCTGCATACTTACGGACTACCTGCTCTTCCTTATGAACAGCATATTGACGAATCTGCGTGTGGATGAGCGGCGGATGCTCAGGAACATGGAGGCCACTGAGGGACGGAACATGTCCGAGGCAGTGATGATCGCGCTGGCCAGAAAAAGCATGAACAGACAAGAAGCACACGAACTACTAAGAAAACTAACCATCAAAAGCGAAACCCAAAAACAACCATTCAAACAAACCCTACAAGAAGACAAAACCACAAGCGAAAAACTGAGCAAAAAGGAAATAGACGAAGCACTAAACCCAAGAAACTACCTCGGAACCGCAACAAAACAAGTCGAACTAATGATTGAAAAGACCAAAGAACATTGAGGAATGTGCCAGATTTCCGCTGAATGCAGATATCTCCCGCAACCAGAACTTTTGCTTCGGTTATCCACTTAGCGCGCGCTAAGCTCCTCATTTCTTGTTTTTCTCCGTTTCCTTCACAGTTCTAAGAAATTCTGGTGCATAGTATTTATTCAGCGTCAAATGAAACTTGCCAGAAACGATGTCTATGTGTAGTCTTCCCTGACGTTTAACTCCCCATGTATCCTGAAGTCTGATGCTTAACGGGTTGTCGCTTCTCTTTGTATAGGTGACAACACCGTGTTGCTTTGAATACGCTTCGGCAAACGCTTTTATTTGTTCATAGGTTGGTTCAATGGCTAAGATTTCTTCGTAAATCTTCTTCATTTCTTCTCGCCACTTCTTCATTCTTTCTGTTTCTCCTTGAAGAGCATTAACCAAGGATGTTTCTTGGACACTTTTCTCTATTTCGCTTATATCTCATGAATAACTTCACTTTTTAGAGCGCTACCTGTTAACACTATGATTCCAATGATTAATGTTCCCGTGCCTATGTATGAAAAATAAGAGTGTAACAGCGTTTTGGTGGCTTCTCTGTAGTCGGCGCGCGCTTTGGGACCTGCGAAAGTGTGCTGATTTAATATTCTGTTAATGCTTTTTGTTTGTATTCATCTGTTCTTTCGAGTTTATCCCATACATCTTTCTTGACGTATCCGCCCACTTGTTCCTTGATCTTCCTCGCCAATCTGGGCCCTATCAAGGGCAGATTCGTCAGATTGACTAGTGCTGCGTGTTTGATGTCTTCGATGGTCTTGTAGCCTGCGTTGTACATTATGCGTCCTCGCACTCGGCCCACGCCTTCCAACTTCACAATGGGCAAAAGCTCCATCTTCACGCCTTTCTCCACTCTTTCCATCAACTGCGAGGCCTGCGGAGGAATTTGCTTATTGCCGAACAGCGTGGCCAGCTCATGCGTGGCGTGCAATAGCCACTTCGCGTTCTCAATCGTTCTGTACAGGTCGCCAGGCTGCACCCTCAGCCGTTCGATGATCTCGTCTTCGCTTCTTTCGTCAATCCACGCCGTCATGACCATTGCGGTTTTGATCTCGCCCAGAAACTCCTCGTAGTTGATCCTGTCCTCCCACTCGTCAGGCGGAGCCACCAGAAACTCGGCGCGACGTTCCTCCATAAAAACGGCTATCTGGTCAATCTCGCTTGTATACGGCCTGAGCGCAGGCCCCATGTCAGGCGTATGCGCAATCAAATGCAAAAGGCTCAACTCCGTGACCGTCTGCTCCGTGAGGCTTGCAGGCTTGGGCCTGATCGCATCTCGGATCATAACGCCTGAAACTGGGTCTATGTAGAGGTCGCTGACGCGTTTGCCGAACCGCGTCGCGTTGATGTCCTCACCGTAAACCTCGATCATTTCCTCATCATACAGGTACTTCAGAATCTTGGCAATCACGCTCTTGATCGCGTCAACGCCATATTGGTAGGCGTAGAAGGTTCTGCCGAAAAACTCGAAGAGGCCGCGCTCGGTGTGCGCGAAGTCCGCCGCAATAGTCGCCAGAACGTGCGAGCGGAGTATCCTTTCGACTGCGAGTCTTGACCAGATGCATTCGGGCCTTGCCATGATGTAGCTCTGCATCAGGTAATCCGCCTCATCCGCCGTCTTGGCGATCAGTATGGCTTCGCCGTTTCTGTCGTATTTTGGCCTTCCAGCCCTGCCTGCCATCTGCTTGTACTCGAGAACCGTGATCGGATAGAACCCGTAGCCTGCCTCGTACCGCTTGTAATCCTGCACAACAACGATCCGCGCAGGCAAGTTCACGCCGAACGCCAGCGTAGGCGTCGCCGTCAGGATCTTGATCTTGCCCCCTCTGAACGAATCTTCTATCACACGTCGGTGGCCGCTGCCCAAGCCAGCATGGTGAAAGGCCACACCGCATTTCACGTCCTCAGCCAGCCCCTCGCTCAACCGCGTCCGCTCACCCGCCGCCAAAATCCGCTCCGCATCATGCTCCAACGAACGCCTCGCAGGCTTCGTCAAAACCTTCTCAACCTCAACCGCAATCTTCCTAGCCAACGTGACCGCGTTCTTACGCGTCGACGCAAACACGAGCGCCTGCCCACCCTGCTTAACCGTGCTCAACGCAAGATTGATCGCGCCATCACGCGTCCTCTTCTCGACCTTGCGAGCCTCTCCGTCCTTGTACTGGATCTCGTCATTCAGCAGCACGCCTTCCTTGAGGCTTACTGGTCTCCACTCGGTCGTGACATGGTCCGCCTTCAGCCACTCGGCGATCTCATGCACATTGCCTATCGTGGCGCTCAACGCGAGAACCTGTATGTCAGGGTTGATCTCCATCAGCCTTGCCAACACCACTTCGAGCGTAGGCCCACGCTCCGCATCATTCAACAGGTGCACCTCGTCCGCCACTACAAGTGAGATTTCCTCCATCCACTTCGCCCTGTGGCGCAGAAGCGAATCTGCCTTCTCATTCGTCGTGATGATAATGTCGTACCGCTCCAGCCACGCGTCAGTGTTGTCAAAGTCGCCCGTGCTGATGCCCACGCGCACACGTCGGCCGTCGGTCTTCACGATGCTCGTATATTTCTTGAACTCCTCAAACTTCTCGCTCGCCAACGCCCTCAGAGGCGTTAGGTAGACCGTTTTCCCGTTCTTCTCCAAGATGTGTTTGAGCGCGCACAGTTCGGCGACAAGCGTCTTGCCTGAGGCGGTTGGACTTGCGAGCACGAGGGTCTTGCCTTCCAGTGCTCCGGCCTTGACGGCTTCCTCCTGCGGCGGATAAAGCTCCACAATGCCCTCTCCGAGAACAACCGCCTTGACCTGCTCAGACACCGCCAGATCAGCAATCTTCACGCAAACACGCCTATCCTGCAATCGTACAACAACAAATACCCCGCAGGCGATTTAAAGCGTTACGTTCGACGCTTTTCCTCAGTTTTCTGGGTTATGTTTTTCTAGTAGGATGATGCTAACACATTCTGGAACGTTGCCTCGCCGACAGAGTTGGTTTATTCATGATCGATAACGTGAGGGAACTGCTCAGGGCGCACGAAGGCCTTAAACGCCAGGTGTACTTGGACAACGAAAACTCAAGCCAAGTCCCCAAAGAAGTCGTCGAAGCCATGCTGCCCTACTACAGCGAACGCGCATACGGCAACCCTACGCTGACACACAAGCCAGGCTGGGAAGCCTACGAGACAATAATGGAATCAGCGCAGAAAATCGCCGCATGCCTAGGCACACAGACACTCGAAGACGTCAACTTCACACCCGGCGAAACCGAAGCCAACAACCTCGCACTCATTGGCACGGCACAGGCCCTCAAAGCCAAAGGCAGAAAAATAGTAATCTCCGAAACCGAACCCCTCAGCGTGCTCAACGTGGCTGAAATGCTGCAGAAACAAGGCTACACGCTGGTGAAGATTCCCGTTGATCCCGAAGGCTTCGTTGACCTGCAGAAACTCGGCGAAGCAGTCGACAAGGAAACAGTCCTCGTAAGCCTGTCCGCTGTCAACCAAGAGATAGGAACCATCCAACCCCTAGAAGCCGCAATCGATGCCGTCAGAGACAAAAACCCCGACGCTATTTTCCACACGGACACCACAGACGCCTACGGCAAAATTCCATTCGATGTCAAGGCGCTGGACGTGGACTTGGCCACCGTTGGCAGCTACAAGATACTTGGACCCCGCGGCGTAGGCGCCCTCTACGTGAAAGAAGGCATCAACGTCGACCGCATACTTGAAGGCCAAATAGGCACGCAAAGACTGTGGCCCGGCGTCGAGAACACGCCGTTGATCGTCGGCTTCGCGAAAGCTTCGGAACTGGCCTTCGATAACTTCCAAGACAACATTCACCACATGCACAAGCTCAGAGACATGTTGATCAACCGCATTACCGAAGGCATTACCGACGTGAGGCTCAACGGGCCGAGAGGCGACAGACGGGGCTCGGACAACGTGAACATCAGCTTTCTGCGTTGCGAAGGCGAAGCGCTCACCATCGAGCTGAGCCTCAAAGGCGTTTACGTTTCGAGCGGAAGCGCCTGCACCCGAAGGCTCCTGCAGCCCAGCCACGTTCTCGTCGCCATAGGCCGAAAATTCGACGAAGCTCACGGCAGCATACTCATGAAAGTCACAAGATACCACACTGAAGAAGACATAAAACACGTCCTAGAAGTGATTCCGAAAGCGGTAGACCGAATCAGAGGAATAGTAGGCTCAACAGGAGTAAGCTAGACCATGTCGCGCACGCCTTTACCCTACAACCCGAAGGTTCTTGACCTCTTTCGAAACCCCAAGAACCAAGGCAAGATGGAAGACGCCACCGTCGTGGCCGTCGCCGGAAATCCCTCGTGCGGAGACATGATAACCTTCTACCTGAAGATCAATGATCGAGACGTGATCGAGAAGGCGTCGTTCGAAAGCTACGGTTGCGCCGCCAACATAGCCACCTCAAGCATCGTCACCGAAATGGTCAAAGGTCTCACACTTGAGGCAGCTTGGAGTGTCTCGTGGAAAAGCGTCACTGAAGCCGTAGGCGGCCTTCCCAGCGTCAAATTCCACTGCGGCATCCTCGCCGTCGGTGCCCTCAAACGCGCCATCAAAAAGTACCACAAAGGCAAAGGAACCAAACCCGAGTGGCTGAGCGACGAGATAAGCTTCGAAGAGAAACAAGCCCTCGAAGAGGAAGAACTCGCCAAGCTGCTTTCGAAAAGGATGAAAACGGAAGAAAAGTGATGCTGAACCCCTACAAGATACGCGAAGACTTCCCCATCCTCAAACGTGAAATCAACGGCCACCCACTCGTCTACTTTGACAACGCCGCAACCTCGCAAAAGCCAAAGCAAGTCATCGACGCAATCAAACACTACTACGAATACAGCAACGCGAACGTGCACAGAGCCGTGCATACGCTCTCGCAAGAGGCCTCTGAGCTCTACGAGAACGCGCATGAAGAAGTGGCCAAGTTCATAAACGCCCATGGCATGGAGGAAATAGTCTTCGTAAGAGGCACCACCGAAGCCATAAACCTCGTAGCCTACGCCTGGGGCCTCCCCAACCTAGGCAAAAACGACGAAGTCCTAGTTACACTGATGGAACACCACAGCAACATAGTCCCATGGGAAAACCTATCGCGCATCTGCGGCTTCCGAGTCAAATACGCCGAAGCGAACACTGACGGAACCCTCAACTACGAAGCATTCGAAAAAGCCATCACAGACAAAACCAAAATCGTGTGCTTCTCACACGTCTCAAACGTTACAGGAATAGTAAACGACGTCAAACGAATCGTGAAAGCCGCTCACAACCATGGGGCACTGACACTCATTGACGGCGCCCAGTCGGTGCCTCACTTGCGTGTTGACGTCAAAGACCTGGGGATGGATTTACTTGCCTTTTCAGGCCACAAGATGCTAGCGCCCACCGGCATCGGCGTCCTATACGGCAAGAAGGAGATACTCGAAAAGATGGAACCATTTCACGGCGGCGGCGAAATGATACGAGACGTCACCTTCAACTCAGCGACTAGGCGGTGTTCCGTGGTTTGGGCCAGTTTGCCTTGGAAGTTTGAAGCTGGAACGCCAAACGTGTCGGGAGGCATAGGCCTGATGGAGGCCGTGAAGTACCTGAAGAGAGTGGGCATGGAAAACGTGGAAACGCATGAAGAAATGCTGACCACCTATGCCATGGAGCACATGCAAGGACTTGAAAACATTGAAATCTACGGACCGCACGACGCCTCGGAAAAATGCGGCATAATCCCATTCGGCGTCAAAGGCCTGAGTCCGCATGATGTCGCCCTATCGCTCGACGCGTATGGAATCATGATTCGCAGCGGCTATCACTGCGCACAGCCCCTGCACCAGCTGCTGAAGCTGAAATCCTCAGCCAGAGCAAGCTTCTACATCTACAACACCCGCGAAGAAATCGACAAGTTTATTGAGCTTCTGAAGGAGATCGAGCGACCCTAATGGTCACCGTGGAAGACTATGTGGCCAGAACAGAAGGAACATGCGGCGAAGAAAAAGACGTAGTCGTCACGTTCAAGTATGACAGAAAGAACGAAGCGATTCAACGAATAATGAAGAGAGCCAAAATGCAGAAATCAATCGCGAACATGATCTTTGAACTAGCTTTCGAAGACGTCTCCTTCCGTCTTTACCCGAGCGGCAAGGCCATTTTCCGAAGCTTGAAGGACAAAGAAGAACTGCACAGAATCTTGTGCGGTCTTTTGTTGTAGTGAAGCCTGTGGATTCTTACTTCTTGCTCGTGTCCTCCGAGAAGACCTCGGCAACCTTCTGCAGACCCTTCGTCATCTGCATCATGAACTTGACTCTCTTCTCAGTCTTCGACTTGTAAGAAGTGATTATCGCTTCCAGCTTCGTCATGATCTCGCCTGTTATCTCCACGAGGATCTGATGGTTCTCCTGATCCGCGAGGTTGAGTATCTCAACTTCGTCGTTCCTGAAGACCAAAACCAGCTGCCCAGTGAGGTACAAGTAGGCCTTGCTTATTCGCCCGTCATAGCTTTCTGGCAGTGAGGAGGCTGAAATCTCGAGTGTTTTGCCAAAAGGCCTCATGATCCTGACCAGAAAATTGAAGAACTCCTTGACGAGTGTTTCTTCTTCGCTTGAGAGTTCGGATATTTGTCCTGCGTTTTCCTGTATCTCCTTCAGAGCCTCTACGGTTTGTTCTTCAGTCAGTTTTGGTTTTTCGCTCGTCGGTGTCGAGTTTGTGACTATTTGTGGCTGTGTTTCTTGAGCTGCAGGTGCGGGCGAAGGCGGTTGTTGAGTCATTGATAGTCACTCATAACGTGGTTGAAGATCATTTTACCTGTCAGTTTAATAATAAGCGTGTGTCTGTGCGAAGAGTTTACATACGCTGTCAGGATACGCGCGCCCAATCTTGTATATTAAGACATAATACTTTTATCAGACTCCACATCTGAATATGTTAAGGAAGAGACAATGAAGCAGGAGCAGAAATCAGCCTCTCTAGGTTACGCCACAGACGCCATAAAAGGCACAGGCGTGTACGCCACCAAAACCGAATCCATGTTCATCAAGAGAGGCAACTCCAAAATAACCGTCGACATCTGCAAACGACGTGAAATGTCTCAGTCTCCCCACTATCACAAGTACGACATCTCAAAGTACGATCTCCATCCCGGATACATCTACCCAGAGGCTCTCCAAAGCCTAGTTCCAACAGGGACTCCGGAATACGTGGACAGCGGCCAGAGATACGCCGAACGCATGATTCGAGCTCTCTTCTTCTTCAAGCAGTGCGCTCTGATAGGGCCTTCAGGAACAGGCAAAACCCACATCACATACCTTGTCGCCGAATTAACGGGCCTGCCTGTGTGGGAGGTCAACTGCGGTTTGCAGACATCATCCTACGACCTCATCGGCAGATTCATCGGTCTAGGAAAGGAAAACTGGGTTGACGGCCAGGTCACCAGCTGGCTGCGGGGCGGCGGCCTTCTGTACCTCGACGAGGCTAACATGATGAAACAGGACGTCGCCACCAGACTGAACCCGGTGCTCGATACAAGAGGCCACCTCGTCTTGAGCGAGAAAGACAACGAAATAGTCACCCGCCACCCGTACGCCTACGTCCTCATCAGCATGAACCCCTTCTCAGCCGAATTCTCGGGAACAAAACCGCTGAACGCAGCCTTCAGAAGAAGAATGAGCGTCTGGATCAACTTCGACTACGAAAGCGTCGGCGACAGAATCTCATCCAAGGAGGCGGAACTGCTCGAAAAGAGATCCGGAGTCAGCGAGGCCATGGCATACAAGATCATTAGGGTTGGGGCAGAAATGCGTAGACAATACAAGGCGGGCGACCTGCCCTACGGGCCTTCAATAGGCGACCTCATCCACTGGGCAGTTCTAGTCAAAGACGGATCAGACCCCATAAGCGCCGCCGAAGAAACCATAGTCGCACTGACCAGCGACAGCGTCGAAGTCCAAGCGGACGTGCGAAGACTCATCGAATCAATCTTCAAGAGTTAGCGCTAACAAATGGTGAATTGATTGGGATTCCTCGAGTACGCGTGGTCAATATTCCCCGAAAGAGACAGAATGAAGACCAAATTGCTCGTATCTGCCGAGGTGGCCTTCGCTCAGCTATACAAGGACAACAGTGGCTTCGTATGCGTTTTCCCTGAGCCGAAAGCGAAGGAAACTGAGGAAGAGAAGACGATATCGCTGTACGGCTATATCTTCCCAGCGAATGTCCAAGGAATAAGGCAGCTTGCCAGTCTCTTCAGAGCCTCGGTGTTTCACCTTGGAACCCATGCTCTCTCCTCAAACTTCGAAGACTACGAAAAATGGAGGAAACGCAAGGGTCCTCGCCTAGCGCAGTTTACAGTCACGCTGCTGGAAGACGTGAGGGTCAACGCCTACATTGCTGCACGATACCCTGAGAGGCTCATGGACGAAGCATCTGCGAACACGTTGGCTTTGATGAGGCTTAGGCAAGTAAGCAAGATGATGAACCCCGCAACCAAGATCATGGCCAGCCTACTCGCAAGAGCAAACACAGGCCAAGTTCCGGATGGACTGAAGAAAGACCATGACCTAGTGGTTCATCTTGCCGGACTCCTCGACCAGTACAAAGAGAAGGCAATGCTCTCGATCAAAGCCGAAAAAACGATGCCAAGAGAGGATAAGCTAAAGGTTGCCGACGAAGTCTATAGCTCCATACTAGATGTCGGCACAGTAACTGAGACTCCTTTCCTTCCCCACACAGAAGAACTAGGCAGTTGCTCCATTTTTGCTCCATCCTACTTCGCCAATTTCGATGTGATTCTTGAAGAGGGGTTCAAGAAGCATTTGAGTTTCCTTGGAGGCACTCTTCCGTCTTCCGAGGGTGATAAAGTGACATGGAAGAAGATGGCGGAGAACGAGGCAGCTCAGATTTATGATTCGTGGTGGCGTCAGAAAGAAAAGGACGCCAAGATGCTTTCGAAGTACGAAAGCCTTCTTCCCATGACGAGGTTCAAGTCCGTCGGCGTGCCCGAACAAGACTACACCGAGTATTTGAGGGTCAAGGCTGGATGCAAAAGCGAATCGCGCAGACTGATAGAAAGCCTTATCGTAGCAAGAGACGCCTTGGACGAAGACCCACGAAAGCTGTACGGCGTGCTTGACCTGCAGGAGGTAATCCAGATAATCGCCAGCAAAAGCCCCAGCGTAGACGCCTTCATGTTGGACGAGAACCTCAGCAAAAGCTATTCGTGGATAATCCTGCTTGACGCAAGCAAAAGCATGAAGTGCCAAAAAGCGTTCGCGTTGGAACTCCTAATAATGCTGTCCGAAGTGGCCAGTGAACTGCTTCAAGACCCGCATTCATGGGGAACATACGCCTTCAACGACCGATTCCTCGTGATCAAGGACATAAAGGAACGATACAACACCAAAGTGAAATCCCGAGTGGGAGGCATAGACTTCGAAGGCATGACCTACATACCTGACGCTTTGACGCTCGCAGGGCAGGTTATCAAGAGCAGAACGGACAACATGAGACTCATAACAGTGATATCTGACGGCTGGCCTTACGGCTACGCCGATATGAACAATGCCCTGTCAGAAACCCTGAACACCCTGACAAAAGGAAGCATTTCCGTAATCGGCGTCGGTGCACAAAGCCGCCAGATGAAGTGTTTCTTCAAATCCTGCAGCACGGTTTACAGCCTACGCGACCTGACGAAGAAATTCTCAAACCTATACATGGAAGCAAGCAACGTCTCAGCAGAAGCATGACAAGGCCCCGGATGGAAATACTAAAGATGGCAGTCTCTCGATGCTGAAGAATACTGTCTCTTGTTGAAACACCCGGGGCTCAACTACCTCCTGTTCCTTCCTTCGTCTGCATGCCTCTCATGTTTGCATTGGTTCTTATCAGTCGATTTCGCGCATATTTCAGCATAAGAAGGATTGCTTAACTGCCTTGTAGCCACTTGTTACATTTGAACGTGTCTTCTCAACAACTTGGTGGCATCTCGCATTGGGTGAAACTGTGGAAACCCATTCAGAAAGCGCTCGTTACGCTATCCTGAGTTACAAAGACAGAGTGTATTATGTTAGTACAGTAAGGGTTCAATTCTGTGAAGGGAAAGAGATGCACAGGGCGATTTTTCATGCGAAAGATGCTGCTGGCGGTCAGCTTGAGGATCTTGACTTGGACATATCTCAAAAGCTGTACGAGCTTCTGGTAGAGTACACGAAGATGGGCAATTCAGACTTGCTACTCGTTTTGCACGTTGAAAACAAGGAATACAAGTGGGGTTTGGTGCGCGAGAGCTGGTTGAGAAGGTTCTTGAGCAAGGATACTGTCGCTGGTTATGTCGTATAGTGGTTTCTTTGTCCTCATAAGGTTCTAGGTGTCGTCTGGTTGAGTCTGTGTCGCCACAACAAAATCAGCGTTGAATTCGAATTTCTCGGCGGCATTTACGTTCCTTTTTGGCTTGAAGAATATTCTTTCTGGTACTCCATCATGCAGATAGGCCACGTACAACAGGTCTTTTCCCAGACCGTAGCGTTCTAGTTCGACGATCGAGTTTTTGGCTCTATTCAATTTGTCGATCTTGTTCTTCAGTTCTTCAATTGCCTCAAAGAGTATTTCTGCTTCTCCTAGGGCGTCAGCGCTGAGCATCATGTCCTTGAACTGAACCCATTCCGTCACGGTGTTGACGTTCTTTTCATCTTTTTTGCCTCCTTTCCTGCTGCCTGATTTCAAGACTTTCTGCAGTTCAGCTGTTTTCTTTGTCCAATCTGAATCTCTGGCGGATTCCGGGTTCCTCAGCAGGCTTCCAAGCCACTGGCTGTAGTCCTCGAGCAGCACTCTGTACTGGTCTAGTTCCCTTTCCACGTTTTCTCGAATTTCCTTGAGCGAGTAGAATGTTCTGATTTCAGTCAGCAATCCATCCACACTTAACACCAGTTGTTTTGTTCCTTGCTGGCCTCAGTTTTGGTTTCGCTATTTTCCATGGCTTTGGCGACTGTTTTCAGTTCTTTTTTCACCCTCTCAAAGAAATTGGCCCTTGTGCTTACTTTCTTTCTGTACACAGTTATTGCCCTTGCGATTTCAGGCATTACCACCCACAAAACAGCCATGACAATCTCTGGCGGATACTCAGCCAAGAACGCGTCGCGCTTCTCCTCTTTTTCGTAGAATAGAACTAGGTGGCCCTCTTCATTCAGGACCACCTTCTTGACGTTCCTTCGGAACGGCAAGTCTTGCGGGGGGATGTTGAACGATATTCGGAGTTTCTTCAGGACCAATGTAAGGGACATGCAGGCATCAAGGACAAGTTTGTTCTCATCCATCAGGAATCTGTTCAGCTGTGTGCTTTCCTCGTCTACGATTCTCAAGAGTTCCTGCAGTTTCTGTTCTGCATCAGCCTTGAGACTCTCTATCCCTTTTTCATCAAGCTTTTCTCGGCTTTCATTAGTGAGCTGCGCGGGACAAAAAAACTGTGCGTCTTCTGCTGTCTTGGTTTGGCCTCCGGGCTTTTGTGCAGGTTCTTTGTTTTCATTCGGTTGCGTGTTTTCTCCCATCTTGTCTCTCCTCAATGGTAACCAATAACATTGACTAGCTAGCAAATGGATTGGGGGAAGATAATAGGGTTAGTACGTTGTGGATTATGACGCACAGAACAATTATTGGTTATCGTATCGTGGCCTGTGAGGTTTGACTATCAAAAATGCAAACGTCATATACAGGAGCGCTCCTAGGGCTTGCCTCGGCAGGTCTGGAGCAAACCAGAACCAGCTTGATCCGCCGCTGAAATGCAGTCCAGCCACAAACCAGGCAAACACGACATCAATGAAAATCTCAATTACCTTCGCAATCCCTGGCGGCAGCTTCACCAAGTGCGAATCTAGACACAGAACTAGGTAAATCGGCAGGTTAGCCATGAGAACAAACAGTGTCAAGCCGGCTTGCAGGCTAAGGATATCCATGAAAGCCCTTGCAAACACGTTAGTCTCCTCGAAAGGTGCGCGGCAGAAAGCAAGCGTTGAGAGATAGTCAAACAGGATGAAGGCGAAGATCAGAGAAGCTCGTCTGAGCCAATGATTATTCTTCAGCAGCAGAACGTTTCTCAGGCTTATCGCTGAGCCCAGCTTGCCTTCCATTCCTTTCTCCCCTTCCCCACAAACTAATGTCGCCTGTTCCACCTTAAGAACTTTGAATGTGTATTTTCGATTCATATTTGGGGTTCAGAAGGATAAAATACACTCTGCGCTGATTCGGATTCTATATTGGAACTGGAACAAGTAGTAAGGCAACGAGGGATCACAATGGAGTTATCTGTCGAGAAACCTGAAGGCATCACGAAACTGTACGATGAGAACACTGGCTTGTGGAGATTCGTGAGAGTAGACAAGGGTTCATCAAAATCATTGGAGACTGTGGAAAAGGCCCTCAATAGGCTTGGTTTATCCAAGAACGAGGTAAGAGTCTATCTATACCTCGCGAGAACCGGCGAACACAAGGCAAGCGAAATCTCTGAAGCCCTATCGCTTCACAGAACCGAAACCTACCGAATTCTGCGTGACTTAGAGAAAAAAGGTCTGATCTCGTCCGTCTTTGAGAAGCCTTTGAAATTCATCGCTATGCCTTTCGAAAAGACGCTGGACTTACTCATCGAAACCAAGAAGATGAGAATTACCCTCTTAGAGAAACGGAAGGAGAGCTTGGTTGACATATGGCTTTCTCTGCCGAGAACTGAGGTTGAGCATGAAAGGAAAGAGGTCTTTCAGATACTGGAAGGCGAAGAGCAAATCAGCCTAAAAGCGGATGAGCTGCTTGGCACGGCTACCACCGACGTTCTTGCCTTCACATCCGAACAAGACATCACCAACTTCTACCACTCAGGCCTATTCGACAAACTCGAAAAACTATCAAAGAAAAACGTAAACGTCCAGCTGCTAACGAACTACTCGCCGAAGAGTTGCTTCTTCATCGAAAAACTGAAACTGGAGAAAGCCAAATACTCGGTTTCATGCGTCGAAGGAATGCCGACATTCATACTGACAGACAATGAGCAATTGCTCCTGCTGATCAGAAAGAACAATGGGAGAAAGAAAGTAGCCGCCCTGTGGACAAACTACGACGCATTTGCAAAGGCAATGAAAACGCTCTTTCTCGGGTTGTGGAACAACAACAGCTAACCTTTCTTCCTAGACTTGACCTCTATCTCTTGTACGATGCTGACAGCCAACACTCGCGCTTCTTTGTCAATTGCCAGAAGCAGTGCCAGGTAAATGCCAGCTCCTAAGGCTGCCGTAACCAAGGTCCAGAGTATTCTTGTCTGGTGCGGGAGCAGATACAACGTAGCTGCCATAACGGTTGAGGCGAAAACATACTTTCCTACGCTTCTCCATGGAACGACCACCTTGACTGATTTCCGCATAATGGTATACAAGACAAGGAACATGGTGATCCGTGCTGTCATGTTGATGGCTGCCACGTAGACTGCAGCTTGCACAAGTTGACCAGGCGCGAAGGTTGTCAGAACGTAGAGTGTCGTTGGCAGAGTGATTGCGGCGTGGACGTAGGGTAACGTGAAAACTTTGAAGATGCTGCTTTTCGCGAGTTGCTTGAAGGGTATTCTAGCCTCCTCGTCTAGCCTTTCAACTCCAAACAGGACGTTCGTGTAGAACTGCGATATCGTAACTACAAAGGCATCGATGGCCAATAGGAGCAGTATCGGCGCTGCAGCGGCGTAGGGTTCGTTTAGGATTATGAGAAACGAATCTGGGATGGCCATCGCACCTGCTGTCATGGGGATAGCGAACATCAAAACCATCTTCAACGAGGTCGCAATGTCTGTTGTTTTTCCTTCAGCCAGCAGCTTGGGATAAAGCGCGAATGACAGAAACGACGAGTAGGCGATTATGTTTGCTATTGTGGCTGCTGCCTGGTAGTTGCCTCTGGCCGCCGCGGTGCCGTAGCTCAACAGCAGAATAAACACGAAGGCCGCTATCTGGTTGCCTACTGCTTGGTAGATGTTTGCCACCGAGCCTCGTAGCCACTCCCTCACGTAGCCCCACTGAATTCTCTGCTTGAATTCGCCTGAAAGTATCTTCATGTAATAGAAGGCCTGTATTACCATGGCCGTCATGAGGCTTATCATGGCCCCCAACAGTGGCTGCTGAAGCACGACGATCAACACGTACGCCAGTGAAACCTTACTCGCCTCTTCTATGAGCAGGCCGTATCCCACTGTCTGAGGTTTCAGCGCACGCAGGCTTCCTTCTAACGCGGTGATAACGTGGATGTTGGTGATCTGTATCGCCCCCACAAGGTATATGATGAGGTACGCGCTTGTTCGCCAGAATGCGGTTATCACAAATGCGAGTGGAAGGTAACAGGCCGTCGAGACAGCGGCTATCGCGAGATTCGCCACCAACCCGGTTTTCGTCGCTCCTTCTTTCCCGTGAGCCACGAAGCGCGTAGTCCAAAACGGGATCGAGGTGGCCAGTATCGCGAAATAGGTGATCAGATCGAATATGTTGGCCCAAACACCGTAATCAGAGGAGGTCGTGTTCCTCGTTATGAGTAACGTGAACGCCATGCCCGTGGCTACGCTGATCAGCTTTGCCCCAAATATGATAAAGCCGGAATAGTGAACTCTAACGTCGTTTTCAGTCACGTTTTCCACATTTCAGCCTGTTTAAACTCAATATGGAGCTTTTATGTCTGAGCGGTTTTTTATATAGTTGCTGGCCGAGAGGTGTGACTATTTGAAGTCGTAATGGTGAACGACTGTGCTTTGTTGGAGAAACACTCATCAAGTACTTCCCATCAGAGATCAGAGCACTTCACTTGAAACGCTCGAGAGGCCGTGGGACAAAACCTTCAAACTTGCCTACAATATTCTCCGTTCTGATGGTGATATCTTTCACGCCCATTACTTGCTTCAGGATTGCTATCTTGCTTCAAGGTTCGGAAAGCGTCCGTTGGTTGGTCATGCCCATGGAAGTGACTTGAGGGTTTCGCTCAAGCATACTTTCTGGGGCGAATCATACGTCATAGTCTAGAGCATTCCGACAGGATTTTCGTGAGTACACCAGAAATTCTGCCCCAAGCAAAGATTTTCAGGGAAGACCCGGAGTATTTGCCCAATCCAGTGGATTTCGAGATCTTCTCCCCAAGACCACTTGCAGAACATAGGAGAAAGAAGAGGATTCTGATTGCAAGTGATTCCAATTGGAGTGTGAAAGGTACAGACATCGCGGTCAGAGCCCTCAGCAAAATCAAGGATGAGGTTGAAGTTAGCATAATCAGATACGGAGTTGATTTTGACAAAACCCTCAGTTTGGCTTCTTCACTTGGTCTGAATCTGAACGTTTTGCCCAAAGTCGCCCATGATAGACTAAACGCCTACTATTGGGATTCGGACGCAGTCATTGACCAATTCGTTTTTGGAGCGCGCGCGCCACCTTATGCTTCGAATTGTCTAACGTTCCGATGAGTTCCTTATCTGGAATTGTCCTAGGCGTGAAGAACCAGTCTGCCTTACCTTTCTCGTTGATTCATTGAACATTTTGGCAACTATCTTGGAGTTCTTGAGATAATCACCGTCCACATGAAGCCCTAAGGCTGTGTAAAAGAAGCTCCTTATTCTTGAAGGATAAGGGTAGTCAACATCTATCCTTATTTTAATCAAACGGGTTTCCACGTACGCTCTTAAAAGACAATAATCTTGTTTATATAGAATATTCATCCCTTTCCCCTATGATTCTGGTGTCTATTGATGCTCATGCCGTTTTCCGCACAACACTCACCGCTCTTTCACAGTGGACCAGCAAGTTTTCAACTTCTTAAATACATGCTAGCACCATGTTAATTTGGAAAGGAGTAGCGGTTCACTTGCGTTGTGGAGCTGTAGTTGTTGCACGCAGCGAGGAGAAAAGAATTGAAGCTTGCCTCAAAAGCCTGAGAAGTCAAACCTTTAGGCCTTTCATTGTGGTGGTTGATGATGGTAGTCGAGACGCAACCAGTACAGTCGCCTCCAGGTTCGCGGATTCTGTCATCAACTTACGAGGTCATAGAGAAAGCTGGGTAGGACTTCCAAAGCTTGCGACAGTTTTCAATTCCGGATTTGATGTGCTTAAGAACAAGGGCGTTGACTATGTTCTGATCAGCGGAGCTGACAGTGTCTATCCTGTGAATTATGTTGAGGAAATCATCAAAAGAATGGAGAAAGAAGGTTCGGTCTTGGCATCTGGGATAGCTGAGGGCGAAGTATCTCGTTCTCTTTCTCCTCGAGGCTCAGGTCGAGCAGTAGACGCAAAGTGGTTCGCTACTGTGGGTTTCAAGTATCCTGAAAACTATGGTTTTGAGGTCTACCTCGTGTACAGAGCACTTTCGGAGGGCAGAAAAGTCACGGTTTTTCCTGATCTGAGGTTTAAGCTTTCGAGGGGAACAGGTCTCTCTGCGAACAAGTCTTATCTTTGGGGTAAAGGAATGAGAGTTCTCTACTATTGGTGGTTGTACGCTCTTGGACGGTGCATTGTCGCCGGTATCAAGAATCCAGCTAGCGGTATTGCAATGCTGAGGGGGTACGTGTCGAAAAGTTCAAAATGCTACGAAGACCTTAGGGGATTTACGCGAACATTTCAAAAGTCAATGTTCGCTAAGAGAGTAAGAGAGGTCTTGTGACTTTTGATTTGGAACAAGCATTGCGATAGCCGTGACTCGTACTAGCTCGACAGAACCTTTCTCAACTCGTCTTTATCGGGGTAGGTTATCAGAACCGCTCTATGCTTTCCATGAAACACGAAGAAACTCCCTGCAGCTACCGCTGAAGCTCCGCCTGTCTTGACAGCTTCTCTAAAGTCCTCCAGTTTTCCTGCTCCGCCGAGTGCAATCACTGGGATTCTCACTGATTGAGTAATCTTCTTTATGATGTCGATGTCATAGCCGTCAAATGTGCCGTCCTTATCCACCGAGTTCAGCAATATTTCACCCGCGCCTTTTCTTTCCATCAAGACGGCGAATTCTACGGGGTCAAGTTTCGTTGTTATATAAGTGCGGTGATCAAACACCCAGTATTTGCCAGACGCGTCCTTCTTGACGTCGATTGAAGCAACGACGCTTTGGCTGCCGAAACTGTTTGCAGCCTCTGCGATAAAGTCTGGGTTTTCGATAGCATACGAGTTGACAGAGATTTTTTCAACGCCCAACTTGAAGAGTCTGGACATGTCTTCTAGATTTCTTACGCCGCCGCCGTATCCGAAAGGCATGAAAGCTTCTCGACTCATTCTTGAGACAAGTTCGAAATCCGGTCTCTTCTTTTTTTTCGTAGCTTGAATGTCGATAAACAGCAGTTCATCCACTTCTTTGTCGTTGAAGATTTTCACGGCGTTAATGGGGTCTCCGACATAAGCTGGATCTTTGAACTTGATTGTCTTTACCAAACCTTCATTCTTGAGCAGGAGAGCGGGGATCACTCTTAGCCTTAGCGTTGATGGACCAACTCCACGAAATTTCTCATCAACTTCAAGCCGTACTTGTGACTCTTTTCAGGGTGAAACTGCGTTCCAAAGATATTTTCTTTCTGCAGAGAAGAGACGAAATCATACCCGTAGTTTGTGGTTGACAGGACATCTTGGATATTGTTGCATGCCACGTGATAGGAATGGACAAAGTAGAACACGGGGTCTGGGTACACGTTATAGAAAAGCGGGCTCTCTTTCCTCATGACTATGCTGTTCCATCCCATGTGAGGGATTCTTAGGTTGCTACTGATGTCAAATCTGAATCGCACAGTAGAGGCGTCTACTAACCCCAAGCCAGGCAACACACCTTCTTCACTCTTCTCGGTGAGTAATTGCATGCCCAGGCATATGCCGAGAATAGGAGTTTTTTCTTCAATCACCTTTCTCTTGAGTATGTCGATAAAACCTAGTCTTGCCAAGTTTTGCATGCCCGCGTCAAAGGCGCCAACTCCTGGCAGAATGAGTTTCTCAGCCTTTTCAATCTTTTCTAGTTCAGACGAAAGTGCAACCTCGCCGCCAGCCTTCCTGATCATGTTTACTATGGATCCTGTGTTGCCCGTATTGTAGTCAATGACGACAATCATATGACTCACCGAAATTGAATTCAAGAGCCGCGAAGACGCTTAGCAAATCGATAGACGGTTCTGCCAGTCTTATAGTACCAGGTTTTCTTATAGTTCGGGTAATCCCAATAGGTCTTAGGCGGGGACTTCATTATAGATTCGAATTCTTCTTTGGTGAGGCCGAATTTGTTGATGACGTAGTCCATATGCTCCTTCAGCTCTTGCTTGGGGTAGAGTTCCTTTTTCATCTCTTCTAGCGCTTGATCTCTTGTTATCTGTCCCGAGCAGATCAAACTGGATAGGTGAGATCTTCTCTTGTCGAATCCGAATTTCGTGGGTAAGATGTATGCTTGGAAGAACTTGGTGTAAACTGATTCATGATGTTTGTCGCCGTAGTCTTTCCAATAGATTTCTTTCTGCAGAGTCCTTTTTGCCTCTTTTTTGTTGTAGTCTATGTAGTCCAACAGTTGGATCACTTTCACGCCATTGAGGATTTTCCATCTCACCAAGTCAAATATGCTGTAATGAGGGAATGTTTTCAACTCTTTCGAACCAAATTGCCTTTGGATGCTTTCGATGTATTTCCAGTCTGCATGACCTTGGGACCACGCGTTGACTCCGATCGATTCAGTGGCGACGTTTGTTCCTATTAGAATGTACTTCACTCCTTCTTTCAAGGCTCTTTGAAGCAGGATCGCTGTGATTGCGTGATCTGATGGTATTTCAGAATCGGGGGTGCTGGATTTCAGGAAAGACAACTGCAGGTCCTTGAATTCTTCCCAGTCAATTACGTGTGTGAAAAGGTCGATCTTGAGTATCCTGCAAATGTTCTCTATGTTTTTGACAGCTAATTCGGAATTCCATCCGTTATCCAGATGAATGGCTAGAGGTCTAAGTCCCAGTTTCTTAACAGTAGATGCGACAAAGGAGCTGTCTACCCCGCCGCTGACGCCGATTATACAATCATACTTCTTGCCCTTGCCTTTTTCCTTAATTTCTTCAACAAGTGCTGCAAGTCTCTTTGCCCTTTCTTGTTCAGAAGGCAGAGATCGCAACTTCTCTAGCGCATGTGTACAGTGATTACAGTATCCATGTTTGTCAAACACAATGTCTGGGTCTGTTGTGTCCATTATGCATCTCGTGCAAATCTGACAATCCTTAAGTGTCATTGTTCAGCCTTTTCTCACGTATTTTCAAGGAAATGACTTAGACTGTCTATATTTAAACATATTTAAGTTGGCGTATGAACTCGGCTACTCGTCAATAAAAGGAGTTCGCCAAAGAACTATGGCAGCTTCAATCGCTCGGCGCGCGCGTGAAGTTATAGTTTTCTGCGAAGCTGGTTCGGTTTAACTCTTTCACTTCTAAGACTCATATCGCGGGGCAACGGGATGTCGATTTCATTCATCGTCATCGGTTTGATGTCAGGTGATGTTATTTTGGCGAGTTCGAACATGGAAAGCTTTTCTTCCCCTGCTAAATGAACTGTTCCCGTTAGTCTGCGGTCGACTACGTCTTTAACGGCGAGGGCGAGGTCGTCGGCGAAAAGGTAGGTGCCAAACCTGTCGGTGAAAGCTTTTTCATACTTCCATTTCTCTCGTGGCACGAAGTTGGCTCGGATTATTAGATGATTGTCAATCCGTTTTACTACAAACTCGCCTATGAGCTTCGTTAGAGAGTAGAAGTTGTCTGGATAGGGGACGTCTGTTTCAACGTAGTCTCCCTTGTCTCCTCTGAAGATGCAAGCTGTTGACATGTAAACAAAGTAGCACTTATTGTTCTGTTGTCGGCAAGCTTCAACCAGGTTCTCAGTTGCAGTGACATTGTTCTTCCATGCTTCAGATCTTTTTTCCTCGCACGCTCTCACATCAGTCCATGCTGCAAAGTGGACTATCGTGTCGGGCTTCTCCTTTGAGACGTAATTCGCCACCAATTCGCTGTTCTTCAGTTCCAGCTCCTCGTGGGTCGGATGTAATGATGTTGGAAAGACTCTGACTACTTCTCTTCCAAGTCTTCCTGAACCGCCAGTGATCAGGGTTGTTACATGAAGCCCTCCTTTTCCAAAAGCAAGCGTATTTCGTCCTTGTTCAATCTGCGAGCGTTTTCTGAAGTGTATTCGAGCAGTTTCGTTTTGAGCTTCGGAACTCCTTTAACTCCATGAGGATGGATAATGTAATATTCATCTTCTTCCACGGCTCTTCTTATTTCGTCTTCTTGCACCAAGGTTTCATGGATCTTCTCGCCTGGTCGGATATCCCCTTCCAATACTTTCACCTTTCCTTGTGCCAATGTTTCTGCGAGATCCTTCACCAAGCAGGCAGGCCGTTTGAGAACAAAGATCTCATTTCCTTTTCCATCTAGAAGCGCTTTGAACGCCAGCTGTATGGCGTCTCTCAAGCTCAAAAGGAATCTGGTCATTCTGAAATCAGTTACATATAGCGGCTGCTTTTTCTTGATCATATCTTTGAACAGCGGAATGACGCTCCCTCTGCTGCCTATTACGTTCCCATATCTAATTACAAGAAACTTCGTTGTTTGGACGCCTACTTCATTGGAGGTCATGATTTTTTCCTGTAGTGCCTTGGTCATCCCCATGGCGTTGATGGGTTTGACTGCTTTGTCTGTTGATATCGTTACTACCCTTGACACTTCATTGATGATGGCGGCTTCCTTCACATTATGGGCTCCCAAAATGTTGGTTTTGACGGCTTCGAAGGGATGATACTCACAATCAGGGACCTGTTTCAGGGCTGCAGCATTGAATATCACATCCGCGTTCCTCGTGGCTTCCAGTGCTCTCTGGAAGTCTCTCACGTCTCCTATTATGAAGTTCAGGCGAGGGTCCGGATATTCCATGGCCATTTTATGTTGCAGATCTTCGCCTCTGGAGAATATTCTGATTTCTTTCACGTCAGATCTCAGCAACTCTTCAGTCATTTGATGACCGAAGCTGCCTGTTCCGCCCGTTATCAAAACTGTTTTTCCACGTAGGTAGCTGCCGATTTTTTTGATCATCATCCCAACCAAGTGTTTCTTTAGAGGTTTTCCAGATCGTTACAACGTGATTTTTGTGAATATTGGGGTTCCCTTTTAATATGTCTTGTGCGGTCCGTTTCTTCTTTGTTGAATAGCGTGCGTTATGTTCTTGCGCATGAGCCTGGACATCTTTATAAGCCTCTGAAGATGAAGAGTAACGAAGTTTGGCGCACAGACAGGCTGCGGATGTAGAGAGTGTTTTCTGTTTTCTTATGCAGAAATGTTATCGGCAACCTGCAGGAACACTCCACTCGAACGTTTGAAGGAGCAGATACAAGTTGAAAATCGGAATTCTCGGCGATCAGGATTCGGGAAAGAGATTAGCAAAACACTTGAGCGATTCCGGAGTCACCGCAGAATTCGTTTCATCTGGCATCCGGGGAAATCTGACTGTTCTATTTCGTCTTCGCAACTACGATATAATTCATGGAATATACATGCGGCGATTTGTGTTTCTGTCTCTGATTCTCAGCAAGTTGTTTGGCAGGATCACTATTTGCCACTGGGAGGGTTCCGACGTAATGAACGTCGGCAGAGAAGAAAGGTCTAGGTTGATGGCCCTGATTCTGAAGAAATTTGTTGACCTGAACCTAGTGTTTTCAGAAAATCTTCAGAAGGAATTGGAGAACATGGGCACACCTTCTGTTGTCTGGCCCATTCCTGTAGATTCTGACTATTTTATGATTGATGAGCTGCCGCCAATGCCAAAGAAATTTGCTGTGCTCTGCAAGTTGGCCGATGATCGACTTTACGGAAGCGACATTCTCTTCAAGCTGGCCAAAGATTTTCCACGCGTTACTTTTCTTGTTGTTCCAGGAGAAAATGTTGAGCCTTCATGGCTGCTTTCAAGGATCGAAAGCGTACCCACCTTGGTCTACTTGGGATGGAGAAATGACATGCTGGATGTCTATAAGCAGTCTACAGTCCTGTTGAGGCTAACCAGACACGATGGTTTGTCCTACATGGTGATAGAATCTTTAGCCTTGGGGCGGCAGGTGATATGGTCTCATGACTTCCTGCCTTTCTGTCACTACGTTAGAAGTTATGATGAGGTCAAAAAGGCCTTATTACAGTTCCAGATGAATCCTCGGCTCAACATCGAGGGCGCAGACTATGTTCGCAGGAATTTCAGTTCCAAACTTACGATCGGAAAACTGATAAAAGTATATCAAGGCCTTTGTTCGAGAAGGTATTCTAAGGCTCGCGATTAGTCTGAGTAACTGAATCGCCGCAAGTCTAGTATGTGCCGCGCGCGCGAACCTACCTCACACAGTCACGAGAATTCAGCAGAGGAAAATCGGGGGGAGTTTACGAAACAATGAAGCGTTTGTTTGTGGCTTGGGTCAAGTAGAATAGGTAATGTAGGCTGTTGTTGAAGAACAAGAAAGCCCTAGTGACTGGGGCGTTGGTTTTGTCGGTTCACATATAGTGGACGGGCTAGTCAAGAGCAACTGTGAAACGACGGTTATGGGTGACTTTTCAAACCGCGCGCGCGACGTGGCGCACTGAGATTACTGTTTCTGTTACTCGCCTCTAGTACATATGGGAAAACAATAGTCACTTGCTAGACGGAATCTGAGCGAAAGACTGATGGATTCTCTCGATCAACTCCTTTTCCAGTGCTTCGGCCCTTATTCTTACTTTTTCAACTTCCCTGGATGTGTCCGGATTTTTGATTTCGTCTTTCCGCTTCTCATTTGATTTCAGGATGAGTTTCAGGAATTCCGAATCGTGGCTCTCCAAAAGAAGCTCAATATTCGGAATCAGACAATGCTTGCCGATTATTCCTGGATACATTACGGGCCGATCGAGTCTTAAACGGTGAGTGTCCGCCAGGAAATCCACCGTATCGTCGAACTCCGCTCCAAAATGCTTTGATATGCGGTGCATTTCCTGGAAACATGCAATCATCCAAGCTCTGTAGGTCGTCTCGAAGAGCTTGGCCAGTTCCGTATCAATGCTGGTTTTCAGAATCTTCGTCTTCAATCCAAGTCCTTCAAAATGATCCCGGGCGGCTTCTGCCGATTCTGGTGTTACGCCGCCTATGTATTTTGTCCATTTCTGGATATCAGACTTCATGTACTCTCGGCTTCTGTGCAAGCCTCGAACAGGAGAATGAGCCATTAAGACATTGCCAGAGCGTTTATGTGCCTCCATCGTGGTTCCCGGTGGAACTGTGCTTTCGATAATCAGGAGTTTGGGCTTGAACCGATTTACATAGTCGACCACGATGTCTACGAACTCTTTCTTCTTGAAACATGGGATACAGACATGGCAAACGTCAAGTAGAGCTGGAATCTTGCCCTGCTTCAATTCATCCATCTTCTTCTGATCGAGGTCAAAACCATAAACCTCGAACCGTCGGCTTTCCTTGACAAGGTCAAAAATAGGATAGCCGACTTCCCCTAAGCCAACTACTAAGACTTTTTCTCTCGTCATTTTCTCAGCCTTCAGTGGAAAAGTCAAAATGGCCGTCAAACTATTTAAACCTCACATATGTAAGTAACGGAATGTGCGGAGGAAAAGTTCATGAGCAAACCAATGATGGGTCTAGGGGTCATTGTTGGCAAAGAGGTTGGATTCGGCAAGGACGTGGTCATATGGAACTATGTTGTCATTGGCGGCGGCAGCAAAATCGGGAAAGGCACCCGTATAGGAAGTTTCTGCGACATTGGCAAGGACGTCAAGATAGGGGAGAATTGCATAGTACAGGCACACGTCACCATCTCGAATGAATGTGTTCTGGGAAACAATGTTTTCATTGGGCCAAACAGTAGTCTTCTCAACGACAAGTTTCCACACAGCAGGTGCTTAACCCCTTCAATCATACGAGATAACGTTGTGATTGGTGGATGTGTCACAATCCTTCCTAATGTGACAGTGAACAGAAACTCGGTGGTTGCAGCGGGAAGTGTCGTCACGAAGGATGTGCCGCCGGACACTCTGGTGAGAGGAGTGCCTGCAAGGAAAATGATGACGAAACAGGATTACGAGGCAAGAAGAACGGCGTTTATTGGAATAGGAAAAAACAAGCAGGGTCAGTAGTTTCTGCGCAGTGCGAGCTGTTACATCAAGGGATTTGCTCCTTGTGATCTCCTAGCGTTTGTCTGTTTCCGTTACCTAGGGTTGTGCATTGGGGCCAGTTCACTTCTGTTGGCCAGCCAAGTTCTTGACAATGTTTGCTATCGTGTCAGCGGGGTTTTCGAGCTCGTTCAAAAGGTTCCTGACGTCGAATTTTCGATTTAGCAATCTTGCGGCTAGTTTCACAACGTCTGAACTACTTGATTTGAAGATTGGAAAGCCTTTGCTGATTAAGAAATCGTTCACGTGTTGGGTAGGCAATGCCTTGATGATTATCGCGGGCGTACCCTGCAGCGCGGCTTCTCGGGTAATAGTTCCTCCAACCCCAACAAACAAATCTGCAGTTGAAACTAGGCTCGAAGTGTCAATGAATTCCCTTGGAATTATCAGGTTTTTGGTCTTTTTCCGGCCATATCTTGAAAGAAACACCACTTTCCCTAACCGCGCCAGCTTTCGAGCCAATACGTGCAAATCCACTCTTCCCTCAGCATAAGCAGCCTTCTCTTCGAACTGTCTGACCACAATCAAAGGCCTGCCAAATGAATACTGGGTTTCTGGCTTGAAGCCTTTGATCCATGCCGTCTCATCCACGCCGTTGAAGCTGGCTATTTTCCCTTTTGCATTAAACCTTCGAAGTATTCCTTCCGGAATGGCCTTCGATGAAACCACGTAGTCAGAAATGGGCAAGGTAAGCCGATGCACCGCCTCGGCATATGGTGTGTCAATCGTAGATATGACAGTCTTTCCTACTCCGAAAGCTACTCTGCACTGGTCAACGGAACCATGAGATATGGCTATGTCAGGAAATGAATTGCTGAAGAGTCTGCAGAAGGCTAGTTGCCGTCTGTTGCTTTCCACCAGTCTCGTTAACAGTGATTTTGGATTGTAACTTCCGACGACCAAGCATTTCTCGTTCAGGTAGTTCGCCAAAGGTATTGTATCAGGGTGTCTTCTTGTGGTCAGAACCACTTCATGCCCCAGTTCCCTCAACTTTTTGGCAATTGCTACACCATATCGCAAGTGTTTGCCAGTAAGAGCATCGTACCAGATTCTCATGTTTTCATCCTTTGGAACAAGCATCCAACTTGCTTCGCTGCAGTTAAGTCGTATTCCTTGTCGCCTATGAACAAAACATCTTCAAAACGAGAGCCCAATCTTTTCGCGGCGATCTCAAGCTGTTCGACTCTGTTCAGGCTGTCTTCTCTGGTCACTATCGTGTCAAAGGCCAAGTCGCAGTTCCTGAGCCATTCGTTCACGAATGCTTTGCCTTGCATTGTCACAAGTGCCTTGAGCTTGTCGCAATGCTTGTTGTAGACTGCTATCCCAACCTCGTTTGTTATGGTTTTTGGCAGTGCAACCCATTCTGCCTTGTCCCAAGCTCTGAAGACTTCCTCTCTATTATTTCCCTCCAGCTTTGAAATGGTTCTCAGCATGGGGCGAACTTGGTCCGTGTTGAGGATTCTCTTTAGCTCGGAAAAAAGTGAATCGTAGTCAATAGGAATATGGATTAGCGTACCATCAAGGTCGAATATGACGACTGTGCTCAATGGTACATTTCTCCGATGGTCTTCTGGTTTCTCACCAATCTTGCCGGAGCATCAATATGGCGTATCCAGTAAACGTTCTTTGGAAGTGCATCATACTTGCGCACTTTTGGAATCCTGTCGCCAAAAGCCAGTCTGACGTACAAGTATGGGATGTTTCCGCGATAATCTCCATGCAGGATCTTGCTGGCGTAGGAGAAGAAGAATGAGGTAGTGAACATTCTGCCAGCGTTGATTTCAGTAACGCAAGGCACGCTTTCACTGTTCTCCTTCAAGTCAACGCAGGCAATCCCGTTGAAATTCCGATCGACTGCCAAAACTGCGTTCGTGCCAATGCTGTTGACGGTTTCGTCATGAATGGTTCTTTGAACGGCTGGCGTTCCCGTGATCCCCGAAGGGGACAAATGCGGATAGATGTATTCGACACGTTCTCTGGCCAAGGAGGTGATCAGTTCGCCATCTTTCCACAAGCTGTGAAAGGCAATATTCCTGCCCGGAAGATTCTCCTGGGCTACGAATTTCCACTCAACATTGCGGCTCCTCCAGTAATTGACCCAAGATATCGCGGTCTCCGAATTCTCCGCTAGCGTGCTTCCGGTCCCTCCTGCACCACGGGTAGCCCTTATCCAAATCGGTTTCCGAAACCTACAGAATGCCTTGTGGATGTCTGCCTCATTTCTGATCTCTACATATTTCGCCACGGGCACACTTTTCTTCTCCCACAGTTTTGCAGCCTCTAGTTTGTCTTGACACGCCATAACTGCGTTTTTCGACGGAAGAAAAGTGTTGGCCTCCAGCTTCTCCCGATTCTCGGATACAACCTCAACTTCCGGATCAGGTTGGGCATGCAGAAACTCGATTTTTTCTTTGCGAGTTATTTCATTTAGTCTGTCTATGTAGTCAGACTCCGTGGCTCTTGGAACAAGATACTTCTTGTTTGTGGATACAAGGTGGATGAAGAATTCGCTCGCTTCGGTTCCCACGAGAAACATGTTTTCGGGCACTATGCGCAGAGACATTACAAAGTTTATGCCGGCTGGTCCGCCCGCGCCCGTGACCAAAACCTTCTTCATTCCTTGCACTGCCCCTGCCTTTCTTGTGTAGGTTTTCGAGATCCAGATATGACTGCGCGCCGCTGTATATAATGCGGGAGATTTATATCTATTCCTCACATGAAGGATCGGAGTTGGCCTGCATCCCGATGAGTCTTTGACCTATAGGACACGCTTCCATTCCTGGTCTAAGACTCTTGAATAACTCCTCTTGATTAAAGATAACGGAGGGCCGGTCGTCTAGCTTGGTTAGGACACTGGCTTTACGAGCCTCTTATGGTCGCGCGCGCTATAGAAGACTGGGTGTTCATAGCGCCGGAATTCGTCGGCGCAAATGACCTCCAAATCCTACATGGAAGGAGGCATATAGAAAAATTCGTACCCAAAGCACCACACATAAAGCTCGGAAGCAAATAGCTGTCAACGTGACGCTACTTCCAGGAGTAGTTCTCGGTCGAGAATGTCTGATAGGCGCTTCTACGCTTGTGACAAAAAATGTGCCTGATTTCTACATGGCATATGGTGTGCCCGCCAAAGCAGTTAAGGAAATTGATCCAAAATGGAGATTTCCGCAGGAACTCTATGATGAATTCAGAAAAAGAGTGAAAGAAGAAGACCTGCAAAGCTTCATTGACAAGATGCTAGACGAATACAGGTAGCACGCGCGCTATACGCTATCTACTACTACGAGAATATGGCCGAATGGTTGCCTGAAATCTTGGGTACAGGGACACTAAAGAACATGGGCTCAGGAATATGGCCCGCCTGGAAACGATAGCGCGCGCGGATTTACTCATCTCGCTAGACTTCATGCGCGCGCAAAGAATTTGACACGATACTTGCTTTAACGCAATGCAAAGACTGCTCCTTGGCCGGTTACTATCGAAAATGCTTTAACCTCATCCATACGTAGTGTTCTGGCAGGGGAATCCTATGGCTAAGTGTCCTAAGTGCAAGAAAGAAGTCAGCACTCCTAAGAAGACTTGGAAGATGGCAGGTCGGAAGGACAAGAGCGGCAAGAGAATGGAGCTCACAATCGGGCTGTTTGAATGCTGCGGAAAATCCTTCAGATCAGTTCTCGGCAAAAGAAAAATCTAAACTGAACAAAGCGCAATTCCCTCATCCTTTTTCTTTTGCGTTCCTACCAGCGGTTACAGTCCTCTGGGCAGGCGACAGCGCAATGCGGAACCGAAGCTGCTTGTCCGAAAAGCCTTAAATTCACTCATATTAACGGAAATAGAGAGGGCCGGTCGTCTAGCTTGGTTAGGACATTGGCTTTACGAGCCAAAGGTCGCCGGTTCAAGTCCGGTCCGGCCCACTCCTATTTGGGTTCCGCGCGCGCTCGGGCTTGACGCACTCTCTGATCTTGCCTTTTCTTTCGTTAAGACAATTGATATTGACTTCCAGGCTCACCTTCAAATCCTTGAGGGCTCGGGTTTCCTTCGACAATTTCCGGCATCGAGCAACACTCTTGACGTCCGTCCAAAGCGCCGGTCCCTCCTTGGCCTCAACGCGCCCTATCTTCCTAAGAATCGCAGGAGTATATCTCTTCGTGTTTAACCCTGCAACCTCATTTTGAAGCCAGAGTCTCTTCTCTTCCAACTCTGTTTTGACCAGTCAGTTGTTCGGCCTCTGCTTGTTCCTTTTGAGATTCCTCAGAAAGCATTTCCTTCGCATCCTAAAGATCTTCTGGTTCCTTCTTTACCTGGGCTATCTCGGCATCTAAAACTACAATACGCTGGCGTCTGTCAATGACCGCCTTATCTGCTTCGACTAGGTACTGTCTGATTGCCTCGTAAATTTGGCTCTGGCTCCGATATTTCTCTCTGATTTCCACAGACTCGTGTTCTTTCTTAGATCTTCAAGTATCGCATTCACTATTTTCAATCCTGTACCATCGCGCGCGCCCGTGCTCATCTTCTTTTGGGGCAGCTCCTTCGTTAGCGCGCGCTACCCAGTAGCCATTGCCACTTTCCGCTTTCTCCTAGCAGGTATCCTCTTTACCATGACCCTTCTCTTCAGAAAAGCCAGCAAAAAGGCTATGATCTTCTCATTCGCAAACGAGACATCCCGACTGTGATAGTGCTCGCGCTGACTGGAGTCACCCTGTTCTTCACCGGCCAGTACACAGGCATCAGCATGGCAGGAGCCTCAATCGCCGCCATCCTTGTGTGCCTAATCTCGCCAATCCTTATCACGACGCTTTCAGTCAAGCTGCTAAAAGAATGCCTTGCGAAAGCGCAGATGCTAGGCATCGCGATAGCGGCAACAGGCACCTTCACCGTCATCACAGGCGGAACATTGAGCATTCAGCACGGCGAGAGCTTCTTCCTCGGCAGCCTAATCCTGCTTTCCACGCCTCTTCTGTGGGCAACATACAGCTTGATGGGAAAGAGGATAATGAAGACATACGAAGCCTTCTTGGTGGTTGCCTACGTGAACATCCTAGGTGGGCTATTCCTAATCCCGCTCTCTTTGGCTGAACACTCTGTGCACCTAATACTGGCCATCAGCCTCAACGGTTGGCTATCCATCCTCTTCCTATCAACAACCTGCTCACTGCTAGGCTACTACATATGGTTCCACGTACTCGACCACGCAAACGCCTCCGCAGTCAGTTCATTCCTCTTCGCCGAACCGCTAATCACGGTAGCCTTCGCCACATATTCGCAGGCGAAACCGCCAACCCCTACATAATTGCAGGCGGATTCCTCATTCTCGCAGGAGTCCACCTGGTCACAACAAAGCGAAGAGACTCGAGTCCTCACCAAAAAACTCCAGAAGCCTACGCGGACTGAACACGCTGAAAACAGCATAAGACAAGCACCTGCCAAGCCTAGGAATCAAGCCTGCAGCGTCAGTTCCAAGCTTGCACACTATCGCGTGCTCAAACAATCCCAACGGTTCAATGTCAACCACGTCACGTTGGAAGCCGGTTCTGTCAACAGCCGACCTGACTTCGCTCTGAGGCGCTCCCAAAACCACCAGCCTGTCCAAGAAGGAATCAGTCCAACTGCGAAACTTGCTCAGCTGCGTTTCCGCCAAAACTGCCTCCATCTGGTCCTTTTCCCTGTTTGAGTTCGAGATTTTGACTGTCAAAGGCAGGTTATCACAGAAACCGAAGAGCTCAATGAGTTTCCTGAGAGCGATTTTCCTTCCATCCCCCAACTGAGCCTGCAAAGCCGGCAGAGAAATCACAGCATCGACAGTGCTCGGTTCGAACACGCCGACATCCAAGCTGACTGCGTCCCTGCTCTTGTCCAGCGAGACTAGTCTTCCCTTAATCGTCGAGAGCTTCTCCACATCCGCGAGGCCCACGGGGCACAACCCTATCTCCTTGCTCAGATAGTGCAACGCCGCCTTTTCATCTTCACCGGAAAGGCTTATTCGAATCCATCCTCGGGAAGTAGCACCGTCAATCTTGAATTCCGCTTTCAAGCCTTCAAGCTTGGTCTTCAACAGTCTGTCAGCCTTTTTCAGCTGAGAATCGCTGTGGGCCTTGGCCAGCAACGTCACGGCAGGCATCTGCAATCACCAATTATCGTCAGCATTTCTGCGTGTAGTCGTCGTATCTTTTCAGCGGCAGCAGGAGGCAACTCCTTCGAAAAAGCTTCAATCGTCCTTTCTATAGGCACTCGTTTCGAGCCCTCAATAAGCTTGTCAGCGTAAGAGACTATTTTTTCCTCAAGTGTTTCTGGCATGTAGACGTCTTTTGGCCAGCCTAGCTTTCTGGCTTCCTTGGCGGTTATTCCGCCGCCGACGTGCCTTTTGATTATTGAAACAACTGGGTCTGGCAGGTTCAGCGATCTGGCGATTTCTGCGCCTGCCACTGCGTGGTGAACGCTGTGGGTCTTGGAACGTCCAATGTCGTGCAACAAGGCGCCTATTTCGACAAGCTTCACGTCAACGTTCAGTCCCTTGTCCTTGCAGGCCTGCGCGATCTCAACCGCAAGCCCAGAAACAGCCTCAACATGCCTTATTACGTTGTCTCGACAACCACTGTCGCGGAGAAGCTGCAGTGCCTGCTCACGTGTTGGGAGCCTTTCACTCACCAAGCTCCTTCCTTAGAGTTTCAACCTTCTTCGTCAATGCCTGAGGAATCTTGTCGTTGTCATAATGCATCAAAGGCTTGTTGCACGTTGAGCAGCGGAAAACAAGTTCAACCGCATCCTCAAACGGCACGCGCTTACAGCCTGCCGTGTAACAAAAGAAAAAATCATGATTCTTCTCAAATTCCAGCCTTGTGTTGAGCTTTTCAAGAACTCGGCGTTTCTGGCTCACTATGAAGCCTTCCAGCTGGTCTGGCTGCAGTTTCCAGTGGAATATGAACCAGCCAGTCTTGGGGTCACGTGTCCTCCTCAGGCTGACAAGCGAATGGTCATAAAACCTGTAGAGAATTTTGCGAACAAAATTCAGCCTTATGCTCGTCTTGTTCGCAAGCTCATCATCCGTTGTCTCTTCCGCATTCTTCAGAATTTCGATTAGTTTCACAGCGTCTTCCTCACCTAGAGCCGTGGCAACCCTTACTAGAGTCGCGTCTTCCAAACTCGATAACATGGCAACCCTTTTGTCCAGATGGTGAACAGTGTTCTCCAATATATACTTATGAACCTTAGTTTAAATACTATTTGCAAATCTGGCTCAGAACTAATGATGGCCAACCACTTTCTTGCCTCTTTTCTGCGGAACTATCATCACCTTGGCGCCGTCAAAGCCCTTTGCCAACGTCTTTCCATCGAAATACCGGTCTAGGAAAACGGCCAAACTTGCGCACTCCGAATGAGGCTGATTGCCGACGGCCACGTTGAAATCGGACACTCCTTCGTGGTAGAATTCCCCAGGGACTTTCTGGCTTCCAACAATGACAAGAACATCCCTTCCAGAATCTCTGATCCTGCGCAGGACGTCGCTCTTTTGGATGTTCTCACCATAAGCCGTGAGATGAACAACTACTCCGCCCTTTTCCTTCCAATTCTTGACGGCTTGCCTCCAGCCGGTTCCCATCTCGAAGAAGAACGGTCCTCCCCAGTTTTCCGTGATCTTGTCAACGGTTTCCTTGATCTTTCTGTCTTCCGTGTCTGAAAGTATGACGCCTGAAGCGCCTAGGGCTCGTGCGGCAAGAGCCACGTGCGTAGTGAGCCTCGTGTCCCGCTGTGGCCTGTGGCCCCATCTCAGCACGGCGATCTTAGGCACGTTTCTCGTCTCGGCTTACGTTCTCGAGTTTTCCGTGGAAGCCTTCTACTCGGCTTCTTATTTTCTCTGCAAGCGATGGGCTGGCCTCAAGAACCACGTGAGCGGCGTTCTCGCCGTACTTCAACGATTTGACGTCAGCAGCCTTGAAGAGCCACGAGATGAATGACATAGTTTCATTCGTCAGCGGAATCGTGAATGAAGCTTCAACATAGTTGCTGAGCGTCTTCAATATCTCATTCCTGAGCGTGTCGAGGTTGGTCTTGTTCAGAGCCGAAATAGGCACAGGGTTCATTGTTTCTTGCTCCAGCTTCGCCAGTTTCTGCCTGATTTCGGCCTCCGACAGCAGGTCGATCTTGTTCAGAACCGTTATCACCGGAACGCCTGACGCTCCAATGCGCTCTATCGTTTCCAGGCAGGTTGTAAGCTTCTTCTCTATGAGATTCAATGGTTCGCTTACGTCCAGCATCAGCAATATCAGGTCTGAGTAAATAGTCTCTTCTAGAGTTGACTGGAAGGCCTCTATCAGCATCAGCGGCAATCGGTCGATGAAACCCACGGTATCGGTGAGCAGGAATTTCTTCTTCGATATTTCGATCATTCTCGTTGTAGTGGACAGCGTCGTAAACAGCGCCGTGTCCACGGGCACGTGCTCTTCAGTAAGAGCGTTGAAGAGAGAGCTCTTCCCGGCCTTCGTATATCCTGCCAAGGAGACTTGTGAAAGCTCCAGTTCTGTTCTCCTTTCACGGTGGAGGACGCGGCTTGCTCGAGTTCTTCCCAGTTTTCGGCGAATGGCGTGGATTTCTTTCTTGACGCTTTCATGGTACACATCGGCTTCGTAGGCGCCAAGGCCCATGAAGCCAGGTTGTTCTCCTTTCTTGGCGAGTCTTACCCTTTCCTTGGCCTGTGCCAGGTCATATCTGAGTCTTGCCAGCCTGATTTGCTGCTGGGCCTCCGTGGTTGTGGCTCTCTGCGTGAAAATCTCGAGGATGAGTTGAAAGCGGTCGATTATCTCGACGTTTGTGGCCTTAGCCAAGTTGTAGGCCTGAACGGGGCTTAGTGGATTGTCGAAAATCACCTTCTGAGCCTCAGTCTCCTTGACAAGCTGTGCGAGCTCCTCAACCTTGCCTGCGCCTATCTGGTAGCGAGCGTCGGGCACGCGTGTTTGCTCCATTTTGCCTACGACTGTGTATCTCGCAGATTGTGCGAGGTTGTTGAGTTCTTCCATGCTCGAAGGTTCAATGTTCCTGCGGCGCTGGACTATGATGGCTTTCGTGCCTTCGTCTCCTCTTTCTTTTTGCCTTTGCCGTTGATCTGGATCAGGTCCCCAAGGGTCAATTCCCGGCTTTCCGTCCTCGGAATCTCTATTTTTGGCTCTTTCTCATCTGAGGCTGGAACGATGAGCTTGATCTTGAGAATGTGTTCCAGCTTGGTGGCAAGCTTGTTGTCAGGCGTCATCTTTTCCGTTTCAATCTTCCTTAGAAGCGAAACCTTCTCGTTCAGTTTCTTGCCCAAATCCTCATGTGAAAGGCCGACCTTTTCTCTGGCCTGCCTGATCTTGTCGCCGTAGCCCTCAACAAGCTCGATGGATGTGTCAACTGTTGCCTTAGGCGGCTTCCTGACTTGGAAGGCCAATGGTGGGCGTGTTCCCTTCGCCAGCGGCACGGTTGGCTTCTGCTTGGGTTCTTCGTAGATGATCGTTCCGTGTTTTGAGCATTCATGGCATACCGTGAGCTTGGCGCCTTCTATCAAGGCTCTCATAGGCTCACCGTAGATCTTGTGCCCGCAAACCTCACATCGCAACGTCAACGCACCTGAACTGCTTTATTAATTCCGCTCGTGTTTATAGTTGTCGAAAAACAACGTTGCACTTTGACGGTGTGTGAGATTGGACGACGCTCTCAGAAGGATAAGAGGCACGGCGGATTACCAGTTCGGAAAAGGCGTGGGCGCCAAGTTGTTCCCGGAAGATGTGAAAATCCTCTATTCTAGAAACACAGGCAGAATCCGCTATGTGCTGTTAGGCAATGAGCGGCTTACCACGTTGCGTCCCACAGACGGCCTGTTCTCTTTGAGCCTCGTAGGCGCCAAACGCATAGTAGAACACGCCGAATGCACCGTCACTATCAAGAACGACGTTTCAAAGTTCATCGCCGAGGGCGGAGACGTGTTCGCGGCCCACATTGTCAGGGTTGACGATTGTGTGCGTGCGAGGGATGAGGTCATTGTGGCTGACGAGGAGGGCAGCGTCTTGGCGGTTGGCTATGCGTTGCTGTCAGCTGAAGAGATGAAGGCCTTCAGGCGCGGCGTAGCCGTGAAAGTAAGGCGAGGCAACGCCGAGGAAAGCTAGATTTATCAAGCCTGCCAAGATAGTGTTGAGTGTACAAGGTGATTTCATTGCGGAGAGGCATAAATCCACGTGAAGCAAGACGCATGATGCAGCGTATGGGCATGAACATGGACGCCGTTGATGATGTCCAAGAAGTCGTCATCAAAACGCCTATTAGGGAAATTGTCATTGAGAAACCCGAAGTGGCTATACTGCAGGTGCAGGGACAGAGAATCTATCAAGTCGCAGGCGGAAAAGTCAGTGAAAAGGCACCAGAGCGCAAGCCCTCAGCCGTTTCGGAGGAGGACGTGAGGCTTGTGGCCGACCAGACAAGCAGAAGTGTAGACGAAGCCAGAAAAGCCTTGGAAGAAAGTGGCGGAGACCTCGCAAAAGCCATCCTCCTTCTCCAATCGTAGCCCCCCTTTTCAGTCGCCCGCCCGCGCTCGTTCTGACAAAGCGTCCGTTGACTTTAAGTCCACATTGCGCCATATACTGCTGGGCGGAGGCCAAGTCTGCAAGTGTTCGATATCGTCACCATGGGCCACTTTACACTGGATTCGATTTTCCTGCCGGACAGGCGGGCGCCATTTGTTGTTCTGGGAGGTTCTGCAGCTTATGTCTCCTTTGCTGCTAGACGTCTCGACACGAGGGTGTCAGTCATTTCGAAGGTTGGTGGCGACTTTCCGGAAGCCTACCGGTGGTGGCTAGAACAAGAAGGCATCGACACGTCAGGAATCGCCAAGGACGACTCAGCACATACCACTCGTTTCGAACTGAAGTATGACAGTCCCCAATCGGAACGGATTCTACTGCTGAAGAGCAAGGCGCCGCCGATCACGGTTGACGATTTGCCCGAGTCTCTCAAGGCTGACGCCATACACCTTGCACCCGTCGCAGGCGAAATAGCCTACGAGTTGGCTGAACAGGCAAAAGGCCACGCTGACGTATTGTCTCTTGATCCACAGGGACTGTTACGTAATTTCGACGAGACAGGAAACGTCACACTCAAGCCGCTTACAGACAAGCGCATCCTACGTCTTGTTGACATCTACAAATCATCGCAGAGCGAGATTGAGGCGGTGACAGGCCTGTCGGACGTTGCCTCCGCCATCGAAGCGGTTCACAAGCTCGGCGTCAAAACAGTGATTGTCACGTTAGGCGGCGAGGGTTCAATGGTCTCGGTGGGCGACGCAACCTATAGGGTTCCAGCCTACAAGCCTGAGAAGATCGTTGACCCGACGGGTGCCGGAGACGCCTTCATGGGAGGCTTTCTGGCTGAATACGTTTATGGCGAGAACTACTTGCGTTGTGCTTGCGTGGGTTCCGCGTTGGCCTCGCTTGTTGTTGAGGGCATAGGCCCTACGAATTTCGGTGACAAAACAGAAATCTACCGCAGAGCACGCCTGCTGTATGAAAAGGAAATTAAGGAATGAAGTGTACTCTATTGAGCGAGGCATCAAACGTTGGGACGAATTGAGAAAGGCGCTAAGTGTAGTGTTTCAAGTTGCGGCAAGGAAGCGGTGCGTTCGCTTCCAATTGACAAAGTCAAGTCTGCAGGCCTAAAAGTGGCTTCAGATGAAAAACGCGCCTACTTGTGCAAGGAACACTATAAAGAATACAAGAAGAAGACGAAGAAAGATAAGCAGCTTGAAAAGTGGCGCTACAGCGGCTAGCCGGAAGAGGTGACGTTTCATGCGGATACTGCAGTTGCACTCGGACTTTGTTGAGTATAGACCTGTTCAGAAGGAGATAGCCCTAGCCGAGGAGGCTGAGAAGAAGCCTGTGCGGCTGGAAGAAATCGTTGTGCTTTTCACGGCCGTCGAAGAGGCCGACACCGAGGCTACCGGTAAGAAGGCCATAGACGAGGTTCGCGCCTTTCTAGGCAAGCTGAAAATCAACAAGATCATAATCTACCCATACTCGCACTTAAGCAGCAACCTCGCAAAGCCAGCCGAAGCTCTCAAAATAGTCAAAACAATGGAGGCCTACGCCAAAGAAAAAAAAATAGAAACCCATCGCGCGCCTTTCGGCTGGAACAAACAATTCGTGATTTCGGTAAAGGGCCACCCGCTCGCGGAGCAGTCACGCCAGATAACCGTGGCCAAAGAAGAGAAAGGAGTCGAAGGCAAAAAGGAAGAGAAAGTTTCGGAGGCAGTCAAAGCCGAGGAGAAGCTCGAATCTTTCTGGTTCATACTTGAACCAGACGGTCAGATGACGCCTGTTGCTGACTTCAAGTTCATAGGCCATGGGAATCTTGAGAAATTCTCGAGGTACGAGATCTGCAAGGTCAGGGCAAGCCAGCAGATGCCGCCCCACGTGCCTCTCATGAAACGGTTGGAGATAGCTGACTACGAGCCTGGAAGCGACCCGGGCAACATACGCTGGTACCCCAAAGGCAAGCTAATCAAATCCCTGCTTGAACAATTCGTAACCGCCAAAATGGTCGAGTACGGCGCGATGGAAGTCGAAACCCCAATCATGTACGATTTCCATCATCCGAGCCTCGCTGATTACATGAACCGCTTTCCTGCAAGGCAGTATCTTCTAAAGTCTGAGGACAAAGACCTGTTCCTACGGTTTGCCGCCTGCTTCGGTCAATTCCTCATGATCCACGACGCCCAGTTCTCATATAAACACATGCCGCTGAAGCTCTACGAGCTCACGCGCTACAGTTTCAGGCGGGAAAAGAGCGGGGAGGTTGTGGGCCTACGGCGCCTGAGAGCCTTCAGCATGCCAGACTGCCATGCCTTCTGCGCGGACATGGAGCAAGCTAAGAAGGAATACACGGTCAGGCTTAAGCTGTGCATGCGAATCCAGCAGGAAATAGGCCTATCTAAAGATGATTACGAAGTTGCATTGCGATTCACGAAAGACTTCTATAGCCAGAACAAGGACTTCGTTACCTCGCTGGCCAGAGTCATAGACAAACCTGTGCTGGTTGAGATGTGGAATGAACGGTTCTTCTACTTCGTGCTGAAATGGGACTTCAACTTCGTTGACAACCAAAGCAAGGCCGCCGCGCTGTCAACGGACCAAGTCGACGTTGAGAACGCCAAAAGGTACGACATAGCCTTCGTTGACGAGAAAGGCGAAAAACAGCGGCCACTGATCCTGCACTGTTCGCCGAGCGGCGCCATTGAAAGATGCGTTTACGCGCTGTTGGAAAGAGCCTACAGAGACCAGCAACACCAGAAGCCTCCAATGCTCCCAACATGGCTGTCACCCACCCAAGTACGCATGATCCCTATCTCAGAGAGCTTCCTCGAAAACGTGGAGAAACTGACGGAGGAGTTGGAGAAGCGACGCGTGCGCGTGGACATTGATGATAGGTCGCTGACGTTGCAGAAGAGAATCCGAGAGGCCGAAACCGAATGGGTTCCCTACGCGGTCGTTGTGGGACAGAAGGAGCTTGATTCAGGCGAACTTGCAGTAAGAGACAGAAGCGCAGGCGAGATGCGCAAGATGAAGCTTGGGGACTTGGCAAACGAGATTGAGAAGATAGGAGAAGGCAAACCGTTCAAGCCGCTGGCTCTGCCCAAGCATTTATCGAAAAGGCCTCAATTCCACGGCTAGAATGGACAAAAGACAGGAGCAATTGCCAAAAACTATATGAAACCTTGCCTTCATACACTCACTTCTGGCTTGAGGGCAAGACTATGGAAAAGGAACTGCAAGTTTACATAGATGGAGCATACTATCCAAAGTCACAGGCTAAAGTCTCGGTTTTTGACCATGGCCTCCTGTACGGTGACGGCGTGTTCGAAGGAATACGAGCCTACAATGGCTCTGTTTTCAAGCTGAAGGAACACGTTGAAAGAATGTATCGCTCAGCGCACATGATAATGCTTGATATCCCGATATCGAAGGAACAGATGATACAAATCGTTCTAGAGACTCTGCGCAAGAATAACTTCAAGGATTCGTATATCCGCTTGGTTGTTACGAGAGGCGTAGGCGACCTAGGACTGAACCCGAAGAAATGCGCGAAACCCACTATAATCGTGATAACCGACACGATAGCCTTGCATAAGGGCGAGGCCAAAGAGAAAGGTGTCACCGCCATGATCTCATGGGTCAAAAGAGACCCCGTCGACGCCACTTCACACGAGATAAAGTCACTAAACTACCTCAACAGCATACTCGCCAAAATCGAGGCCAACATCAACAACGTAGACGAAGCTATATGCCTAGACAAAAACGGCTATGTATGCGAAGGAGTAGCTGAAAACATATTCATAGTCAGAGGTGGCAAGATATACACGCCGCCAAGCTACACAGGCGCCCTGCCCGGAATAACAGCCGAAGAGACCGGCAAACTGGCCCGGAAACTCGGCTACGAGGTCAAAGACAAGGTCATAACGCCCTATGAGCTGTTCAATGCCGAAGAGGTTTTCTTCACAGGCACCGCGGCGGAAATAATCCCCGTCAGAGAAATAAACAAACGAACGATAAGCAGCGGTAAACCTGGTCCAATAACCCGAAGGCTGATAGAGGAATTCTCGAAGCTAGTCCGTGATCCGAGCCAAGGAATAGCCATCTAGAAGTAAGACGGGCAAAGCCGAAGAGTCAGCCTTCCTTCCTTTCCATGAATCGCTCCATTTCGTCTAGAGCTTGTTCCAACGTTTCTACAGGCGGCAGGATCACGCCTCTCACGTGTCCTGCACCATAGGTCGGGTCAAATCCTGAGCCATGCACGAACAATACACCTGTTTCTTTCAGCAGGTCCAAAGCGAATTCCATGTCTGTCTTCCATCGTGAGCCCATTTCATGGATTCTTGGGAATACGTAGAATGCTGCTTCTGGTTTTGCACAGCTCACTCCGTCGATCTCGTTCAGTCTTTTCCAAGCATAGTCTCTTCTTTCTCTGAGTTTCTGCACCATTTCCTTTACGTGGTCTTGAGATCCGTTCAGCGCGGTTACGCCTGCCTTTTGGACCGGTGTGTTTGCGCAGAGTCTAATCCTGGTTTCTTTCTCGATGGACTGCCTCAGCTCCTGTAGTTCTCCGTGCTGGTCGTGGAAGTAGGCGTAGCCGAGTCTCCAGCCTGTCATCAGGTGTGCCTTCGAAAATCCGTTCATGCCTATTACTGGGACTTCTTTGGCCAGATGCGCGGTGCTGACGAACTCCTTCTCGAATACTATCTGGTCGTAGATCTCGTCCGAAACAATCGGAAGGCTGAACTCGCCTGCCAGATCCACAATCTGCTTTATCACCTTCTCCTCGTAGAGTGCGCCACAGGGGTTGTTGGGGTTGATTATGACAATTGCGCGCGTTCTCTTCGAAATCTTTCTTCGGAGGTCGTCGATGTTTGGCTGCCAGCCGTCGTCTTCGACAGTCTGGTATGTGACTGGTTTTCCACCGAAGAATCTGGCGTAGGAAATGTAGGGCGGATATGTGGGGCCGGGGAGAAGGATTTCGTCTCCAGCGTCGATGAGCGCGGCCATGACCATCTGTATGCCTTCAGAAATGCCTGCCGTGACGATCACGTTTTCCGGTGATACTTCAACGCCGTTTACCCGTTTCTCTTTTTGGCTTATTGCTTCTCTGAGTTCCGGAAGCCCTTCCGAGGCTGAGTAGAAGTTGGCTCCTTCCTCGACGGCCTTTATCAGCGCCTGCCTGATGTGCTGAGGCGTGGCAAAATCAAACGCCACGGGATCCCCTATGTTCAGGTAATAGATCCTCTTTCCAGTCTTCGCAACTTGCCTCGCATGAACGACAACATCGCGGATCGCATACTCAATCGAGCGTACCCTTTCAGTCACTTCTACCTTGATCAAGGCTACCTCACTTCTGGAGTTTAGCTTTCTGGGTTAGAAGAGAGATAAATGTTATGGAGAAAGCTAAGGAAACGCGAACGTGTCTTCGAAGACCACGTCCTGCGTCGTGTAGACAACGATTTTCACCGTCTTAGTCGCGTAGGTCGTCCAATCCCATGGAAACGTAAGGGTTACTGTTTGGGTTGGTTGGATCAGGAATCCGATGCCCTGGCTTTGGAAAACAGTCTGGTTTCCATAGGTCACGACCATTTTGGCTAGGGTCGCGTTAAAGGAGTTGCCGTGGCTTTCAACAGTCACGTTGAAGGCCCTCTTGTCGCCAGCGTTTGTCTGTCCAGAAATAACCCAGTAGACGGAGGGCAGGATCACGGCCTGTCCCTTGATAAGCCGAGACGCGGGGCTACCGTAAGACGCATTGACGTAGACCATGCGCGACATGCCCCTCCAGCTTGTCCAATTATAATTGCAGTTGAATTGCACCCATCCGCCTGGCGGCACTACTTGGGGCGCAGCGCCTGTCTGGTTCAGATGAAGCTTTATCTCCGTGACGTTTATGTCGAAGAGCGAGGTCCGCATGTTCGTGACGTTGACCAGGAAGGAATTCGTGTCACTCAAATTGAAGCTCGGCGTGATCTCGAAGGAAACCGAGTCAGGCGTTTTCACGTCAGGTTTCGAGGTTGCCGTGTAGTTTTGCACTGTGTACACTGTTACTGTGACGTATTTGTTGCGGTAGTTCGTCCAATCCCACTGGCAGTCTCTGAACGTGACTGTCTTGCTCACGTTAAGCCTGTAGAACGGAGAGAACTTCGGCGTCGAAAGGCTGCCATTCAAGTGTATTGTTTGGTTGTTATAGGTCAATGTAATATCATCTACGTCGACGGAAGTCTTTGACACTTCCGAGTTTGTGACAGTGATGTTGACTTTGTTTGAGTCTGTTTCGCTAAACTTAACGGTGTCTATTGAGAGCGACAGAACGGCAGTTGCATTCGCCTTCGCCACAGCATAGTAGCCTTCTTCTGTCTCGACACGGACATTCTCTTCCATAAACCCTTGCCAGTCATAATTGCAGTAGAATGTCACGGGGATCCCAGTCGCCAGGTTTTGCTTAGAGGGTATGGACAAGTTCTGGACGAGCATGCCGTTGAGTGTGACTTTTGCGAGTGTGAGATTTATCGCCGAGTTTGCGTCGTTCTCGACGCCGAGTCTGAACTGTTTGCTGCTTACAGCAGGGTCGAAGTAGGCGTTCAGCCCCACTTTGACGAATTCGGTGGCTACGGTTTTCGTTGCGCCTGAGGCACCTGTCGCCACCACGCCTATCGTAATGCTCTGCCCGGCGTACGGGCCCCAATCTGTGAAGCATTTGATATTCTGAGAGGTTCCTCTAGCGAGTTGTATTGGAAGTATGGGGTAGGTGTCGTTTACGTTCTGTACTGTGGTTTCATTCTCGGGGACGAAGTAGATTTCTGTGATATTCGCATTGGAAACTGAGTGCGCAGGGTTCATTATTGTGAAATTGAAGTAGTCTGCATGTTTCACTGGAAAGCTGGCGTCTGTTATTGTCAGAGTTACAGTTCCTTCCGGCTCAAAGTAGAAGCTTCCTATCACCCACAAGTAAGATACTAAAGCGCCGAATATCGTGAAACAGAGGATCAGTAGGATTAGAACAAGCGTAGAAACTGCCTTTACCTGTTTTGTTGTGTGCAAATTGCCTACCTCAGTATTAACGATTGGTGTAAAACATATTTCCTAGAGGTAAATAAGCATTCTCTCACAACGTATGTTTCGGATTCGGTTGCATAGTTAGGTTTAAATTCCATCTGGATTTTAACAA
>CAYHAK010000003.1:0-79814 GCA_964354625.1 uncultured Candidatus Bathyarchaeia archaeon
TCAATCAGCACTGTGCCATACTCATAGTGGGACATGAAATGCTCGAAGAGCTGCTCGCGAGTCATGAAGTGGTCTCCCCACACGCCTACCCCCTTGCCCGCCGTGAGCCTGTCAGGCTTGACGACAGCATTGGTCTTGAGCTCGTTGATCCAGCTGTAAACAGCCTTCTCCACATCCTCCGTGTCTGCGTATTCACTTGGATCGAAAACCTTGAAACGTGGGTTCACTTCAGGCACTATCTCGCGAAACAGGAGACGCTGACGAACCTTGCTTTCCTCGAGGGCACACTTCTTCGTGGGGCAGATTAGTGGGATTTGCGTTCTCTTTTCGACGAGGTCGCGCACGCCCTCGATTATCGGCTTCTCGGGGCCTACGATGCCAAAGTCTATGCTGTCTTTGTTTTCCTCGGCGAACCTGCATATTTCCTTGATATTCAGGTTGGGAATCACAACGTGCTTCGTGGCTTTCTCCAAGTTGAAGGGATTCCGCTGCTTGTCGGCCACGTAAAGCTTTACATGATAGTTGCGGCTTCGCGCGAAGGCGTCAACCATTGCGGTTTCCCGTGAGCCATAGCAGACAACAAGTATTCCTACTCCTTCCATGGGTTCGCCTCGTTCGATTATGAGGATGTATTGTTGACCTAATGTATTTTGTCGTTTAGGTGTTTTGTAGTGCTTCTTCTATTTCGTACAGTCGTCCTGTTTCTTCATGGCCTTCGAGGAATTTCTTTTTCATGGTGTCTGCGATTTTCTGTGCGAGCGGCGTGGGGTATTGGCCATTTATGCAGGCCATGCAGAGTTCTTCTTTCTTGAATCCCGTGGCTCTGACGAGACCCTCGATCGACTGGTAGCACACAGCATCGGCGTTTATGATTTCGGCTATTTCCTTTGCGTCGTGTTTGGAACCTACGAGTTGGCCATAGGTAGCCATGTCTATCCCGTATAGGCATGGGCCTATGATGCGTGGAAACGTCACGAACAAATAGACTTTCTTGGCGCCCATTCTGCGCAGTTTTTCCACGATAACTTTGGTCGTGTCACCTCGGACTATACTGTCTTCGATGACGATGATGCGTTTGCCCTTGATTTTGGGTGCGAGTATGTTGATTTTCCTGTCGATGGTGGATTGTCTTTCCTTTTTCAAGAGGAGGAAGGCGCGTTCGGTAACGTACCTGTGCCTGCGCGAGGCACGCTCCCAGCGTATTCCCGACGCCTCATGCACGCCCATCGCGGGGTCGTCGCCCGTCTCAGGCACTGAAAGAATCATGTCTGCATTCTTGACGACTTGCGGGTTTTCTTTGACGATGTTTCTTCCGAATTCTTCGCGTATCTCGTACACGTATTTGTCGTCGAATCGTGAGTCTGGTCTGGCGAAGTAGGCGAATTCGAAGGCGCAGAAGGCTCTGCGCTGGCTCGCGACGAGTTTCTCGCGTTTGAAGCCGTCCTTGGTGACGGTTACCATTTCGCCGGGTTCCAGTTCGAAGTCTCTTTCGAAGCTGTTTATGTCGAGGCTAACGGTTTCAGAAGAGAACACGTACGTTGTGTGGTCCGTGCTGTGGCCTGCGCACAGCGGCCTTATCCCGTGTGGGTCCTTGAAGGCGAAGAATCTGCCGTCCTGCGTGATGACAGCCACCGAGAAAGCCCCATCAATCTCAAGCATACAAGCCTTAACGGCTTCGCGAAGCTCCTTGCCCTTTAGCAGCTCAACCATGAGCTTGTGGCAAACCAGCTCACCATCACACTCATAAGAGAAACCCGGAAACTCTTTGCCTATCTCTTTCATTAGCTGGAATGTATTTACGACGTTGCCGTTGAAGGACACCGCGAGCTTGAGGTCTTTCTTCGAGGCTGTCACGGGCTGCGTGCCCTTGATCAGCGACTTCTCATCTGTCTTGCCTGAAGTCGTGTAGCGCACGTTGGCAACGCCCACGTTGCCGGGCAGACGCCCGAACCATTCTTGGATTGCGCTTGTCTTTATTCGCGGCACGAGGTCGAGGCTTCGGTGGACGTAGAATTCGCCGTTCATGAAGGTTAGGAAGCCGTGGGACTGGTGACCTCTGTGGTTTTGGGCTCGCAGACCCCAGTAAATGTACGGAAACACAGACTGATCGTTGTAGTTAATGGCAGCGAACACGCCGCATTCCATTCCCACCTGATCTTCCATGACTGGCAATAACCAAGAAGCGCATTTATGAGCCTTTAGTACACATTCAGATAAAAACCACGAGACCTCTGAGGGAACTAGCGCGCGCTGTGCATCGTGTGGCGAGGCCTCCTAACGTGCGGACCGCTCATCTTACGGCGCTTGAGATTATGGTCAGTTCTACGGCTGGTACGACGTGTATCCACCAGTCTAGCAGCATGTAAGAGTCGCCATAGTAGGCTACAAGTCGCGCCACCGAACCTACTGGCGCATCAGCAGGCACGGTTCCGTTCCACGTCAAGGTTTTCTTGTGGTCCGGTTCGAGCGTCAGGGTCTGCGCTGTGCCTTTCCACGTCCATTTCTCGCCTTCGAAGGCCACGTTGACCGACCACACTCCCTGAGTAGAGCCCACGTTCTTGAAGCCGATCTCAACCGTCAACACGCCCCCAGGTGCCTTATCCACCACACCGCCCGACGGAGGCGGACAGCACGCCAGCTGGCCACTGACGCCCACGCTTGAAAAACCAGCCATTACAATCAAAACCGCAACCGCAAACCAAACAAGGGCAAACATACGCATGCTATCCTCTCTCCTCCACAACAGATGCACGAATCCACGCTTTATTGGTTTTGCACAGACACCTCTAGAACACAAAAATAGAAGACAACTGAACCGCAACTGCAAAAACACAGAGAGTAGGGGTGCCGAAAAGGTAGGATGCCTATCAAGGGTCGCAAAGCGCGACACAGTGAAGCTGCAAAACCAGTGGATGCGTATTCTTTGACATGGCTTTGCTCTGTAGGGCTCGATAACCTACGTTCGCAAAGGATTATCAATCGTTCAGAGAAGGAAGAGGATCATGAACGATTGCCCAGCGAAGGCAGAGCCTCATCAAAGCCTCAAACCACACTTTGCCTGATTCGTTTGAAAGAGCAATGCCAGAACAACCGTTTATGCTAGCGGAGAGAGATGAGAAAAACTAGAGCGCACAGGCTTGGCGTGCACGCCATCTTTCTGCTCTTGCCTAATGGTGGAATGTTGCGGACTTCGTTCCTGTGCCTCTTCCTGCTATGTCGCCACCTAGAGGGCGTAATAAAACCACGCCGTGTCGGACATGGACGGATTGTGCACGGACGCACGCCAGACTCGATGATTGCACGCACTATGTTCCCAAAGCCTAAAAGGCAAGTGTTCAGAGAGAGTGAAATGTGATTCGGATGCCTACAGCATACGTGTTGATAAATACTGAGGAATTCGACCCGCAGTTGATGAAAGCATTGAGAGACATCAAGGGAGTTGAGGAAGCCTATCCTCTCTACGGCGTCTACGACATCATCGTGAAAACAAAAGCGGAGACGACGAACATGCTCAAGGAAACACATGACAAAATAAGGAAATCGAAAAAAGTCAGACAAACACTAACAATGATCGCACACGAGAAGTAGCGCGCGCTAAAAGTAGAAAGCGATTTCCCTTTTTCTTCTTTTGGCACGCGCTCCAAGCTTCCAGCTCAAGTCCCTTGGTTCTTGTTGTATGGTTCTTCGCATGGTCCTAGTCATCTTGTCAACCGCGCGCCAATTGAGATAGCGGAGGCAAAGGATTGGGAGAGAGGATGCAAGTTGCTACTAAACCGCGAGCTTGCCTGCGGATTCAAAGCACATATAGGGAGGCCAGAATTCTCAGGCACCTAGGGTGTGAGCCGGAACTTGTCTCTCGGATACAGCGTGACCTCGCGTATGTTCTTCTTGCCCGTCAGCATCATCGTGAGCCTCTCCAAACCTATGGCCCAACCCGCGTGAGGTGGCATACCATAATCAAACGCCTGCAGATGATACTTGAAAGACTCTGGCCTCAAACCCTTCTCCTCCAACCGCTTCACCAGCAGCTCCTTGGACGCAATCCTCGTTCCACCTGAAACCAGCTCCATGAACCGCCACATAAGGTCAAAGCCCTCACTGGTCTCAGGATTGTCGTCTCGTGGCTTAATATAGAACGCCTTCGCATGCGTAGGCCAATCAGTAATGTAGTAGAAGTGCGGGTGGAGCTTGCCCAACGTCCTGAACGCAGGCATCGGAATGTCTTCGCCCCAAGGAACCTCGACGCCCTCCTTCTTCAAATCGCCAAGAATCCGCTCATACGACAGACGCTTAAAGGGAACCTCAGGCACCTTCACGCTATGCTTCAGCGTGACCAGCTCCCTCTCGCACTTCTCGTTGACATTCTTGCACACGTACTGGATGAGCTGCTCAAGCAACCGCATCACGTCCTCAGCGTTGGCGAATGCCTGCTCAATGTCGATCGACACGAACTCGCTCAAATGCCTACGAGTGTGCGATTCTTCCGCCCTGAAGAAAGGCCCAATCTCGAACACCTTCTCAAGACTCATCACAAGTTGCTCCTTGTACAGCTGCGGACTCTGCGCAAGAAATGCCTTCCTGTCGAAGTAGTTGACTGCGAAAAGTTCCGCACCACCTTCAGTGGCCGAAGCAATCATTCGAGGCGTATGCACCTCCAAAAAGCCCCTTTCGAAAAGGAAATCCCGAATCGCCTCCACCGCTGTGTGCTGAACCTTGAAGACGACCAGATTCGCCTCGCTGCACAGGTCGAGCGCGCGAGCATCCAACCGCGCCTCCAGGTTCGCAGGCGTTTTGCCCGAAATGTCAATAGGCAACTCTGAAACCGCTGTGCTGAATATTCTGATCTCGTTCGGAAGCACTTCGACGCCCCTCGGAGTCATGTTCGTCTTCTTCACCGTGCCTTTCACACCGATGCTGAACCTCTTCTGCAACGCATCAGCCTTCGAAAGCACTTCGCTGCTTACTTTCTTCCGCAAAACCGTTACCTGAATCGTGCCCTCCCTGTCCTGTAAGATAACGAAACGCAACGCACCCAAATCGCGGATTTCCTGAACCCACCCGAAAAGCGTGACCTCGGAACCATCCGTCGCAGGCTTAATATCGATAGAATAGTGGCTTCTACGCCAATCACCAATTGCGTCCAAACTCATACCGCTCACCGCCGCGACTAGTCCGCAAACTCCACGCGCAACGTGATGTTGCGAACCTTAGTCGCTATCTCCTTCAAAGCCTTTACATCAAAAGGAGGACCCAAACCACGCCTTTTCCGCAAAATAGCACGCGTCTCAGTCGTCCCATCAGGCAACCAAATCGTGTTAATCGTCAAAATGCTCAAAGGAGCAAACAAATCCTCCAAGAACTTGCGGTTATCCACGCCATTCTCTAGAACCCGAACACTCCTTCCTGTCTCCTCGCTCAAAGCCTTAACAATCTTGCCACCGTAACCCAGGAGACGAGGAACATCACCCGCACCCACAATCAAAGCCAAAGTCCTGCCAGCCTCAACCGCCCTGTGAAAAGAAACATTCTGAAGCGAAGGGTACTTCTCCTCCATCGAAAGCAGCAAACGTGCGATTTTCAAATCCTGCTCACTGATTTCGCCAGACTTAACTCTAGCTGAGCACTTTTGGCACAGTATGCCACTCTTCAAGCAGAAACTACACAGTACCGTTTTCACCCAGTGAATCGCCCCTTCCAGAAGCAAAGGAGGCGCAGCGAAGCGTCGAACGCCTGTGTGAACCGCCTCTAGCACTCTAACGTGATTTCAACTGTGCTTACGTTCGTCGGCTGACTGCCCTCTTCTCTTGCCTCAACCTGATCCGTGCCGATACCGATCCTCTTGACCTTCACGTCCGGCAGAAACTTGCGTCTGACAATTTCGGCAACGTCAACCGCTAGGCCTATCGATCTTCCCCGTGCCTTGATGCTAACTTCCTTCGCTCCGCCGTGAAAGAGGGTTATGCATGCCAACACATAGTTCATCACTGGCTTCTTTCCGATCAACACTGCATTGCTTTCCGACATTATGTACCGCCTTACTCCTATTTCATCGTTTTTTGCGGCTTCATAACCTTTTTTGCCGGGGAATAAATACATTACGGTTCAGATTTCCCTCCAAAGAAAGCGACAGTTCAGGAAATGCTCGTTTCATTCATCTCTTTGCCTCATGAAACGTTAAATAACCGGTACTAATGTAAAGTCTAGTCTTAACAAAACATCAAACTGGGAGAACACGTTGGAATCGCTCACCAAGCGTTCACTTCAGTTGCTGAGACTGCTTTACGAAAGAGGCAAATCCTCAACCACCATCACGTTGCGCGTGAAACAGGACGAGTTGGCAACGCAGCTGGGAATAAGCAGGCAAGCACTGAACATTCATCTGCGAAAGCTACGGTATTTGAACTGCATACGCACAGGCAGAGGTTTCATAGACGTAACCGAGAAGGGACTGAACACGCTAGGAATATCCTCAGCCCCAGCGTTCATACTCATACGAGTGTCACCCGTCAAAAGAATCCACGTTTACGAAAAAATCAAGGAACTCACGGTCCAGAGAGCCTTCAGAATAGCAGGCAACTTCGACGCCCTCCTACTAGTCGAAAGAGAAAAACTCGACGAAACATTGAAGAAGCTTTATTCCATCGACGGCATACAAGACACACGATCATACGTCACCATAGAAACCATAAAGTGAGGGAGAAGAAGCGTTGAAGCTCTTCGAGTACGAGGCTAAAACCATACTGGCGAAGTATGGGATACCGGCGCCTCAAGGCGGATTGGCGACGAGTATAGGCCAAGCCTGCGAGGTTGCCAGCAGACTGAAGCCGCCACTAGCTATTAAAGCACAAGTTCTCGTCGCGGGAAGAGGCAGAGCAGGCGGAATCCTCTTCGCAGATTCAACCGACGAAGTAAAAAAGACCGCGGAAAAGCTGCTGGCCATGCAAATCAAAGGCATACCCGTCAAAAGCATATGGATCGAAGAGAAAATCCAGATAAAACGAGAACTCTACTTCGGCATCACCACAGACAGATTCAACCGGAGTTACATTGCAGTCGCCTCAGCAGTCGGCGGAATGGACATAGAGGAAATAACAGAGAAGACTCCTGAGAAAGTCATAAAACTCCTGATCGACCCTCAACTGGGCCTCTGCGCCTTTCACACACGCGAAATCGCAAGAAAAATGGGCTACACAGGCAACCAGATTCTCGACCTTGGGAGAACCCTCGAGAAATTGTACCGAGTGGGCATGGACTACGATGCTGAGCTTATCGAGATGAACCCAATTGTTGAAACAGCTGAAGGCAAGTTTGCGGCTGCAGATGCCCGCATAATAATCGACGACAACGCCTTGTTCCGTCATCAGGAGTACAAAAAGAGGCTTCTGGAAGGCGAAAGCGACCTGACGTCGCAGGAGCTGGAAGCCATGAAGAACTATCTGGCGTATGTGAAGCTGGATGGCAGCATCGGCGTAATCGGCAACGGTGCAGGCCTCGTGATGGCCACGTTGGACACAATACAATACTACGGAGGGAAACCGGCCAACTTTCTGGACATCGGCGGCGGAGCGGCCTCCGAAACCACGGCAACAGCCCTTCGAATAGTGCTCTCCGACCCCAACGTCAAAGCACTCTTCATAAACATCCTCGGCGGCATAACCCGCTGCGACGAAGTGGCCAAAGGCATACTCGAAGCAAGAGCAAAGATCGGAGTCACAAAACCCACAGTCATCAGACTGATAGGCACAAACGAAGAAGAAGGAAAGCGAATCCTGACAGAAGCAGGAATACCCGTGCTCGACAGCATGGAAGAAGCCGCGCAGAAGGTCGTGGAAATCGTCAAGAAAGGAGGCAACTGAAGATGGGCGGGATAATAATCGACGAAAAAACACGGGCTATAGTGCAAGGCATCACCGGAACACAGGGAAGCTTCCATACCGAACGCATGCTTGAATACGGAACGAAAATCGTGGCCGGCACATCGCCCGGAAAAGGCGGGATCAAAATGCACGGTGTGCCAGTCTTCGACACGGTCGAAGAGGCACAGCAGAAGCACCAGGCCAACTCCTCGATAATCTTTGTGCCAGCACCTTTTGCGGCAGACGCAGCCCTTGACGCGATGGAAAACGGAATCAGAACAGTCATCATAATAACCGAGCATATCCCGATTAGAGACGCGATTAATGTGATGGCGCGAGCGAAACAGCTCAGAGCCACCGTCGTAGGCCCGAACACGCCTGGCGTGATAACGCCAGAAGAGTGCAAACTCGGCATAATGCCCGCTCACATCTTCAAAAAGGGCAGCATAGGCATTGTTTCGAGAAGCGGAACGCTGACTTATGAGATAGCGGCAGGCCTAACCAGAAGCGGCTTGGGCCAGTCAACATGTTTAGGTCTAGGCGGAGACCCAATAACGGGCCTAAACTTCACAGATGCACTGACAATGTTTGAAGAAGACTTGCAGACCAAGGCATGCGTGCTTGTTGGCGAGATCGGAGGCAACCTTGAGGAACTGGCCGCTGAGTACATCTCAAAACAGAAATACCCGAAGCCAGTCGTTGCGTTCGTTGCGGGACGCTCAGCCCCCCCAGGGAAGCGCATGGGACATGCAGGCGCAATAATCACAGGCAAAGCGGGAACGGCGGAAACCAAGATCGAAGCTTTCAGGAATGCTGGCGTGAAAACCGCCGAAAAACCAAGCGAAGTGACCGAAATTCTGAAGAAACTGCTTTGACTAGAAGCGAGTAGGCGTACGTAGCCACGCTGAGTGTTCGGCATAAAGTATATCTGAGCGCGCGCGCTCATCTGAGTTCTAACTACCAAAGGAAGATGGACAATGCCAATTCTTGACCCCATGAAGAAGGCACTTGCCCAAAAGCACAGGCTTTACATGAAGATCTGCCGAGACTGCGGTGCAAGAAATGCCGAAACTGCAGTGAAATGCAGAAAGTGCCGAGGCAAGCACCTGCGATGGAAGAAGAGAGAAATCGTAAAGTAACCCGTTTTCCGACCACTGTTTTTCTCGCTAATCCGCAACCACATCTGCTTTCTCTTCTTGCGAAAGAGTCCTGAACAGGGTTTCAATGTTGAAGGCGGTGTTTGCACACCCGTTCTTTATCAGCGGAACGGATTGGCCAGCGACACCCATGCCGTCCAGCAGTTGGCCACTCATCCTTACCTCTTCGCCGCAGGCGACCCCGACAGCACCTTCATAGTGTTTGGCTTTCAGAATCCTAGGAATGCAGGAAGCCCCAGGTAAGATGTAGACATCATAACCTTTCTTCTCTGCGAACGACACCGATTTGTTGACCAAGCAGTCGGGAGAACAATGTGCGCACATGTAGGAAGGAATACTCGGGTCAAAGGCAGCCTTACAGCGGTTGTCCATGTATTTTCTGGAACAGTGCGGGAGAAAAAGGGCTCTTCTGGTTGAGTGTAGAAACTTTTCTTTCTCGATCAGATTCTTTGATTGAAGGTCTATAAGGTCTTGAAGCAGAATCACCGCGTCAGACAAGTCAAGTCCGGTTGCTTCCTGAATCTTGAACTTCCTTATGAGTTCATGCGCGGCCTTGCCCATTTTCTTGTGCACACCTTTCTGGTAGCTGGCCTTGGTTAGTTCGGCAAAGAAGAACCTTGGAATCCTCGAAAGGTCAAACGTAAACTTGTATGGCATCGTTTTACCCAATAGACAAACAAACCTTTAAAACTGCCGCCTGTAATAAGCCTAGACACCCAGGAAAAATGCGGAGGCTCAATGTTTGGGCATGAAGAAGAGTAGATTCGGGAAAGAGGACGAGGGAATCGAGAAACCGGCCATGGTCATCACTGATCTTGAGCGTCTTTGTAGCGACGATAAGGAAACGTTCGAGGCTTTGAAGCAGTCCATGTTTCTTGATCCGAGAAAGCTTGAAACCTCTTTGAGGGATGCAGCTGAAAAAGCCAAGAAGGGTGAGAAGGAGAAAACTCCTATGTTGGCCACGCAACTCTACGAAATCGCGGGGGGGCTGGCGATATATGAAGGAGACGCAAAGAAAGCAGCCGAGTACTTCGGCAAGTGTGAGAAGCTGTCACCTCAGAGAAAGTACCCAATTCTGAGCAACCCTGAGAAGGCTGTTGCCAAAGCGCAGGAATACTACAAGAAGTTTCTGAAACCCTAAGGCTTGTCATCGTACTAGCAGAAGCGAATCCCAACGACTTTTTCTGCTATTCCTCTGTTTCTTCAGCATAACCCAAAAGGTCCCTGAGAGACCTCACTTCCTCTCGCAACGTGCCGACCTCGTTTTCCAAGGCATCAACGCGTGACTCGGCAACCTTTCTCAGCTTCTCTATCTCAATCATTAGGCTTGAACGCTCGGTTTCCAGAGTCTTTATCTTCTCCCGCAGGTTCCGCAGAGTCTGCATTAGCTCCCCCTGTATTCCTCTAATTCTTTCAACCACATTCTTAATGTTTGCTTTCTCTTCAACTCTCGTTTCCGCATCCGCTGCGGCTCTGAACCTCGCGCTGCAGTTCGGACATACAAAGATTCCGACCACGAGTCTCGAACCGGTGTCTCGTTCGCCTGCTTTCCTAGAAGGAACGAGCCAGGTCTTGACGGGAGCCGCTACGCTCTCTCCGCACTTCGGACACTTGGCCAACTCGCAATCCCCCATCCATACTACTGCTTTTGTCTAAAATGTGTTGTGCAACAAGAGACTCAGAGGCTTTCTGTAGGAAAATGAGAAAGATGGAAGATCGATCCACGCATCTTGGCCAGTTGGAGGAAACCAACGTGAAGAGGAATGCGAGATAAAGTGGGATTTCAAAATAGCTAGGAAGAAGGTTATAGGGTCATCTCAAACATCAAGCGTTCGACAAGTTCCTTGTAGCGGTTCCTAATTGTCACTTCGGTCACTTGGGCTATCTCGGCTATTTCTCTTTGTGTTCTTCTTTCGCCTGTCAGTACCGATGCGATGTAGCTTGCGGCTGCCGCTATGCCGGTTGGCCCACGGCCTGAGGTCAGTTTGAGCTCTTTTGCCGCCGCTAGGATTTTGTGGGCGATTTCTTCAACTTTTCCTTGCATGGTTAGCTGGTTTGAGAACTTCGTTATGTACTGGCTCGGTTTAAGCGGTGGTATGGTGTAGTTGAGTTCTTTTATCAGGAACCGGTAGCTTCGACCGACTTCCTTCTTGTTTACACTTGATGCTTGTGCTATCTCTTCCAGTGTTCTGGCTAATCCGCATTGTCTGCATCCCAGATAGATTGCTGCTGCAGTGACGCCTTGAATTGATCTTCCGCGTATCAGCCGTTCCTTGACAGCTTTTCGGTAGATGACCGAGGCTGTCTCTAGGATGTTCTTTGGCAGGTTCAGGTTGTTGGCGATTTTCGTGATTTCGGACAATGCAAATGCAAGGTTGCGTTCTGTGGCGTCTGAGACTCTTATGCGGCGTTGCCATTTTCTGAGGCGGTATACCTGTGCTTTCTGTCCTGGCGACAGGCTTTTTCCGTAGATGTCTCGGTCATGCCAGTCAATCATTGTTGATAGGCCCTTGTCATGGATCGTGTAAGTCAGAGGAGCGCCTACCCTCGTCCGCTTGGCTCTCTGATCATCGTCAAACGCCCGCCATTCTGGCCCCCGATCAGCCATTTTCGAAACAACCACGAAGCCGCAGTTCATGCAAACTATCTCGGCGCATTCGTAGTCGCGCATAAGCCGGGTGCTGCCACATTCAGGGCATGCTTGAACTTTTACCGGTTCAACGCTCTGCACTGGTGTCGCAGGGTCTAGCGCACGCGCTAGATCCTCACGCACTTCATCATTAGTCACTTTTCATCTTCTCCTTCTCCTTTCCGAGGGGATCACGTAGAGCATCTTGCTTGCCAGCCTGCCGGCTTCTCGGGTTGAGGGCCTTACAGCTGCGTACGGAGAGGACACAGGGCCGAATATGTCAAAAACCTTTCCAATGGGTTTCAAATCCTCGTCAACCACTGCATCCCCAATTCTTGGGACGTTTTCGGTTTTTGTTATGATGTTTCGGCTTGGGCTAATATGGAGGACTAGGCCTAGTCGCTGCAAATTCTTAAATTCCCCTCGTAAAAGCATGATGCTTCAACGAAACAGGCTATTTAAACTTTTCTACGTTTCATCGTGAAGCGACGCTGAGACTCAGAAAACCTAAGTTAGTCCCAAAAGAAGAGAGGAGCACGGTTCCCTTCGCACTACTAGCCACGGTCACATATGGCTCCTTTTCTCTTCTACGCCAAGAAGCCTAAAGAACAGAGTAAAGAAAGTGGAGTGGCAATGGAAGGACACTGTATTGCGCCGAAGGAATGCCTTGGAAGCTATTGCAGCTGTGGTTTTGGTTTGCCGAAAATGCCAGCTTTGGGAGACTCGGAGGAATGCTGTTCTAGGCGAAGGCGAGTCGAAGAGTAAGATCGTATTTGTTGGGAACCCCCCTGGACGTTCAGAGGATGCTGAAGGAAGACCGTTTGTTGGAGCTACAGGCAAGTTTAGCGCGCGCAACTGATAGAGGATTTCAGACTCTTGAAAAAGGAACTCACCCACTAGACTATCCTGTTGTGTCTTCTATGCGCTGATTTTTGGCGGTGGCCGCAGTGGTCTGCCGAGCTTTCGGTGAAGGGCGATGCGATAGAGCTTCCTGAATGTCTTTACAAGCGTCTCAACGGTGGGCAGGTGCGAGTATATTAGTGGGATTCGGTCATATTCGGCCAGCTTGATGGAGTATTCGTCTGGTTGTGTGCCGTGGAAGACGACTAGGCGCGGTTTGAGGCTGCTCATGTGCACGATAAGCATGGGTGAGATGCCGTTTTCTATGTGTGTGAACACGAGCACACGGTCGGTAGTCGTTCCGAAAAGCTGTGAGAACTCGGCGCCTGAAAGCGTTTCGACGACACGCTTGCTGTCCACGACAGTGTAGCCGTTTACCTCTTTCACAGGCCAGCTTTGGCCTGCTGTGACTTCTGCTTGTATGGCCTTGCACATGTACTCAACACGCACGGGAATCGGAAACTCGCGCAAATCGATTATCGCGTTGCTCGGCGAAGCCGTGAGTTTCGCGAACTCGTTGATGAAGCGGCTGCCTCGTTCCTCGTCGATCTTTAGCAGTGCCCATACGAACCTGCGCACGAACTTCGTGCCCGGGCTCTTTCGTCTGCCGCTTTCATAGTCACTGATTACGGACGACGAAAGGACCATTTTGTCTGAGAGCGTGGTCTGCGAGACGGCGAAAAGCTCGCGCCATTTGCGCATGGTGCCTCCTGGCTTGCTTGAAAGGATTATTTCGCCTGCGATTCTTCTTGCCAAAACCTCGCGGATGCTCGGTGACACAGCCATGCGGACGCCGAATTCCCCTTAAAACACGCCGCACTATAAAAAACTATTCAGAATTCGCCGTGGATGACCGTACCGTGTCTTTTCAGTTCGGTTTGGCGTCACGTGCCTGCGAGGGCACTAAGGATAGTCTACTCGGTAGATCATGCCCTTCTCGTTGTCGTAGAGTTTGGTGAGATACGTTGGATGCAACGTCGCACGCGCTCGTCAAATAGTAGTTGCAGTATTGTTGCTTGGGCGCCTCGAGTTGTGGGCCTTATATGTGTCGCCGTTCTTGGCGCGCGATTCTGTACCTTCTCTAGACAGTCAATAGGTACTCAACAGCCTTGACTCTATCGTCGGTTTACGCTGGAATGAGGAATATCGTGAAGAAGCCTATTACTATTGTTATGGAGCCAAGAACGTGCGTGGCTTTGACTTTCTCGTGGAGCAGCGCGATGCCTGCCAGCGTTGAGAACAGAGGCGTTGTAGACGATATTGGCACGGCTCGCGATTCCAAGGTTTCCACGAAGCTGTAGGTCAGGCAGAACCAGCCTACGCCCAAGGCGACGAGGCCGCCTGCAACCAGTGTGGCCACAGTCTTTCTACTCACCTTCTGGAAGCCTAGGCCTCGGTCGATCATCGGTGATACGACTAACAACGCAAGCGCGACAACTGCGACCCTGACCGTGTTGATCACCAAGGCGTGATCCAAGTCGCTAGTTTCCTTCACAGCTAGGTTGATCATGGTTATGCTTATCGACCACGTGATTGCTGTGGCAAAGGCGAAGGCCACGCCTTTGAACAGGTCTCTTCTGTTCGTCTCTGAATTGCCCGTCTTGGGCTCGTAGCTCAGCAGCAACACTCCAGACACTATGGCCACGGCGCCGAGGACTACAGGCCACGTGACAGGCTCTCCCACAAGGAACGTTGCCCACAAAAGAGTGAACAGAGGATAGGTGCACGTGATGGGAACGGATCGTGCAACGCCTATGTTTCGCAGGCTCACCATGTACAGCGTGTCGCCGACACCTAGGCCGATTATGCCGCTTGCGCCTGCAAGCACGACTACGCCAGCTGGAAGGTTTATTGCCACACTCAGCTTGCCGAGAACCACCAGGAATGCCAATAGGATGGCGGCGGTGCACGTGAGGCGTACAATGTTGGCTGAAACAGGCTTAGCCTGCTGCAAGGCTTTCCTGTAAAGCATGGCTGACACCGCCCAGCTTAACGCCGCACCCAAAGCAGCAAGTTCACCCAACATGGCTCTCCAAGCCTTCACGAGAGATACGGGCTAAAGCGGTTAAATAAGTGGCGGCACGAGTAGATTGTCGAACAACAAGGATTATGTGGCCCTATGACGGTGGAAGTCGCGTGGGATTCAGATGTATCAGTAGGGCTTACTGGTCTCGCAGTTTGTGCAGGCGTTATGAGTAGTGTTCGCAACGAAAAGGACAACGATCGACTGCGTTTGCTGAAGAAAGCCGCATACGCGGAAGTCAAGGAACGATACTTGGTTGGGACTTTGAAGGATGATCAGACCGTTCGCGCTTACAGGGATTTCTATTGGAGGCTTGGTGTTGATCCGACAAAAACGAGGCCTGCAGGCGAGGCCTTGCTCAGGAGAGTTCTGAACGGAAACGATCTGCCCAGCATATCTGCAGTGGTGGATGCCTACAACTTGGCTTCGATGAAGACTATCATCCCGATAAGCGGATTCGACAAAGACCGCTTGGATCCGCCTCTTCAGGTGCGCTTCGCCAGAAACGATGAAATCTTCACAGGCATAGGTATGGCCACGCCCATGACGCTCACCGACAAGTTGCTAGTATTGGCGGACCAGAAGCAGGTCCTGTGCATTTATCCCTACCGCGACTCGGACCGCACAAAGATAGCCATGCAAACGCGTAACGTTATGCTAGTTGGGTATGGCGCGTCTGGAGTAGCGGAGGGGCGGTTGAAGGAGGCGGTGGGGACTGCGCTTTCGTACATCAGGCAGGTCTCGGGTGGAGAAACCGATACAGTGCAGGTTTTCAGGGAATAGCACTGTTCACTGTTAGGCGAGGTTGCCACTTGCGTAGTACAGGAAAGGCAGCGCAAGCAGAATGGTGTTGCGCCCCTTCGTTGTGAGCGTGTACCTCACCCTTAACGGTGGTCCTTGCTCAACAGTCCTCGTGAGGAAGCCGTACTGCGTTAGGATCTTCATCTTGTCGGAAAGTGTGCGGGAGTTTACGCCGAGTATTTTTTTCATCTGACCGAAGCCTGTGGTTTCTCTCAGAAACAGTATGTACAGTATCTGCAGGTTCCACTTCTGAGAAAGCAGCTCGAAGCTTTCCTCCAAGCTCTGTATGGTTTCCCTCAAATCCTCTAGGCTTAGCTTCTGCGAGCTGAAGATACGCAGAAGGGTTTCCTCTATCCCGCCGAGATTGTCCTTCATGCGTGACTCGACAAACCTGCGAAGCTCGTCACCTAGCACTGCTTTGGGGTTCATTGTTGCACACTTGGTGTGGAGGTGCTTGCTTCATGGTTTATGTGGTTTACCTATTAAATCTAGTGTGTAATATACACTGTATGAGGGTGATGAATACGGAACCCGCTGACAGCGGAGCTGGTGACCATCGTGACGCAGAAGCGCGCGCTAATTCGCCTGAGCTGAGGCTTCTCTGCTTTGCTGATTGATGGTTGGCAAAGGTTTTAAGCCCAGCGCATCAATGAGGAATGGTGTCAACCCGTGACTTTCCGCGAGGAAATTGAGCAAACCTCAAAGAACAGAAAATCCAATATCATATTGGCGCTTGACTTTCCATTCGAAAATCCTAAAAACCGTCAAGACCTGTTTTCCAATGCTGAACGCGTGTTGGAGGCCGCTCATCCCTATCTTTGCGCAGTCAAGTTCAACCATCATCTTGTTCTTCCGCTAGGCCTGTTTGACGGCGTCCAGAAGCTTGTCGAAAGAGTCCATGACCATGAGCTCGTTACGATCATGGATTGTAAGGCGAACGACATCGGCGCCACGAATCAGGCTGTTGCCGAATACTACTATACTGCAGGCTTCGACGCCATAATCGCCAACCCATTCATAGGCTGGGAAGAAGGGCTGAAACCCATCTTCGATGCGGCAAATTGCCTGCAGCGCGGCGTGATACTGCTCGTTTACATGAGCCACAAAGCCGCGTCAGAAGGCTACGGACAAACCATAATCGACTCCGAAACAGGCAAACAAACACCACAATACGTGACCTTCGCACGCAAAGCTCTTGAATACGGCGCAAGCGGAGCAGTCGTGGGCGCCACCTACCCCGAAAAGATACGGGAAATACACGCAGTACTCGGCGACAAAGTGCCAATATTCTCGCCTGGCATAGGAGCACAGGGCGGAGAAATAACCGCAGCCCTGAAGGCAGGCTCGCGCTACCTCATAGTAGGCAGAACAATCACGGGCTCAGAAGACCCAGCGAAGTCAGCTAGAGAAGCTAGAAACATCGCTAGGCTAGGAAAGTAGGCTAGAATCAGACTGCAGTCTCTTATCGGTTTCTTCTTTCCCAAAGCTCCTTCTTGAGCAGGTCTCTGACTGATGATCTTATGGCTGAGCTTCGGCTCGGGTACATGTTTGCCCGCACCAACTCGTCAAGCCCCTCCAAGCAAGCCTCAGGCAACAAGACGGTAACGAGTTTCATCCAATCACCCTGAACATAATATGCTTATACATATGCCGCAAATATAAGATTTCGGCCGCAAAAGGACTAGGCGCTGAGGCCTTCTCTCGCAAGGCACACTTCTCTGAACGTGCCTTGGAACGTTTTGTACACGTCCTCAACGTGGAGGGTCCGGCGTTTGATTCCCTCTTGAACAAGGCCTGCGGCAACCATCAGCGAACCCACTATGTCGCTTATGGTGGGGTCTGGGAAAGCTATCAACGCTAGACCGACCTTTATGAGCCATGAGCGCTTGCCGTTTCGCCATAGCTGCTTCGTGACCCTGGCCTCTCTGGCTGTCTCTTTCAGAGCTTGCGCCAAATCCGCGTAGCTTTCGCTCAACTCGTTGATAGCGTCAGCCAGCGGCTCAAGTTCTTCAGCCTTCATGCAACCACGACTAGCCTTGCGTCAATATAGAATCGGAAGAGCACAAAAACCTTACCCACCGGGCTGTTCGAGCGACCTGTTTCAGATTCGCAGAACCCGTCCGATTCTGACAGAATAGTTGAAATCCGCCTTGACAGGACGTGTGCTTTTATCAGCAATAGTGAGAAGCGCGCGCGAGCACATTTCTATCCAGTTCAAAGCACGTGCTTTCCACGCCAGCCCAAATAATTGGAGTATGCCTGTGACACACCTTGCTCGGAATCCAAAACACTGTTACACACGCGTTTTACCGCGCTCAAAAGTCGCTCACAACAACCCGGTTATATGGACCTTTATATGGTGTAACAAGTTCTGAGCGAAGCCCGAGAGAACCGTTACACAGTTAACTGTTTCACAACCAGCAAATAATTATCTAAAAAATAATTCTACGGCTCACAGTTCAAAGCCCGCGCTATTGAAATCGTCTGCATATCAACCATTCTCAACACTTTCGCTCGCCAAACAAGTTAGCCCGTTTCGGTTCAGCTACAACTTCTACGCAAAACAGAAACTGGTTAACAAGGACGTGGGAAAGCCCAACCTAGCACTCGTGCGCGTAAGTCTATGCGGTCTACCAATGTGTTGCACGTGTTGTTATTTTATTTAGGTCGCAAGGATTGCAGGTTGGAAAGCGGATGAACTCCAAACTGGTACTTTCGTCTACTAGCGCGCGTGCCAGCCGTGTGCCATCGTGCTTGAGTAAAGCATAAAACTGGAAGTCTTTCTAACACTGTAGAAGGAGCAGGTGACGCTTTTGGAAACGTTTGACGCAAAAGGGTTTGCTAATGCTGAGGTTGAGGAGATCAAGAAACTGGTCGGCAAAGAGAAGGCTTTGGTGGCGGTTTCAGGCGGAGTTGACAGTATGACTTGTGCGGTGCTGACGCACAAGGCCATTGGAGAGAAGCTTGTTTGTGTCATGCTGGACGATGCCTTCATGCGCGAAGGCGAACCTGAACACGTTGCCGAAACCCTCGCGAAGCCCCCCTTCAATGTACCAATTAAGGTGATCAATGTACGCGAGCGATTCCTCACGGCCATGAAAGGCCTGGTGGATGCAGAGGAAAAGCGCAAGAAGTTCCGCGAAACCTTCTACCAAGTCCTTGGCGAAACCGCCAAGAAGGAAGGGTGCAAGATTCTGGTTCAGGGCACGATAAAAGCCGACATCATTGAAACAGTGGGAGGCGTCAAAACCCAACACAACGTCTTGGAGCAAGTGGGCATAGACCCCATGGAACGATTTGGCTTCAAGGTCGTCGAGCCACTAGTGACTTTGCTCAAGTGGCAGGTCCGGATGGTGGCAAGGCATCTGGGTTTGCCGGCGGAGTTCTCTGAACGCCAACCGTTCCCCGGCCCAGGCCTGTCCGTGCGCGTGGTTGGCGAAATCCGATCTGACAAATTGGAAACCGTGAGGAAGGCCACGTTTATGGCTGAACGGGAGCTTGCCAAGCACAAACCGAGCCAATACTTCACAGTGATTCTTGATAACCAGAAATCTTCAGACCAGACGGGCGTAGTTCACATTCAAGAGACCGTGGCGCGGCTGCTGAACGTGCCTTCTCGAAACGTTTACGTTAGGATATTCAAAGACAAGGCCACGGGCATGACGGGCGGAGAACGACGTTACGGAAAGGTAGTGGGCATAACGGTTGAGACTCTCAACGCGAAGACTCATCAGCCCTCCGTGCAGAGCCTCATCAGCCTACAGGCCACCATAATCACCGAAAACCCTGAAGTCACACGCGTATTCTACGCCACGAAGGACACAACCGAAAAGAAACCCTACGTCATCGCGATAAGGGCCATACAAACCCAGGACTTCCTGACTGCGCAGGTCTCCGAGATTCCATGGCCAACACTCAACACCATAGCAGAAGAGGCAATCGAACAATGCCACAACGTTTCAACTGTATACTATGATGTAACGCCGAAGCCACCGTCAACCGTAGAGATGGAATAGCCAAACTGGGAAAAGGTATAAGGCATCTCTAGCGCTTTAGCCTAGAGGTGAAACAATGCTTCGCGTCAGAGTAAGCAAGATTGAGTCAATTCGTGACTTGGATGGTAATCTTGGTAAGCGTATTGAGTTGCTTGAGGACAGGGATGTTCCGAGCTTCGTGATGAGGCCGCGGACGGAGGAGGCACAGATGGTCCAGGACGTGCTTCAGGCCCTGCAGCAGCAGATGCCCATGCTTGCGCCAAAAGGCCAGCTGGCCATGCCTAAGATGATCCTGTTCCTCACCGAGCAGGAATACGAAAACCTCGGCATCAGCTTCGACGTGAACCAAGTTTACGAAATAGACCTCGAAAACCAAACCATCAAACTCAAGAAACCCGCATAATCGAACTCCTCATGCTCCTCAGCGCCGTGTGCCTCGGATGGAACGAAAGCACAAACATCATGTTCCTCAAAGCATTGTAGATTTGCTGCATATCTGATCTTTCGGCGTTGTCGCAGTAGATCGGGATCGGCTCACCGCCTCCCTCCTTGTAGTAAACGTAGATCGGGGCAAACTCCTTCCGAAAAGTCACAACTTCCACATTGAGCTTTAGGAGGCTTGCCATCTTCTCCGCTGCACTGCTGATAGGTTTCAAACGCTTCTCACGAGACGAGAAACTGGACGCGTAAACGAGCAGCTTGCCACCTGAATCCTCAAGCATGGCCTCCACCAAACGTGACTTGCCGCATAGCCCATTTAAGACCAGCCTCAATACGACACATCTAGACGGCGGAGAGAGACAAGTTGAAATGAACACACAAAGCATTGAGGAACTATGAAGACCCAAGCGCACGCCTTTGTCAGTGGCAGAGTTCAAGGCGTATTCTTCAGGTCAGAAATGAGACGTGAAGCCACAAGACGAGGCGTCAGAGGCTGGGTCCGGAACCTTCCTGACGGCAGAGTTGAAGCCATATTCGAGGGCGAAGAACAGAACGTGAAGGCGCTTGTTGAGTTCTGCCGCGCGCTAGTCACTGATGTAGAGATCACATGGGAAAACCTCACGGACCAGTTCAGAGGATTTGAAATGATATACTAGTAACCCGACTTCGCAGGGAGACAGGACTTCAACTTACGTCAGTATAGGCTTAGCGCGCGCGGGCTAGAACGCCTCAAGCATGCAGTTCTACCTTCTAGGCTGCTTTCTTGGGCACTCTGAAGTGTGACGCCTTTCCTGCGCTTATGTATTCTCCGCCTATCCCGCGTACGGTTGAGGCTATCTTCGAGAAGTTCTCTGAGCCGAGGAACTGTCTTGGCTTGATCACTACATAACCCTCTGTCTCCTCGAAGCTCAGCAGGTTTTCGAGATCATCTGGAAACATCATCTTGATGTCTTCGACGGCCTTGGATTTTTCGGGAATCTGGGGCATGTGCAACAAAGCTGGCGGCGGCGGCGCAACCGTGGCTGCAGGCTGAGTGAATCTTGCCACTGCTAGCTGCTTCAGCGAGGCGGAAACTTGCCGCAGGTCCTCCATCATCCCTGTCAGAATCACAACGAGCTCATCAACCCTTCTCGTCAGGTTCTCAATCTTCTCCCTATCCTCAGACATAAACCTCAATCCTTCAAACCCTTAATACTCTCATGCAATTATTAATCGTTTTTGACCCCACAACAGCAGGAATACACATCCTATATGATAGAAATCGACGGCAGCCAAAAAAGTGGAAGCGGAACCATCCTCAGAATAGCCGTGGCCCTAGCAGCGACGCGAGGCGAACCTCTGCACATCTACAACATAAGGCAAAACCGCCCACAACCAGGCCTGAAACCCCAACACCTCGAGGCTGTGCTGACCGCTGCAAGACTCTGCGATGCCGAACTGCAAGGAGCCACTCTAAACTCACGCGAACTCTGGTTCAAACCCAAGACGATCAGAGGCGGGAGAATCGAGGCTGAAATCGGCACCGCCGGGAGCATCCCCATGCTCTTGATGGCGGTCTTGCCCATCTGCGCCTTCGCTGAAACCGCCATCGAACTTCACGTCTCCAAGGGCGGAACAGACGTTCAACACTCACCCGCCATCAACTACATACGCTTCGTCCTGTTGCCAACACTCAAAAACATAGGACTGGACGCAACATTGGTAGTCCAGAAATATGGCTACTATCCGAGGGGAAACGGTGAAGCAACAATAACCGTAAAGCCGTGCAAATCGTTGAAGCCTTTGTGCTTGGAAACCTTCGGCACCGTGAAGGCCGTTAAAGGTATTTCTGTCTGTACGTTTCTTGCTGAAAGAAAGGTGGCAAAACGCCAAGCAGAAGCCGCAAAAGACTGTCTCAAGCGAAGAGGCTACGCCGCGGACATTCAAGTGATAGACGACAGGTCGAACCCTCTGCAGAAGGGCAGTTCTATCGTTCTCTGGGCCGAAACAGACACTGGAGTTATTCTTGGTGCTGACGCTATAGGCGAACTTGGAAAACCAAGCGAGGCCGTGGGTACTGAGGCTGCTGGAAAATTCTGGACCGAGCTTTCAGCAAAGCCCACCGTTGACACCCATCTGGCGGACATTCTAATTCCATATCTTGCCTTGGTCCAAGGCAAGTCAACATGCTTAACCCGAACGCCCACTGAACACTTGAAGACAAACATCTGGCTTGCCGAAAGAATTCTCAAAAGAGAATTCCGCATTCAAAAAGCGGACGACCTCTGCAGGATTGAAACCACAATCTGAGCACGGAGCTGGCGAACAGCCGACGTGCAGCGCCCGCGAAACAGCCTTCCTACATGGGAAACGATAACGTTCACCTTTGAAGGAGCATAGTTCCAGAATTCACGGCTTTGACCTCCGTACTGTGCTGGCACTCGCATCAGCGATTCTGCTTTATCTACGCAAGCGTTCAATGATTATTGTCTAGCCAACTTCTCTTTTTCTGCAATAGATTATAACCTGCATCGCACTGCATAATAGCCATCAAACGACCTTTCAGGGCAGATGTTTCATGAGGAGTGTTGATCGAAAGAGGTTGATTCAGAGATACTATTCTGCTAGAGCTAAGGATTACGACCGTCAGAAGAGCAGGACTTGGAAAACTAGCCAAGGTTTTGGGAATGGTGTATTGGGCCGAGTACTCAGTGATTTGGATGGCCTTGGAAGCGGCTTGGTGTTGGAGGTGGGCGTGGGCAGCGGCAGAAACGCCCTCCCCATGCTGGAGAAAGTCAGGCCGCAGTTTGTAGGGATCGACCTGTCAAAAGAAATGCTTGAGCAGGCCAAGAAGAAGCTGTGTGCCTTCAAGGGAAGCTACGATCTTGTTCTAGGAGACGCTGAACACTTGCCCTTCGTGGCCGGCGCCTTTGACAAGCTGGTCTGTATGAACGCGATACACTACTTCGACAGACAAGACATGGTCATGCGAAGGTTTCGGGAGATTCTGAAGGAAAGAGGGACTTTTGTGTATGGTGACCTGACGGTGCACGAACTCGACAACGAGGGCTTCTTCGAGAGGCTGGAGAGAACAGTCTCCAAAGCTCACGCAGGTTACCGCAAGCCTTCAGAGATCAAGGGTCTTCTGGAAACCTGCGGCTTCGCTGAGTCGAGAATCGCCACGTTCGGCTATCGAAAGTCTTATCGCTCGCTGATGGAGGACAAAGGTGAATACTTCGGCGTGCCTGCTGGGACGCTCAACAAACATGTACAATCAGCCTCCACTAGCGCGAAAGCACGATACGACCTCACCGACACCGAATTAACCCTCTACTACACGGTAGCAAGTGCACAAAGGCAGAACTGAAACCGGTGATTCGATGCCTCAGCAAACGATCTGCCTTAAGGTCCCAAAGAGATATGGCGAGAAGATTCTGGCCCTCGCCAACAAGTTGGTAATCACCAACAAGGAAATAAAGATAGAGAGAGACGAAAAATCCATCTGGTTACCATTACTGCGAGAACCGTCAAACGACGTCTTACAGGCTCTCAAAGAGGAGGCACCAGAACTCGAATTCTCAACCCATGCCTTTCAAGAGAGGAAAAAACGGGTACCCTCGCTCGCTGACCTGCTCGCAGGCAAGCTACCAACTGACTTACTGGGAAGCCTACCCCATTCAGCAGATCTTGTAGGCGACATAGCCGTAATCGAGATCCCACGAGAGCTCAACGCCTACGAGAGAGAGATCGGGGAAGCTATCTTGAAGGCAAACAAGAACGTGCGAACCGTGCTCGGCAAGGCTGGAGCGATTGGCGGAACCTACCGCGTGAGAAGCTACAATGTACTTGCTGGCGAACCGAAGACTGAGACAGTACACAAAGAATACGGCTGCCAATATTGCGTGGACATTGCTGAAGCCTATTTCTCCCCCCGCCTCTCAAACGAGCACAACAGGGTGGCCACACTTGTCAAAGAAGGGGAGACCGTCGTGGACCTGTTCGCCGGCGTGGGGCCTTTCGCGATGAGAATCGCCAAAGCCCACGAAAATGTCAAAGTCTACGCGATCGACGTGAATCCAGACGCAGTTGAATACCTAAAGAGGAATATCAAGCTCAACAGAGTTGAAGGAAAGGTTCATGCATTGCTGGGTGATGCAAGGCAAATCGTTAACGAAAGGCTTGCAGGCTTCGCGGATCGCGTGATCATGAACTTGCCCGAAAGGGCCATGGACTTCGTGGATGTGGCCTGTGCCGCAATCAAGCCGTCAGGCGGCACCGTGCACTTCTACGGCTTCGTCAGCGCCTCAGAGCCGCTTGGAAGCATGAAGCTTCACTTCACTGAGGCGGTTGAGAAGTGCGAAAGAAGAGCTTATGAAGCCATGCCTTCGAGGCTTGTTCGGGCCACTGCACCCCGCGAGTGGCAAGCGGTGCTGGACGCCCGCATCAGCTAGGCCACCGCGAGAATTCAAGCAAAAAGGCTCCACACCCAATTCGCCCATTAAGCCCGTCATCGTGTTAGGCACAGGGTTCAGGTTCTCACAGATAATGTGATTTTCACTTCCTGCCTCGGGTTTCTCAGTTTCTGCACGAGCTTTCGTGACAACTCGTAGGCTGCCCTGTTTGCCTTGATCGCCAACGTGCGCTCACAAACGTGGCTGCTTTTTCTCACAACCATGTCGGATGGATGTACCAGCAGAAGCTGCGGGCTCCCCTGAGCCAACACCGTTTCCACCATGTTGTCTGCCTCAATCAGAATCGTGATCCTCGCATTCTCACTGAGCAAGCCTTTCCTGAACTCTTCGCCCAGATCGGCTAATGCCTTGTCAGCGGACACTGCGATTATGCAGTCGCCCTCCCTTGTCAGATGCGATTCTCTAGTTATTTCCAGCGTGGAGTGATGCGCGGCCAGGATGTTCTCATGCCCGAAGGCGTGGATAACTTCCTTGATTTGCAGGGCAGTGCACCATCAATGGTCTAAGCGCGCGCGCTCGTCTTCGCGCGTTTTTCGAATCATGATCTTCGCCATTGTTGGTCGCACAGCTTGATTGGGTCACTCGAGGACGTCTATGGAGTCGACTTTGCCGTCTCCGTCCAAGTCGAAGCCCTGTATGACCGTGGCAAATACGTCTTGGCCATTGTAGTTTCTGAGTGTTTTCTTCCAGAAGTTTGTCAATGCCAGCACGCACGCCTTCGTGCCTACGGCCTTGTTTCCAGCCAATATGATGACCCGCTTCGACTCGTCCCACGGATTCGCGATCTTCGCCACAAGCCCTGCGACATCAGCCGTGTATGCGTGGCCAGTCTTCTTGGAGAACATTCCTCCGAAAAGGAAGCCCTGCTCCGAAGGCTGCATGTTGAACCGTATCGGCAGATGCTCGTTTACATCTTGTGTGAGCAGGTTTGTGCCTGGGCCTCCCACAAGGACTAGATTGCTCTTCTCTTCTTTCTCGGCCTTCACGTCAACATCAAGCTTGATCACAAACTCCTCAGGCGCCTTCATGAACTGACCTAGATAGAACGTCAGATAAGAGGCGTAGTGACCGTCTCTGGCGCTTGTCTTAAACGGACCGTGAGGTGTCGGGCTGCCGACCACGATTTTCCCGTCAAAAACGCCATCTTTAGCGAATTCCTTGAAGAACCCTTGGATTTGCGCGTCCATGTGCAGCACCGAGAGCCTCTGCGTTTGCCTGTATTCTTGAGAGAGCTCCACGCCGAAGGCGGGCGAGAAGACCCGGTAGTATTTCGCTATGGCGCCCTTCTTTTCCTCTTCTTTGGCCACTGTTATGGCTCCGGCCTTAACCAGTTTCCTGATGTGATAGTAGACCTTCTGTTCGTGAATGCCCATCTTTTTGGCTATTTCAAGTGGGTACATTTCTGTCTCAGAAAGCATAACCAGAATCCTCCAGCTCAGCTTGTTAAGAATCATTTTCAGCCTTTCTGGGTCTTTTACTATGGCGATTTCCTTAACCATCTGAGTATTGCCTTGTTCTTGAAGCAGCAGTTTCTTTTCCATCACGGATCACATGTTGTAAGCACCTATCCATTATAAAAATTTTTATTATGGTAAACCACCAAACTTGTTAAAGGCAACACAGAAGCCAGAACAGCAGGGTCAGAATGATAGGCTACTACGCCACAGGCATATTCCCACGTCCGGAGAGGTTGATTGCAGTCACTCGGGCCTATGACAGAAAAGCTACAACTGAAAAGCGGCTTGAAGAAGCCTTCGGAATTGCCGCAAAGGAGGCCTTGGCTGCTCAGTCATCTGCGGGCTTCAGCTACGTTACCGATGGAGTGTTGAAGTGGCAAGACCTTCTGAGGCCTTTCGCAGAACACTTGGGCGGCGTGAGGCCAGGCAGCCTCGCCAGATGGTTCAACAACAACACCTTCTACCGAAAACCATTCGTAACATGCAACCTCAAGCGAGACAAGCCAGTAGTTGAAGTCAACTCGCGCGTTATGCCCTTAGCGCGCGCGAACTGGCTCTGTTCGAAGACCACGGTTACCGCGGCAACTACGGCATAGGCGTGATCGACGTGCATACGGACTTTGTCGAACCACCGGAACTTGTTAGAGATAGGATATTGCACGCCGTCAGCGTTGTTGGTGATCCAGGCAGGATTCGGGCGAGCACGGATTGTGGCCTTCGAACGAGAAGCTGGGAAACAAGCTTTCAGAAGATAAGAAACGTGGTCTTAGGCGCTGAGCTGGCCAGAAGAGCCCTGTAGAAGAACGACCATTATAAGGATTCTTTTACGATTCGTCACGAGAAAGGAAGGCCGACGGCCAAAGCACCGTCATTTTGCGACGAAAGCTTTCAAAAATCTTTCAGAACTAAAACATTTCTCCTAAAAATCCTTATTAGCGCCACAGCTGCTTGTGTAGGGCTTGCAGTACTAAACGCCAGAGGATGATGCTTGAAGCATGTGCGGCATATTCGGCTGTATTATGAAAGACGGCAATGTTGCACCAGTGATTCATGCTGGTTTGAAAAGGCTTGAATACCGAGGCTACGACTCGGTGGGTGAAGCCACACTCTTTAACGGTGCGCTGTATCTGAAGAAGGATCAAGGCAAGATCGACGAAGTTCACGCCACACGCAATTTGGACGACCTGCCCGGCAGCATAGGCATAGGCCACACAAGATGGGCAACACACGGAGCACCACTGCAAGTAAACGCCCACCCGCACACCGACTGCACAGGACAGCTTGCCGTTGCGCACAACGGGATCATTGAGAACTTCTCTGAACTCAGACAGGAGCTTGAGGCGAAAGGCCACGTTCTCAAGTCCAGAACCGACACCGAAGTCATCCCTCACCTGATTGAAGAAGCGCTGAAAAACAACCCTTCCCTAGGCCTTACGGATGCGGTTCTTGAGGCCATGAAGAGGCTCGAAGGTTCATACGCGATCGCCGTCATTGCCACGAAGGAACCAGACAAAATAGTGTGCGCAAGACACGAAAGCCCGCTCGTCGTAGGCATCAACGACAGCGCAATCTACTGCGCATCAGACATCCCTGCATTTCTGCCTATAACCAACAAGGCAGTCATGATAGAGGATGGCGAGCTTGTCACGCTTTCGTTGCAGGGCTACGAGATTAGGAATATTGCAGATTCGAAGGTCGTTCCCCGCGAGCCGAAGGTCATTGATTGGACGCCTGAGATGGCTGGGAAGCAGGGTTATCCTCATTACATGATCAAGGAGATTCATGAGCAGCCGGCTACGTTGCGGAACACGCTGAGGCTGCAGGAACACTATTTGGATTTGATGTCCACTTTTCTGGATCGCGCCCGAGAGGTCTTCCTCGTAGCCTGTGGGACATCCTACCACGCCTGTCTAGCCTCATCATACATGTTCTCCAAACTTGCCTTCCTCCCCACGTACCCAGTAATAGCCTCAGAATTCGTCGAACAACACGGCAAATCAGTCAACATCGAAAGCACAATACTAACCGTAAGCCAATCAGGCGAAACCGCCGACATCTTGACCGCTGTAAACGCTGCGCGCCAGAGGGCTGCAACGGTTCTCGGGCTGACCAACGCTATCGGTTCGACTTTGACTAGGGTCTCGCGAGTATACGTCGGCCAGCAGTCTGGACCTGAGATCGGCGTGGCGGCCACCAAGACGTTCACGTCTCAGCTTTCCGTCTTGGCTGGTTTGGCTTTGAGGCTTGCGAAGCAAAGAGGCAAGGTTTCGCAAGACGAGATGGACTACTTGGCCGACAGGCTGAAGAAGCTTCCAGACACTGTTGACATTATTATCAGGACTCAGGAGGAGAAGATGAAGCAGATTGCCCGCAAGTACAAGGATGCGAAGGCATTCTTCTTTTTGGGTCGTGGAATAAGCACGGCCACGGCTTACGAGGGACGACTCAAACTCATGGAAATCGCCTACGTGCCTGCCATGGCTTTTCCTGCAGGCGAAAGCAAACACGGCCCAATAAGCCTTGTGGAACCCGGCTTCCCAGTAGTCTTCATATGCCCCAAAGATGACACACATAAAACGTTGGTCGGCAACGTCATGGAAATGAAGGCGCGAGGCGCATCGATAATCGCCATCGTCGAAGAAGGCGACGAAGAAATCAAACGACTGGCAGACGACTACGTTGAGCTTCCGAAAGAAATCCCCGAAGTGCTTTCGCCCATACCCTACGTTGTGCCACTGCAGCTGTTGGCCTACTACATGGCAGTGGAAAAAGGCTACAACCCAGACACCCCCAGAAACCTAGCCAAATCGGTCACAGTGAAGTAGCTATGTTTCTTTCCCTGAATCTTTAAGCTGGATGCAGATACATTAAAAGTCAGCTTCTCCTCACTGTTATGTTGGTGCCCTTAGTTTGGATAATAGCGATTGGGGAAAACTGGTTGACAAGCTGACGAAAGAAAGCATTCTTCGTTCACCCCAAGTAGTCAACGCCATGCTTGCTCTGCCGCGCGCGAAGTTTCTCCCAGAGAACATGCAGGCCTACAGCGCCGTGGACACGCCGCTTCCAATTGGGTTCGGGCAGACGGCCTCCGCCCCGCATATGGTGTCAATAATGAATGAGGCACTTCAGCTGGAGGTTGGGCACAAGGTGCTGGAAGTCGGCGCAGGATGCGGATGGCATGCCGCCACCATAGCGGAGATAGTAGCGCCTAGCGGAGCACCCAGCAGCGAACGCGGCCACGTGTACACCGTAGAAATAGTACAGGAACTGGCAGACTTCGCACGCAAGAACGCATTGAAAGCAGGATACGGCGACCGCGTAACCATAACCTGCGGCGACGGCTCGCTTGGCCTACCGGAAAAGGCTCCCTACGACAGAATCCTAGTCACAGCCGCCGCACCGGACATACCCAGACCACTACTCGAACAGCTGAAGCCTAATGGAATCATGCTTATCCCTGTCGGAAACGCCTCCCTGTTTCAGAACCTTGTGAGGATCACGAAAATGGATGGGGACAATATCAAACAGGAAAACCTGGGTGGTGTGGCCTTTGTGCCTTTGACAGGGCGCTACGGCCATGTGCTCTGAGCTCGATGGTTTGTTAGGGGATTTGAAGCTTGTCTTTGTATGCCTCGAGATCCAGCCAGCCGTGCCCGCTGATGTTCATGCATATCGCTCTTTCGTTGCCGGCCTTCTCGGCCTTGAGGGCTTCGTCGATTCCTGCACGGAGAGCGTAGCTGGATTCCGGTGCTGGAAGCCATCCTTCGGTTTGTACGAAGGTTCTTGCGGCCTCGAAGATTGCTTTCTCGTCTGCAGGGTAGGCTATGGCCTTTATCAGATCATGCTTCCTAAGCAAGCTTATGATCGGACCCGCTGCGTGATAACGCAGACCATCTGCTCTGATCGGAGTCATTTCGGTCTTGTGGCCTAGAGTATACATTTTCAGCAAAGGTGTGTGCTCAGCCACATCGCCGAAGTCATACCTATACTCTCCTTTCGTGAGGTTGGGTGCAGCGGCCGATTGTGCTGCGAGGAACTCGCATTTCCGTTTGCCTTTCAGAACCTCGCCTATGAAGGGAAGCGCGATTCCGCCGAAATTCGAGCCACCTCCTAGGCAGCCTACGATCAGGTCAGGCTTCTCGTCAATCGATTCAAACTGCTTGATGGTCTCCAGTCCTATGACTGATTGCTGTGTCATGACGTGGTTCAAGACTGAGCCGAGGCAGTACACGCTGTCCTCGTGCGTTTCCGCGTATTCCAGCCCTTCTGAGATTGCTATGCCTAGTGATCCGGGGCTTTTCGGATTCTTGGACTGGATCTCCCTGCCCGTTTTTGTCTCCTTGCTGGGTGAGGAGTGGACTTTGGCTCCAAAGAGCTTCATGAGGGTTCGTCTGTCTGTTTTCCAGTCGTAAACGGATTTGACCCAGAAGACTACGCAGTTAAGGCCGAGTAGGCTTGCGGTGTACGAGAGGGCTGTTCCCCACTGGCCCGCGCCGGTTTCCGTGCTCAGAGTCGTTTTTCCTTCTTTCATGGCATAGTAGGCCTGTGCGATTGCTGTGTTGGTCTTGTGGGAACCGGTTGGCGACAGGTCTTCTCGCTTGTAGTAGAGTCTAACCTTCTTGAGGCCCAGCTTCTTTTCGAGACGCTTTGCCCTGTAGAGCGGCCTCGGCCTGCCCATGTGAATATAGAGCTCGCGTATTTCTTCGGGGATTGTGATCCAGCTTTGGGTGGACATTTCTTGACCTAGGCACTCTTTGATCATTGTTTTGGCCAGGTATTCCATTCGTGACGGGCCTGTTTCGGGTTGCTTTGGTGGGGGAAGTGGTTCAGGCAGGTCAGGCATGATGTTGTACCATTTTGTCGGGAATTCGTCTATTGGCAGGGCAATCTGATCCTTATCCATAATCGTCACCATTTTGAAGAGCGTATAGTATGGCGGGTTCCCAATTAAAGACTTCCGTTTCTGATCGGCCACAGTGCTTCTTGGGCTATCCGAACCATTTTTCCAGCGTAGTTTTTCCGCGGGATTTCGTTATGCCTTTCTGCATGCGTTCGAGTGTGTTGCGAACGCGTTCCTCGGAGAAGTCTCGGCCTCGGCAGATGAAGTTGACGACGCCCTCGGTGTCGGGCTCCAGCCATTCGAGTCTGTAGTTGTTGGAAACAACCGGTTTCAGGAAAATCTCCCTGATTCGACCTGGTTCAGTCGGGAATTCGGCGTTTTGGATGTGTGGCAGCGCGTTTTCCAGTGTTCCGTGTTCCTTGACCAGTTTTAAGGCATTTTTTGGTCCTAATCCTTTGATACCGTCTGGATTGAAGTCTGTTCCGATGAGTATGCCTACGTCTACCAGTTGTTCGTGTGTTATCCCGCATTTAATGAGCGTCTGCTGGAGGTCCACGACTTCCGGGATGACTTCGACGTAGATGTTTTTGCTGGGCAGCTTTCGGTGGCCTGATATGTTTACGTTTCTTATGAGTTTGGGTGCTCCGAATAGGAGGCTGTCGTAGTCTTGGCTTGCACAGTAATCGGCATCGCCTCGCCTTGTGATGTGGGCGGCTTGGGCTTCGCCCTCGCTGGGCGCCTGCACCCACGGGATGCCCATGAGCTTGAGGAGTGTTTTGCTGTCGTCGGCCATGTAGTCTTTCAGGCGCGAGGTCGCCTGCGCGTACACGCGTGCCTCTTGGATCTTACCCTCGCTAATCGCCAGTTCGTAGCGTACCTGCGCCTCCTGCTTTACGGCAACGCGCCTCTGAATCTCGACCTCCTTCAGTGCTGGTGGCGTTCCGTCGAAGACGTAGATTGGTTTGATTCCCATTTCGACGAGGTTGCTTGTTCTGTAAAGTAGTCCGCTGAGGTGGCTTGTGACTCTGCCGCTGCTGTCTTTGAGCGGCGTGCCGTCTGGTTGTCGGATTATGGCCAGAAACTGGTAGAGTGCGTTGTAGGCGTCTATGGCGACTATCTTCCCACCCAAGTCCTTGAGTTTCACGACGGCTTTAGGCACGAGGTCGCGGAGGTTGACGCCCAAAAAGGACACCGGAAAGTAATGGCTTGGAGGTTCGATAATAAACTTACGAGGCGCAAACATATAAGATATAAGGAGGTCTTACAATTACAGAACCGACGCTAGGGATGGTCTTTATGACTGAAAAAGCATCATTGTCATCGACAATCACGTTGGCTACGTGCACGAGCTGTGGCAAGCCTATCCCGCCGGGTGTGGCGGCCACGAAGTTCATGTGCCCCAAGTGCGGAGAAATCCTGATAAGACGCTGCAACAAGTGTCGAAAGTTCGGCCGTCCTTACAAGTGTCCGAAATGCGGCTTCACCGGGCCATAGAAGCAGAGGACTGGAAAATGGGTAGCGTGGTCGTAACTTACAAGATATTTCCGTCTGACATCACGACCAGTTTTGATGATTTGAAGAAGAGGATCGAGGCTAGTTTGCCCAAGTTCGCGGAGGTCTACGGTTACGGCGAGGAGCCCGTCGCCTTCGGCCTCAAAGTCCTACTGGCGCAATTCAAGTTTCCCGAAGACCAAACAGGCGTGCTTGAGGAATTCGAGAAACGTGTGGAAACGCTTGAGGGCGTGAGTCAGCTGCAGACGATCAATGTCCGCAGGACGAGCAGATAGCCTTCAAGGTGGTTGGTTTAAACGTTTATATATGAATCTTGGATTGAACGTTATTTCGAACGTGCTTCAATGGTAGTTGGGGAGTGTTTTGATGAGTGAGATGCAGTTGCGTGTTGGTGACGCAAGGCAGAGAGATGTGGGCAGAGGCATAGCCCGCATTGACCAGAAGACTATGCAGAAGCTGGGTATTTCAGCGGGCGACGTTATCGAGATCGTGGGCAAACGCACCACTTCGGCTATTGCGTGGCCTGCCTACAGTGAGGACCAGAACCGCGATATGCTCCGCACCGACGGGTTCTCGCGAAAGAACGCTGGTGTGGCGATAAACGAATTCGTAATAGTGCGCCCTGCGAAAGTCAAGACGGCCCTGGGCGTAACGCTTGCGCCCGCGGACATGAGGTTGAACGTTGACGAGGATTTCACTAATTTTGTGAGGAACCGTTTGGTGGAGAGGACGCTAGTTGAGGGCGACACGACGCTTGTTATGATGTTGGGTCATGCGATTCCGTTCATGGTTACGAAGACGCGGCCTCACGGCATCATAAAGGTCACGGCTGAGACGAGGCTTACGATTTTGAATGAGCCTGCTCCTGAGGGCAAGGCGCTCCCGCACACGATGTACGAGGACATCGGAGGCCTGCACGAGGAGCTTCAGCGCGTGCGGGAAATGGTCGAGCTTCCGCTCAGGCACCCTGAGCTGTTTCAGAGGCTGGGCATTGAGCCGCCGAAGGGAGTGCTGCTTCACGGTCCTCCGGGCTGCGGAAAGACACTGTTGGCGCGGGCGGTGGCCAACGAGTCTGAGGCCAACTTCTTCTCGATTAACGGGCCTGAAATCATGAGCAAATTCTACGGCGAATCCGAGGCTCGCCTCAGAGAGATTTTCCAGCAGGCCCAGCAGAACGCGCCGGGCATAATATTCATTGATGAGTTGGATGCGATTGCGCCTAAGCGTGAGGAGGTCACGGGTGAGGTTGAGAGACGCGTGGTCGCTCAGCTCCTGGCCCTGATGGATGGCTTGAGCGGCAGAGGAAACGTGATAGTGATTGGTGCCACGAACCGGCCTGGGGCTCTTGACCCTGCGCTGAGGCGGCCTGGAAGGTTCGATCGGGAAATCGAGATAGCCGTTCCAGACAAGACGGGAAGGCATGAGATTCTGCAGATTCACACTCGAGGCATGCCTCTTGCAGAAGATGTTGATCTCAAGAAGTTGTCCAACACAACTCACGGCTACACGGGCGCCGATCTTTCGGCATTGGGCAGGGAGACGGCCATGAAGGCCTTGCGCAGGTACTTGCCGCAGATTAACCTTGAGGAGGAGCGCATTCCGCCAAGCGTGCTGGAGAAGATGGAAGTGACCATGGAGGACTTTGTCAATGCGTACAAGGAGATCACGCCGACGGCGATGCGGGAGGTTTATATTGAGGTGCCTTCGGTTCGCTGGGCGGATATCGGAGGCCTCGAAGGTGCCAAACAGGAGCTGAAGGAAGCCGTTGAGTGGCCTCTGAAGACCCCCGAGATATTCACGAGGTTAGGCATCAAACCGCCGAAGGGCATTCTGATCTATGGGCCTCCGGGCTGCGGAAAGACTCTGCTCGCAAGGGCAGTTGCCACTGAGAGCGAGGCCAACTTCATAACGATAAAAGGTCCCGAGGTGTTCTCGAAGTGGGTGGGCGAATCCGAGAAGGCCATACGTGAGGTGTTCAGGAAGGCCAGGATGGCGGCGCCTGCGGTGATCTTTTTCGACGAGGTGGATTCGCTTGTGCCTAGAAGAGGGGCAGGCTATTCCGACAGCGGCGTCTCGGAACGCGTGATCAGCCAGCTTCTGACGGAGATGGACGGCATCGTGACTTTGGAGGACATTGTGATCATTGCGGCCACGAACAGACCGGACATCGTTGATCCCGCCGTAATTCGCCCCGGAAGGTTTGACCGCCTGATCTACGTGCCTGAGCCGGACGAGGGGAGCAGACTGCAGATTTTCAAGGTATACACGAAGGACATGCCACTGGCGAAGGACGTGAACGTTGCCAACTGGGCAACTCTGGCTAAGGGTTACTCAGGCGCCGATATCGAGGCGCTGTGCAGGGAGGCGGCGATGCATGCCCTGCGTCAGGACGTCAACTCGAAGGAGGTTTCGACGAAGGATTTCGAGGAGGCGTTGAAGCACACTGGGCCTTCAGTGACTCCTGACATGGAGAAGTGGTACAAGAGCTTCATGCAGCAAGTGCGCCAGGTGCAGAAGCCAGGAACCCCAGTTTCATAGGATCGTGCATGCCTTGCCAGTGCCAATGAAAACCTGGAAAACACGCCCAGCCTACTTCTTCATACTGGAGCTTCTGGAGAAGAAGAAGGGCTCCATAGCGGACACGGACCTACTTGGAGCCCTGACTGAAGAGTACCCGGATTTGGGCTTCAAGGACTTCAATGAGCTGCTCATGCGGCTGGAAGTGGCTGGAAAAATAGGCATCACCTCCATGGCTCGCGGAAAGCGACGCGTCGAACTCAAAACCTGAACCGCCGATCCAGCCTAGCCTGAAGGCGTTTAGCGCATGGAAACCGTCCCGGACGTGGCAGTCGTCGGCGGAGGCCCATGCGGCTCTTTTGCGGCCCTGCAGCTCGCCAAACGCGGAGTAAACGTGGCGGTTCTTGAGGAGCACGATGAGATAGGCGTGCCCTATCACTGCGCGGGCCACTTGAGCATCAAGGGCCTAAGACGACTGGGCCTATGCTCTCTGCCCGCAGGCGTCGTTGAAAACACTTTCAAGGGAGCAGTCTTCCACTCGCCACATGGAAGAGAATTCAGCGTCCGATTCAAGGCGCCAGTAACGTGCGTTGTCAATCGTGCTCTGTTCGACAGTTTTGTCGCCCAGAAGGCTGAGGAGGCTGGAGCGCGGTTTTTCCTGGGTTCACGCGTCGAGTTGCTGATTATTGAGAATGGCTTCGTGAAGGGCGTGGTGATCAAGCAGAAAGGCGCGACGAGCAGGTGGAAGACAAAGATCGTGATCGACGCCGAAGGAATCAACGCTAGGCTCTCGAGACAGGCTGGCCTACCCTCTCCAAATCGTTATGCAATAGTCAAAGGCATGGAGGCAGAGGTTGAAGGTGTCAGAGACCTACAGCTGGACATGGTTGAGGTCTTTCTTAGCAGAGACTATGCACCAGGCTTCTTTGCGTGGCTCATCCCGAAGGCTGACGGAAAAGCCAAGATTGGACTGGCGACGAAGACGGGAAACCCGAAGACACTGTTGCAGAATCTTATGCTCAAGCATCCAGCGGCTTCAGGGAAACTGGGCAGGGCCAAGGTTCTGCGGACCGCGTTTCATCCTGTGACGCTCGGAGGTCCTGTACCGAAAACCTTTGAAAACGGCTTGTTGACCGTAGGCGACGTTGCCTCACATGTCAAGCCTACGACTGGCGGAGGAGTAGTTCTGGGATTGACATGTGCAGGAATTGCGGCTGAAGTCGCAAACGAGGCCCTGCGAAGAAGCGATTCTTCCTCGGATTTTCTGAAAGAATATCAGAGAAGATGCGAGGCTGCGTTGGGCTTTGACATGCGCGCTATGCTCAGACTAAGGAAGATGCTCAACACCATGTCTGATCAGCAACTTGACAACATGATTGATTTTTGTGCACGATATGGCGTCGATAGGGCGCTCACTGACATGGAGGACACGGATCTCCAAGGTCGCTCACTCTTGGGCCTGCTGCGCCATCCTCAAGCTTTCTTGGCCATCCTGCACTTGTTCTACTCACAGCTTTCTGCGAAGACCCAAGACTAAAAAAGTGAAATCAGTCCAGCATCCAGCTCGAGTTTGAGGTGAGGTCAATAACTAGGAAGGGGCGTCGTGCAGACATCGCCCACTATTCACTTTCCTGGACGATAATGTGGGTTAGAGCAATCAGCGCAGATTTCTTTCTCTGGTCCGGCATCTTCGTGACCCATTTTACAGGGTCTATACTCTCCACTAGCCGTCCTTACGCAGTAGTTGCATATCTCACAACACCCTTTCGATCTACCAACGCCAGTTAGGATATCTTGGAATTTCCTGTTACTCTCAGCCCTATCAGCCTTGTCTCGGGATTCTCTAGCGCGCTCAGTCTCTCTATTACTCATCTGTCACCTAACCTTTACTCATAGCAGGGGATCTAAACTCACCGTTGGTTGCTAGTTTCTGAACAGAAACGATATGTGGAACCCTAGGAATGCTGACTATGAGTCATTCGCCTGCTCTAGAGTCCCTTCCATCCCATGGGCGGAGGTTCGATGCCCATTTGCCAGAGAAGCGCTATCAGTTCGCCTCTGTGGTGGACTTCCTCCTCGAACACGTGGATCAGGACGTCTTCGGCCGTGACTTCGATGGTTTCGTCGTTATCGCCTTTCAGGGTGTAGGTCTTGCTGAGCCCCTCAGTCGGCAGCGAGTCAAAATAGTGTTGCATTCGTTCCTCGACGTGCTCCATGTAGGCTTTGACCTCGTCGAAGGTTTTGTATTCGTCGTATTTTCTCTTGGAGTGGAGATTCTCTTTCTGCAGGAAATCCAGCCAGTAGTCTACCGCGCTGAGAGTGTGGACAAATATGTTCCTGATCGAGTGGAAGCTTGCCTCTCTGTTCTTAGTGAACTCTTCCCACGATAGTTTCGTGAAACACTCAAAATATCTGTGCCTCACGCTCTCGTTGTACTCTAGGAGAGTTCTAACTCCAACCGTTGTTGACACCACAAACAACGTATCAACTAATGAGTATTAAAACTGTTGTGATGAAAGGCTCATGCTGCTTCTGGGCTTGCGCGTTCATTATCGGCCTGAGAAGCTGCGCTATCTGAACACCTATTGGGAGTTTGAGGAGCATGCTCTTGAGGCTGACTGACAGGCAATGGGCTGGCCTTGTTCGCTTCGTCGTCTGAGGTTTGCGCGCGCGCCAAAGGCTTGCCAGCAATCCTTAAAATCTGCAGAGAATAATGAAGAATGTGTATGGTTGTGCCCAAGACATGAGTGAGTTTCGTTTTAAGTTGGTGGTTGTTTTTCGTTCTGATTTGCATCTGAGCAGGGGTAAAGCTGCTGTTCAGGCTGGTCATGCGGCTGTCTCCGCCGCCGAGGAGGCTCGCAAGCGTCACAGGGACTGGTGGGAGGAGTGGCTCTACGAAGGCCAGCGCAAAATCGCAGTCAAAGTCAAAACCGAGAAAGAGCTTGAGGAGCTTGAGGAGCAGGCAAAGGAACTCGGCTTGCCATGCGCGCTCATCGTTGACCGAGGCCTCACCGAGATTCCGCCCAACACCGTCACTTGCCTAGGCATCGGGCCTGCGCCAAGCGAGAAAATCGACAAACTCACAGGCAACCTCCCGCTACTCTAGGAACAAAGGCGCAAGCCACTTGCAGGTTCCAAAACTAGAACAGGACATGGGCATCGAAGCCTACGCCACAAACACCGCTGGCATAGGCGGCGTGATCCGCGAGAGTGTTGAGGACTTCGTGGTTGAAGAGGTGCTGGTTGACGGCTCCAAAGCCGAAACAAGCCCGTCGGAGGGTCACAATCATCGTCAGGTTCTGGGCTCCTTGCAGACCAGAAGCTCGCATCTTCTCTGCATCCTGGTGAAGCGCAACTGGGACACTCTCATGGCCGTGCGAAACGTGGCCGAACAGCTCGGCGTAGGCGTGGATCGTGTTCATTTCGCAGGCTTGAAGGACGCGAAGGCCATCACCGCCCAGCATGTCACCATCGATGAAGCCACGGTTGAGGGCGTTGAAAAAGTCAACCTGACGGACATTGATCTTCGGCCTGTCGGCTACGTGCGCCATCCGCTCTCGTCGTATTTTCTTCTGGGCAACAGCTTCCGCATAACCATCAACCAAATAGGTCACGATGAAGTCACCATCCGGAAGCAAATATCCCAAACCACCGCGCAACTCGCAGACCTAGGCGGAGCACCAAACTTCTACGGTCACCAGCGTTTCGGCACGTCGAGGCCTATCACGCATCTCGTCGGCAAGGCCCTTGTCAAAGGCGATTTTGAGGAGGCAGCGATGCTGTTTCTGGCCCAGCCGTTTCCAGACGAGCATCCAGAATCCAAACACGTGCGCAAGCAACTACGTGAGACACGGGACTTCAGGAAGGCTTTGGAAGAGTTTCCGAGGCAGCTTCGTTACGAGCGGGCTATGCTGAGACGTTTGGTTGAGAAGCCAGACGACTTTGTTGGAGCCTTCAGGATGCTGCCTGTGAGGCTGCGTCGGCTTTTCCCGCAAGCCTTCCAGTCATACGTCTTCAACAAGTCACTAAGCAAGCGCATTGCAGACGGGCTTCCGCTGGATCGTGCAGAGGCAGGAGACTACGTCGTAGGCGTAGAGCGTTCAGGCCTCCCCGCAGTAGGCATGTTTAAAGCAATGACCGCAGAAACCCTTTCGGAAACGAACAACGCTATACAGGCTGGCAAGATGCGACTCGCCCTGCCGCTAGTAGGCTACAAACAACACCCTTCACAAGGTGCCCAAGGCAGTATCGAGTGGAAAATCCTCGAAGCTGAGGCCGTCAAGCCAGAAGACTTCAAGATCAGCGCGCTGCCCGAAGCCTCCAGCAAGGGCGAACTCCGAGCCGCCACAACCCCCATCAATGGCCTCGTACTGGATGAAGCATCGCCGCACATGAATGATCCATCAAAACACAAGGCCACGTTGAGCTTCACATTGCTCCGCGGCTCATACGCCACTGTAGTGCTAAGAGAAATGATGAAACCTCAGAACCTGATACAGGCAGGCTTCTAAGTCGCATGGCTCTACTTTCGCTTTTTTGCGTTGAATCCGTGTTGTGGCTGCTTCTTTTTCCAGACGACTTTGCCGTTTATGGTCAAGTCGTCCACTTCGAGCAGTTCCCGCATCATCTTCGCTTCAAGAACCTGCGCGCGGAGCCTTTGCCTGACTACTCTGACAAGTTGGACTCTCCCAGCCCGAGGGATATCGCTCCAGAAAAGCCTCCCCCTTTCTCCCCGCAACCCCGCTCTCCCTCTCTAAGAGAAGGCTAACGCAAACCAGATAAAAACGGTTCTTTCAAACACCGACACATATCAAAAGCCACAACACCAGCGCTCAACTAACCTCGCGAAAAAAAAGGTAGGGGAAGGAGGTACATCTATTGGAGAAGCTCAGCGCAATAGACTGCCGGAAGGGGCAATAGGTCTCAGCGCGAGTCCAACCTATATAGAGGGGAAAGAATTCCCATTCGCGCCGCGTGTGTCTAGGATAGGTGTTTGAGGGCTTCGGTGGCTTTCATTCCTGTCTCGACGCCCAGGCTTTTGGCTTTGGTGGTTGCGGCTTTGATTTGCGCGTTGAGCACGTCTTCGAAGGTTCTGACTCCGCTGACCATGGCAGCAGCCACATTCAACCTCTCAGCCGCCGCCATATTCAAGAAACCACACATAACAAACCCCTTCTCAGCAGTCACAACCAGCAAAGGAGGCGAATCCGGAAGCTCAACCCTCACACCCAAACAAGCCTTATCATCGATCCGCAATGTCGTAACGCTAATCACTTCGGCACACCCCATGTGCAGATTCTGCACCTCCAGCTTAAATAGGAATCGCCAGCAATACGAAATCTAGAAACAACCATGCTGACGGTGCTAAAAAAGAAAGTACAAGCCATGTTTGCTGCCGAAGCAGTAGCAGCTCACAGGCTGGCGTTGACGCCGAACAGAATAAGCGCAATAGGCATAATTCTGGCCTTCCTTGCTGCACTCTCATACACGCAATGGCAAACCAGCAACCTCTACCTCATAGGCGCAATCGCTTTTCTCCTGCTCTCGGGATTCTGCGACGCGCTCGATGGAGTCGTGGCACGCATCTACCAGCAAGCCACACCTTTCGGAGGCTTCCTCGACTCGCTATTAGACCGATACGCGGACGCTGCAGCATACGTAGCCATAATCGTAAGCGGATTGTGTGACCCTCTTTGGGGACTGACAGCGCTGACAGGCTCGTTGCTGGTGAGCTACAGTCGCGCACGCTCAGAAGCAGCAGGCCTCACAATGGAGTCAATCGGCCTAGCAGAGAGAGCAGAACGCATGATCATCCTGATGGCCGCAACGCTCGCAGCAGTCTTCTGGCAACCAGTCACCGTGATGAACTGGAGCATAGTCATCTTGGCGATACTGGCAAACCTAACGGTGATCCAAAGAGCCTACTACGTCTACAGAAAACTGAGGAAATAATAAGAGAGAGCCTAGATGCGCCTTCTCCGCATACGCGTGTGGCGTTCGCTTTCGGCTCTCACCTTGACGATGCCACGGTGAACGGCGCACGAGATGCAATAGTAACTTGTGTCTACAGGCGCGGCAATATACGTGCCCTTCTGGCGAAGCTCCTTCGCAAGCTGCGAGTCAACAATCGAAACCCTCCGCGTGGACTTCTTAGCCTTGTCACGAGGAACCGTCGAACCGCAACCAGCACACTGAACAGTGCCACCGCTGCCCTTGCTGCCCTTGGACCTTCCACGACTCTTACGCTTAAACGGCAAATCTCACTAACTCCCAGGATTTCAACGACAAAATAAGTGCTGTGTCCTATTTATATATCTGTCCTCAGCTTCAGAAGCGACGCAATGTTAGCCTTTCCATCAATCTTCGGAATGATCTTACCAGTTGACGACGTGAGCAATGTCGTGACTCCTGGTCCATGACCTGACGCCACGCAGTTAGTATGCACAACAATGCCTACCGAAACCGCGCCCTGACGGTAGATCCTGCCGTACGAGTGATCCGCATCAATGATAGCCACAACGTCGCCAAGCCTCAGCCTGTCAAGCTCATACTGCTCGTTCACCTTCTCATCAAAAAGCTGAATGTCATAGTCACCGGAATATGTCTGATTCATTCCGATGCCTGCACCCATTATCGCAGCAGGCACAATATGAGTAACAGGGACCGCAAGCTTGTCGCCTTTCGGCCTCGGGCTCAAAGCCTTCAGGAAACGTGGATCCATATTCATCACTGCTACGTCCGGAAAATCCAGAAGCTTCAAGCCCAAACCAAAAGCCTTGATCAGCATCTTGTCGCCAAGCATCAGCTTCTCGAGAGTCTCAGGCAGGAAATCGACAAGCACGTGGTCTATTCCTCCATGCTTCCCAGTGACGACCCCTTTCGCGCCTTTCGCGTCACCAGTCTTCACGGCTGCCTCGTTTCCCACGCAAGCAAGCACGTTAAGAGCCACATTCGCTCCAGAACCCGAGCGAGGATCATTCTCTCTGTTCTCCACGCTCACGCCTGGCTCAACGTGATCTGCTTGCCATCCGCACGCTGGATCACCCACTCTCACGTTGTACGTTATGCCCCCGAGACTAGGCAAGATCACAGGTTCACCCTGAGGCGAGATTGTGTATATGTTCCTGTTGACGAGTGGACTGACTGCCTCACCGACAACAGACAACTTCACAAGCCTGTCAACATTCGTCCTCAACAAAGACTAACCCTCAACTCGAAATAGCGTCTAGGCACCACGTGCTAATAAAACTCACCACAAAAAGGAACAGTGCGTCTGGACTGAACGTGACAAGTCTTAAATGCATCGTCCTTATTGAGTTGAATGAAGAATATCGAGCTTCGTAATATACGATTCAAGCGGTTGATGGCAATGGCGGACATGGGATTGAGGTCGAAGATGCTGGTCAAGGACGTCATGACAAGCCCAGTGATAACCATAGACGAAAATGCACCTGTGAACAAGGCCGCAACGCTCATGGCCAAAGACGATCTGGGCTGCATCGTCATCACTGACAAGGAGGGAAAGCCGCTCGGCATATTGACCGAGAGAGACCTCGTGGTGCGTGTTCTGGCAAAAAATGCTCACCCAGACTCGGTCAAAGCCAGCGACACCATGACATCACCGCTGATCACGATTGAACCTGACCTCACAATAAGTGACGCAGCCAGAAGAATGAGCAGGCTCAACATCCGGAGACTGGGAGTCGTATACAAAGGCCAGCTCGTAGGCCTAATCTCAAGCAAAGACATACTAGCAATCGTGCCTGAACTGCTAGAAATGACCCAAGAGCGCGCACGGATCGAAAATCAAAACAGGACAGAGGAAACCGTGGAAGAAGAAGAGGGAAAAGAGGCTGAAGAGGAATCGACACCTCTCGCAGGCAGCTGCGACAAATGCGGCATCTGGTCCGACAACCCGCGAGAAGTCAACGGTGAAAATCTGTGCGAAGACTGCAGAGCTGAATTGGAAAGCGAGGAATAGAGGCCAGTTTCTTGCGCGTGAAGGAAATCATGGATGAGAAGCATCCATACGTCTATGAAGACGACCTCGCCACAAAAGCCCGCGCACTCATCCGCGACCGCTCGTTAAGGATTCTTCCAGTACTCGACAAGAACAAGAAACTTCTAGGCGTAGTCACACGACGCAGCATACTCGCCATCTCTTCCTCTGTCTCAGCACTCAGGGCAAAAGGCCTGATGACCCAACCAAAGAAAATAGCCACAACCGAAGAAGACGCCTACACAGTCATCAAAGACCTCCTCAAAGTCAACAAATGGTACGCTCCAATCATCGAAACCGAGCAAGCAAAAACCTACAAGGGAGTCCTAGGCCTAGGAGATTTCATAGAAGCCATCATCAAAACAAGCCCAGAGAGACTGGCAACCCCAGTATCAGAAATCATGTCCAAGAACGTGGTGACGTGCTCGCCTGATGATGGCGTTGACGCTATCTGGCGCTTGATGCAGGACAAGACGCTGGCGGGACTGCCGGTTGTGAAGAATGGCAAGCTGATTGGCATAGTCACGCAGAAGGACCTGCTCGAAGGCGGCGTAGCGCGCGCGTGCTCATCGTCCAAAAAGGTTTCCGCGATCATGAAAGCGGGCGTGGTTGCCGTCAAGCCAGACACGAAGACAATAAGGGTTGCCAAAGTCATGACCTCAAGAGACATCGGCAGAGTGCCCGTGACCGATGAAGACGGAAGGCTCATAGGCATGGTTGACAGAAGAGACGTCGCCAAACTGCTTGTTAAACAGGGTTGATGCTGTTGAGTAGGGAAAGGTTTAGAAGGACTCTGCGAGAGAAAGGCCAGCTCTCTCTGAAGGCTCACCCTACGAAGAAACGCGAGGGCGAAATAATGCACGTGGCAAAAGGCGCAGTCATAACGATGCCTCCCACAACCGCCATCTACGAAGTCATAAAGAAGATGGCGAAAGAGAGATTTCGCCGAGTACCGCTTGCGAATCCCGCCACGAAACGCCTAGAAGGAATCGCCACCGCCTCAGACATCATCAACTACCTCGGCGGCGGAGGGAAATTCGGAATAATCCAACGCAAGTACGACGGCAACTTCTACAAGGCCATAAACGAGCCGATCAAGCTTATCATGACGAAGAAGGTTGTCACGATCAAGACTTCGGCGAAAGTGAACGATGCGCTGGAAGTTATGAAGGAAAATGACCTCGGCGGACTGCCTGTGGTGAATGAAGAAAACCAGGTAAAAGCCATAATCACTGAGAGAGACATCGCAAACCTCTTCGCTGACCGAGTCAGCGGCGTAACCGTCGCCCAGCTCATGTCAGAGAAAGTAGTCACAGCGCTCCCTCACACCACCATCTTCGAAACAGAAAAAACCATGACCGCGCAAGGCTTCAGAAGACTGCCCATAATCTCAGACGGGAAAGTGCTGGGAATCATAACTACCATGGACATCGTACGGTTCTTCGGTTCAGGCGAAGTCTTCAAGTACCTGCGCTCAGGCACCATAATACAGGTTCTCAACACCCCCGCACTCAGCATCGCCACCAAAACAGTCGCAACCATAACGCCAGAAACAGATGCAGGCCAGGCGGCAAAAATAATGCACGAGAAAGACATAGGTGCTCTGCCAGTTGTCAAGAACGGCAGACTAGTAGGCATGATAACAGAGAGAGACTTCTTCAAAATGATAGAATAGCCTTTTAACACCCTCATCTTAAGTTATTGGTTTGGCAAGAGAGCGGACAGTTTGATTGCTGATTTGCTGCTGACCAATGCCAAGGCATATCTTCAGGGCGACATCGTTGAGTGTAGTCTAGCTCTTGAGGACGGCAGGATTCTGAAGGTCGGCAGAGAATCAAATATGCCGAAAGCTGACGCCAAAGTTGATCTTATTGGCCTATTGGTTCTGTCTGGCTTGATAGACGCTCACGTGCACTTGCGCGACGAAGGAAAGGCCTACAAAGAAGACTTCGTAAGTGGAACAGCCGCCGCGGCAGCAGGCGGATTCGCAACCGTTCTAGACATGCCTAACAATGAACCTGTCACCATGAGTGCTGAATCGCTTAGAAACAGGATGAGCAAGGCAGAACGGAAAATCCTCGTCAATGTTGGCTTCTTTTCGGAATTCCCGAAGGAGACAACGGACATAGAGGATGTCGTGAGCGAGGGAGCCGTAGGCTTCAAACTCTTCATGGCAGAACAGGTCGGCGGATTGAACCTGGACGACGATTCCGCAATGCTTGAGAGCTTCAAAATCGTGAGCACTTTGAAGGTTCCGGTTGCCGTTCATGCTGAAGACAAGGCGATGCTGAAGGCGGCCGTGGAAGCACTGAAACTCGGCAAGCATAACAACACTGAAGCTTATCTGAAGGCGCATTCCGAAGAAGCCGAAGCGAAGGCCATAAGCCGAATGCTATCCTTCTCGAAGCGAACAGGTGTGCACGTGCATTTCTGCCACGTAACCACCAAGCAAGGTCTAGAGTCGGTAGCTGAAGCAAAAGAAGCAGGACTGCGTACGAGCTGTGAGACGACGCCTCACAACCTTCTGCTGTCCTCTGAAGATCTGAGGCGGATTGGCACGCTTGCGCTGACTATGCCGCCGGTCCGCGACCAAAGCCACATCAATGCCCTGTGGAACGGCATCAAGAACGGCGTGATCGACAACATCGGCTCAGACCATGCACCTCACATGTTGGAAGAGAAGCAGGCCAGCTCAACGTGGGACGCAAAGGTAGGCATTCCAGGTCTGGAAACGACGCTTCCGCTGTTGCTCACGGAGGTCAACCGCGACAGGCTGTCGATAGGCGATGTGGCCAGGTTGATGGCTGAGCAACCTGCTGAAATCTACGGCTTGAAAGGCAAAGGCGTCCTGAAGACGGGAAACGACGCAGACCTGACTATCATAGACCTGAGCAGAAAGCACAAGATAGACTCTTCAAAGTTTAAGTCGAAGGCCAAGTACTCACCTTTCGACGGCTGGCCCACCGTAGGCAAGCCCGTGAAAACCTATGTTGGCGGTGAACTGGTTTTTGACGAAGGCGAAGTTGTGGCCCAGGCAGGTTGCGGGCGGATCGTGCGGAGAGCGTAGCCTGTTGAGGTTTGTGGCTGACGGCATGCTCGGCAGGCTGACTCGTTGGCTCAGGCTGCTGGGCCATGACACGAAGTACTCGGACTCGATGGAGGACAGGCAGCTTCTTGTGCTTGCCAAGAAAGAGAAGAGGATACTCTTGACCCGCGACCTTCAGCTCTACAAGCAGGCTACAGCAAAAGGGCTTGACGCCTTCTACGTCGAAGGCCAAACACATGCCGAAAAACTGGCCCGCCTCGCAAAACGATGCAAGCTAGCACTAACAATAAACATGACAAGCTCCCGCTGCCCGAAATGCAACACGAAAGTTAAAACAGTCTCAAAGAAAAACGTCAACGGCAGGGTTGAAGAGAACACTTTCAGCCACTATGAGGATTTCTGGATTTGCCCAAAGTGCAAGCAGGTCTATTGGCAAGGAGCGCACTGGACAAAGATCAGGACTATGCTCGAGAAAACAAAGAAAATTCTCAATGAGTAAAGAAAGCTGAAGGCTACTTCTGGCTCAGTAGCCATTTAAGCGGTATGTCTTGGTAGGTTTTGTCGGGTAGTGTTCGTCTTATTGTCATTGGGAGGATGGCTATTTCCAGTTCTTTGAGGGCTATGTCGATTGGGCTGGACAAGCCTTCTGAGGCATCGATCAGCACCGGCGCACCCATGGATATCTGCAGCGCTCTGGCTCCAACTACTCGTGCCTTTTCGAAGCGCGTAAGCTTCGGAGGACCTACGATGGCCCTTTCTTCCTTTTCAGACGTGTCTTAGTACTCCCCCATGCCCGGGTATCCGCCGCCTGGAGGCCCTCCACCCGGTGGTGTTGGAGGGCCTCTTGTCTTGCCAGCAGCTATGACATCGTCAATCTTCAAGATCATCGAGGCTGCTTCGGTGGCAGACTTCACGATCTGCTTCTTGACGGACAGCGGTTCAAACACGCCGGCAGCCTTCATGTCTTTGACTTTTCCGTCGTGAACCTCTATCCCGGCCCAGATGTTGCCTTCTTCGTGTTTTGATCTGAGTTCGGAGAGTATGTCTATCGGGTCTAGGCCCGCGTTTTCTGTCAGCGTGATGGGTACTACTTCAAGTGCTTCTGCGTACTTTTTGACAGCAAGCTGTTCCCTTCCTGGGAGTGTTTCTGCGTATTTCTTGAGGATGCGTGAGATTTCGAGTTCTGGTGCTCCTCCGCCTGCGACGATTTTTGGTTCTTCGGCTAGGTCGCGGACTACGCAGAGTGCGTCGTGGAAGGAGCGTTCGGCTTCGTCGATTATGCGTTGGGTTGCGCCTCTGATGAGGACGGTTACGGCTTTGGGGTGTTTGCAACCTTCGATGAATGTCATTTTGTCGTCGCCTATTTTGCGTTCTTCGACGAGGTCGGCGTATCCTAGATCTTGGGCGATCATGGCTCCTAGGTTGGTGATGATTTTTCCGCCTGTGGCTTTGGAGAGTTTTTCCATGTCTGACTTTTTGATGCGTCTCACGGCAAGTATGCTTTTTCTGGCCATGAAGTGCTGAACCAAGTCGTCGACGCCTTTCTGGCATAGGACCACGTTTGCGCCTACAGCAGTCAGCTTGTCAACCATTTGATGCATCGTTTCTTCCTCCTGCTTGAGAAAGGCTTCTATCTGGTCTGGGCTTTCTATGTTGATTTTGGCGTCGAACTCGGTCTTCTCGACTTCCAGCGGAGCGTCGAGTAGCGCGATTTTGGCTTTTTCAACGCGTTTAGGCATGCCTGAGTGTGAGATGTCTTTGTCGAGTACGATGCCTTGGATGAGTTTGGTTTCTCTGGTTGATTCGCCTGCTTTCTTTTCAACTTTGACGTCGTCTAGGTCCACTTTGTATTTGTTGCCTTCTTTTTCGGCTACTGTCATGATGGATTTGACGGCGAGGTCGGCGAGGTATTCGCGGTGTTCGGCCACGAATTTGCTGGCCATGGATGTCATGGCGGCTTTTTTAGCGTACATTTCGAGTTCGTTGCCTACGGGTATTGCAATCTTTTCCAGTGTTTCAAGCGCCTTCTCTAGGGCCTTCTTGTAGCCGTCGATAATTATCGTAGGGTGTATCCCTTTGTCGATGAGTTCTTCTGCTTTGTTGAGTAGTTCGCCGGACACGATTACAGCTGTAGTGGTTCCGTCGCCTGCTTCGTTGTCCTGTGTTTTTGCGACTTCAACCATCATTTTCGCCGCTGGATGCTGGATGTCCATTTCATCCAGTATGGTACGTCCGTCGCTTGTTATGGTGACGTCGCCGAAGCTGTCGACGAGCATTTTGTCCATGCCTTTTGGTCCCAAGCTGCTTTTGACGGTTTCAGCGATCAGTTTTGCAGCTGATATGTTCGTGTGCTGCGCTTCTTGTCCTCGGGATCGGTTTGAACCTTCTTTTAGAACTAGAACTGGCACACCGCCAGCTGATTGTTGGGATGACGACAAACCTAAATTAACCTCCTCTAGTGCAAAACAATGAAAAATGGCTTAGAAATATAAGTCTTTCTGATGACGTGAGGGGAAGCTAGAATCTTTTGTATGGACTTGTCAGGGAATCTACTCGTGCAGGGCTAAGCGCGGTTTTGAGGCCTATGCCGGTGAGGACGATTACGGTGTTGCCTTCTTCAGGCGTCTTTCCACTGTTCGTCTGCTTCTTGTAGGCGGCGTAGGCAACTGCCGAGCTTGGTTCCACGAAGAAACCCTTGCAGGCAAGCTCCTTAAAGGCCTTGGCGATTTCAGGCTCCTCAACCGTCACTGCGTCGCCTTTCGCCTCTTTCAGGGCTTTGACCATGAGATCCAGCAGCGGAGGGTTCACGCTTACGAGGGCGTCGGCAAAGGAGGTTATCCTTTCTGGCGGATGATAGGCTGTGCCTTTGAGGTTGTGGTAGAGTGGTGAGACTTGGCTGGTTTGGCAGGCCACGATTCTGGGCATGGTTTCTATGACGTTGGATTCAACGAGGTGTTTGAAGCCGTTTATGATGCCGAGGAGTAGCGTTCCGGCTGAGGCTGGAAGGTAGATGTGTTCGGGTGCGCGCCAGCCGAACTGTTCAGCGGTCTCGTAGGCTAGGCTTTTTATGCCGTCTCTGAACAGTGGGTGCAAAATGTGCCCAACATAGTATTTCTTCCTCTCGGGCTTCTGTGCTTCTTCTGCGACTTTGTTTCTTGTGCCTTGGACTTTGATGACTTCGGCGCCGTGGAACTGGATTTGGCTGAACTTGGGGCCTGCGACGGTTTCGGGAACATAGATTTTGGCCTTGAGGTTTGCGCGGGCTGCGTATGCGGCGATTGAGGCTCCAGCGTTGCCCGATGAGTCTTCGGAGATGCATCCGTCTGCTTCTTTGACTTGTGCGTGCACTGCGGATATCAGCACTGAAGAGCCTCGATCTTTGAAGGAGCCTGTGGGATTCAGGCTTTCGAGCTTGAAGTAGACGCCGTTTGAGAGTTTGACGAGTGGTGTCCAACCTTCGCCTAATGTAGTGATGTCTTGTTCTTTGATGTATGGGAAGTAGTTGGCGTATCGCCAGACAGTGTAGTTGTAAAGTCTGGTTTTTTCGGTTTGGAATGGTTGGTTGAGTTGGACTTCAAGCGGTTTGCCGCATGTGGAGCACTTGTAGGCCAGTAGGTTTCGCGTGGTCTGTCCGCATGCTGTGCACTTGATTTGGAAGCTCACATGTGGCTCTCCTTTCCAGTGCTGATAAAAGGCATCGGGTATTTAGCTTTAAACGTCCCGACTTGCGCGGGAAACTATTTATATGGTCTTTGCGCCGTCATAAATCCGCAAATGCGCACTAGGGGTCTGATGGTTTGAGGAGAATCATTGTCTGCCTGAAGCAGGCGGTCGACGTTTCGCAGTTGAAGGTTGACTCTGCTACGAGGCAGCTGATTACAGCTTCGGCGCCGAAGAAGATTAGCGATTTTGACAAGAACGCACTGGAAGAGGCTATCAAGGTTAAGGAGAAGACGGGCAACGCGGAACTGTGCACGCTGACCATGACTTCAGAGGATGCGAAGACGGTGTTGCGCGAGGCTTTGGCGATGGGCGCAGACAAAGCATACATAGTCAATGATGCTGAGTTGAAGAATGTTGACACGTCGGGCACAGCACACGTGCTTGTCGAGGCTGTTAAGAAGATTGGCGAATACGACCTGATTTTGTGCGGTGAGACTTCTTTGGACAGCTTTTCGGGACTTGTTGGTGCCAGGGTTGCCGAGTTGTTGGGTTTGCCCTTTTTGTCTTCGGTGCGCAAGCTGTCCGTGGAGGGCGATACGGCAGTTGCGGAGCGGAGTCTGGAGGATTCGATTGAGACGGTGAAGGCGAAGATGCCATGTGTGGTTTCAGTTACGCGTGAGATTAACGTGCCTAGGATTCCATCGTTGATGATGATTATGAAGGCGTCGAAGAAGGAGATCGTGAACTGGACGCTCGCAGATATGGGTGTGCAGAAGGAGCGGCTGGCGTCAAAGATTGAGCTGGTTGAGGTTTTGGCGCCGAAGACGGAGCGCAAGAAGATCAAAATCACAGGCGAGAGCGTTCAGGAGATTGCGGAGAAGCTGGCCAAGGCGCTTGTTCAGGAAGGAGTCGTCAAAAGGTGAACGTGACATGGGCGAATACAAGGGCATTTGGGTTTTTTCAGAAAAGCCTGACTTGATGTTGGAGATGCTTGGGAAAGGTCGTGAGCTGGCGGACAAGCGGCAGACAGAGCTTGCGGCTGTCTTGATTGGCGGCAACGTGGCAGACGGGGCTAGTGAGCTGGTGAGGTATGGTGTGGACAAGGTTTACGTGGCCAGTAACCCAGCTTTGGAGCGTTTTCAGGCTGAAGCGTACTTGGGCGTTCTGTACGGCTTGGCTCTCGCGAACAAGCCTGAGACGATAATGATTAGTTCGACGAGGAATGGGAGGCCACTTGCGGCCAGGCTTGCTACGCGTCTTGATGCGGCGTGTGTACCTGACTGCACTAGATTGGGTGTTGATGAGAATGGCAGGCTGGTGGGCGAGAGAATAACTTACGGCGGGAATGCTGTTGCGAAGATTGCTTTTGCTGGGAAGCCGCAGATTGTCACGGTGCCGCAACGGGCTTTTGATAAGTCTGTTCCGAAAGAGCGTAGCGGGCAAGTGGTCAGTATTGACGTGGAGGTTGATGCGGCTAGGACAGAGGTTGTTGATGTTAAGCCTTTGGAGACTTCGAGTGTGCGCATCGAGGAGGCTGAGGTTGTTGTCAGTTGCGGTCGGGGTTTGGAGAAGAAGGAGGACAGAGGTTTGCTTGACGAGCTTGCGGTGGTTCTGGGTGGTCAGGTGGGTTCTTCGAGACCGCTTGCCGAGGACAGGAAATGGTTCACGGAATGGGTCGGCTTGTCTGGCCACAAGGTGAAGCCGAAGCTTTACATCGCGTGCGGCATTTCAGGCGTGATCCAGCATGTGGCTGGGATACGGGATTCGAAGGTGATTGTGGCCGTGAACAAGGACGAGCAGGCACCGATCTTCGAGATCGCCGACTACGGAGTGGTCGGCAACCTGTACGAGATACTGCCAGCACTGAAAGACGCCATCAAGAAGCAATTGCAGTAGACACCGTGCACACGCGCTCAAGAAAAAACCTTGCATCGCGCGCGCTAACCTGTTCAACTGCACCGAAGACCCGACGGAAACGGAGTTCAAGACTTACAACACCACCACAAGAACGGCGAAGGTAGCCGGATTGGCCAACAACCCCGTGTTCACCGTCCACACTGGTCTGATGCGGTACATCCCGCTGGTGCTGGCCAACATGGACTCGGAGCTTTACCAGAAGGCCAAAGACCACCTACTCGACCTCAGATATGCAGACTACTACATAATCGCCTACCCAACCTACAGCGGCTACCGAGTAGAACACGACCCCACCTACACCGCATAGTACAACGCCGCAGCCGCAACAACCACTCCGCCCAACATCGGAGGAGCCGTCCTCCTAATAGCCGTCATAACCGCAGCCGCCCTCGCCGCCGTCCTCATCATCAGAAAACGCCGAACAAAAACCACGACAAACACACGAGAACCAAACACCTAACCACCCGAACCCCCAATCGAACCATAGCCAACCGAGACCTCCCCTCCATTCTCTCGCTCAGAACAGGCGAGACACTTAAGAAACCCAGAGGGCTATGTAAAAGATCGGATTGATGCCCATGGCCTTCTGGGAACCCTGCCATTCATGGAGAATAGTGAGAAAGGGAAGACTTGCAGTTACTTGTATGGTATGTACTCTTTGCCGAGTAGTTCGCGTGCGATGACGGTGCGTTGTATGTTGCTGGCCCCCTCGGCGCCGACGCAGTAACTCATAATGCCCCGCAGGCCCATCTCAAGCGGACACTCCTTCGTGTAGCCATAAGCGCCCATCCATATCATGGCGTGCTTGTAAATGTCGAACGCTAGGTGTGGCGCGATGAGTTTGCAGGCCGCGATGTAGCGGCCGACTTCCAGTGCCGAGTATTTGTTCTGCTTATATTTCAGATCGTTCATCCACGCCGTGCGGTAGGCTAGGCTTTTCAGCGCCTCTAGGTGCGCCCAGTCGTCTGCCAACTCGAACTGTATGCCTTCGAACTTGCCGATAGGCCTGCCGAAGGCCTTGCGCTCCTTGATGTACTCCATGCCAATGTCCAAGGCACGTCTTGCCGCGCCCACGCACACGGCAGCGATGAGTATGCGTGCGTTGTCGAAGCCCTCCATCGTCAGGTAGAAGCCCTTGTCAACTTCGCCGATGCGGTAAGCGTCGGGTATGCGGACGTTTTCCATTTTGAAGCCGCCTGTGCTGATGGCCATTCTGCCCATGTCTTCGAACCGCTTGTTGATCTCTACGCCTTTGGCATTGAAGGGCAGGTAGAAGCCTGTCATGCCCCTGTGTGAAGCTTCAGGCGATGCCGGCGAAGTCCGCGCGATAACGAAGTAGCCTCCGCCCAGCTTCTTAGCCTCTTCTGTGCCGCTGATGTACATTTTCTCGCCGTTCAGAACCCAGTCTTTGCCGTCTCGTTTGGCAGTGGATTTGAAGGCAGCAACGTCTGAGCCTCCGCCTGATTCGGTGGAGGCTATGCCTATGAAGGCGTCGCCCTTGAATGCCTTGTGGATGCACTCGGCGCGCACTTGCTCGCTGCAGTAACGGTCAACCACATAACCCCACGAGCTTTCAACAAGCCACAGCACTGGCAGAGCAATGCTCACGTCGACGTAGCCGAGTTCCTCAGCGGCGATGCAGGCTGTCACCCAGTCTGCGCCTGTGCCTCCGTGCTCCTGAGGCGAAGTCATGACAAGCAAACCCATCTCGCCCATGCTCCTCAAAACAGCCTGAGGAATCTCGCCCTTGCTGTCCATGTCGCGTATCTTTTCTAACGGCAGATTCTTCTGGCACCATTCACGAATGGCACTTCTGAAAAGCTCCTGCTCTTCCGTGAAACCGAAATCAACCATGACATTTTGCACCTTTGGACCTGAACTACAGAAGGCTAAACATATAAAAGTTGTTTAGAACCTAGGCCGAAACCTTCGACAAAAGCTGCTCGACGGGACTCTGGTTCAGATGCAGTCCGAGCTTCTGTTGATCCACGTCCAAGGCTAGTCCCAGCAACTGCGTGTAGTAGACCACAGGAAGGCCCAGCCTCGCGCCCACAGTACCTGCAGCATCATTCTGCTTGGCGTCAAACATGATGCCACAGTCAGGGCACGAAACCACAAGTCCGTCCACGCCCAAAGCTTGCACTGCCATGAGTTTGCTACCTGCCAGCGACAGCGCCGAATCCACATGACTATACATCAAATGCGACCCGCAACAGTCCAGCTTCTCATTATAATCTATGCTTTCGGCACCCAGTGCAGCGATAAGGTTATCAAGCTTTTGGGGGTTCTCGGCGTCGTCTATCCGTCCGAGGTCAGTGTAGCGCAGTATCTGGCAGCCTACATGGGAGGCAAGCTTCAAACCCTTAAGCGGCTTGGCCACAGCTTTTTTGATCGCGTCCAAACCAACGCTATCATGTAGCAGGTCAATGACGTGCCAGATCTTGATGCTCGCATTGTACTCTAAGCCTTCTTCCTTCAATAGGCCAATTACCCGTTGTTTGGTGTTCCCATCGTTCTCAACAAGCCTCTTTGCCTCAGAGACCACGAAGTGACAACGATTACAGGGAACAAGAAGATCATGCAAACCCGTGGCGTTTGCCAATGCCAGAACCCGCGCGCCGAGAAAAGTTGCTGCAAAATCGTTAACGCTCCTCACAGGATCGCCACAACACATGGCTTCACTCAAATCGACAATCTCACCCCCAAGTCGAGGGAGAACCTCACGTGCCGACATCTCGTAAGCATACTGGCTCGTCAGTATCCGACACCCCCAAAAAACAGCAGCCTTCACTCTTATCTCTCCTCCAGGGCCTTCAAGAAAACGGTCTGAAAACTCTCCTTAGGAGCATAGACCTTAGGAAGCTTCAAGCTCTCGCGGTTGAAAGTCTCCATCTTCCGGGAAACAACATCCTGAAAAGGCTCAGCCAAACCAGTCTCCAGAACCCGCGAAACCGCCTTCATGAACTCCTCGGGCACCTTGGCCTCGCGCTCAACCGCCAGATTTCTCAACGCAATAACCACATGATAAGGGGAGGCCTTCTGAGGACAACGTTGCACGCACTTGAGGCACGTTACGCATGTCCAGATGATGTCCGAAGAGGCCATCTCGTCCACGAAGCCCAAGTTCACAAGCTTCTCAATCTCATGAGGCTTGAGCTCCAGAAGCTTCAAAGCTGTGCACCCGCTCGTGCACTTGATGCATTGGAAACAATTCACCAAGTCCCTGCCCCGAAGCTTAGCCAGAATCCTCTCGCGAGATTCGAGGCTCGGCTTAGCCATCGACATCAAATCAATAATGCTCAAAGTCAGCCTCCTCCCGCTGTGGCTCCGGTGCACGCCGCCCGCACTTGAGCCAGAACCTGCTTGCCACCATACTGCTGAATCTCAATCGCGCCCGTCGGGCAGGCCGCACTGCACAGACCGCAGCCCTGGCACATGGCCTCGATGACCTCGGCCCTCAAAGCCTCGCCGTCCTTTTTCATCTCAATCGCCACAAATGGACACAATGACTCGCACACGCGACAGCCACTGCACAGGTCATTGTCCACGACGGCTTTGAGTGGCTCTAGCTCGATTTCGCCGCTTGAGAGCAGGTCTATGGCTTTGGCTGCGGCTCCGCTGGCCTGCGCCACCGTGTCTGGAATATCCTTCGGTCCTTGACAGGCACCTGCCAGAAAGATGCCTGCCGTAGAGCTTTCGAGCGGTCTTAGCTTCGGATGTGCCTCCAGCAGGAAGCCGTCTGCGCTTCGCGAGGCGTGGAAAAGCTCGTTGATCTTTGACAAGTCGTTGCTGGGCACGAGGCCGTTGGCCAAGACGACGAGGTCGGCGTGCATTTCAAGTAGCTTGTTGGTGCCTCTTTCGAAAACGTCGAAATAGAGCGACCCATCAGGGCTACCGCGTACGTCGGAAGGGATGCCTGCCACGAAGTTTATGTCCAGATCCCTAGCACGTCTGTAAAACTCTTCATGGCCTTTGCCGAAAGACCGCAAATCATTGTAGCAAACGTAGATGCTGACGCCTTCGCCCATTTTCTCGCGCGCCAGAATGGCCTGCTTGAGCGAGACCATGCAGCCTACGCGGCAGCAGTATTCATGGAAGCGTTTATCACGTGAACCCACACATTGAACGAAAACGATTGACTTCGGAGGCTGACCGCTCTTAGGAGAAAGGATTTTGCCTCCAGTGGGGCCTGAGGCGTCTGAGATCCGCTCAAGCTCGATACTCGATATCACGTTCGGGAAGCGTCGGTAGCCCATCTCGGGCATCTGCGAGGCATCGAACACTTCTGAGCCTACGGCTATGATGATGCCGCCGACTTTGAGTTGCAGTGTTTCGGGTTGCTGTTCAAAGTCTAGGGCTTTTGCCTCGCAGACCTGCGCGCATTTGCCGCAGACCTCCTTCTTCTTCGTCTTCAGCCTCAAACAGTACCGAGGATCAACAATGGCCACTTTGGGCACGGCATGAGAAGAGTAGACCGAAATCGCGCGAGTCTGACTCATGCCTTCATTGAACCTGTCTGGGACTTTGACTGGGCAGACCTGGGTGCACAGTTCGCAACCCACGCACCGCGCCTCATCCACGAACCGTGGCCTCTTTGACACCGAAACCTCATAGTTGCCTACAAACCCCCTAACGTCTACGACCTCGCTGTTCGTCACCAACGTTATGTTTGGATGCTTACCAACATCAACCATCTTCGGCGTCAATATGCAGGCACTGCAGTCAAGCGTGGGAAACGTCTTGTCAAGTTGTGCCATGCGACCGCCTATACTTGGCGCCTTCTCAACAAGACAGACTTTGAAGCCTGCGTTGGCCAGATCAAGCGAGGCTTGAATCCCTGCGATTCCGCCGCCAACAACTAGCACGCTCCTTTCAACGCTGACTTTGTGCTTCTCAAGTGACTCTAGAAGCCGCACGCGGGCCACACCCATTCTGATGAGGCCTTTGGCTTTTTCTGTGGCTTTCTCAGGCTCGTGCGCGTGAGGCCACGAAACGTGCTCCCTCAGGTTAACGATCTCGACAAGATAAGGGTTCAGCCCTGCTTCGGCGACTGCTTTGCGGAATGTTTCTTCGTGCATTCGCGGCGAGCATGTGGCGATTACGATTCGATCGAGTTTGTGTTTTTTGATGTCATTTTGGATCATTCGTTGGCCTGGGTCAGAGCACATGTATGTGTAATGCTTCGTTACTACGACATCAGGCAAGCCCTTGGCGTATTCTGTGGCCTTCTCGACGTCGACGACGCCTGCGATGTTCAGGCCGCAGTGGCAAACGTAAACGCCTATCTTGGGCATCCGCAAGCCTCATTTTCAATATTCACGAACAGCCGCTAACTATTATTCATAACGGTTTAAAGGCCTACGAACATAGCATCAGACGACACAGCCGCAACCAGAAGCCCTCTCGACTCAATCACCTTAAATACGTGGCGTCCAGAGTTAGAGAATGGTGAACGTCTTGAGCCTCTTCTTGTTCCTCATAATCTGGGCCATCGTATGGTTCATTCCGATTCCGCCGAAACGGTTCGGGCTGAAGTCCATTGCACGTTGGGTCTCATTAGTAATCGGCCTGTTTCTGTTCTTCGTGTTCCAGTTGTTTCACACGCCTCTCAGCATTTTCACTTACGTTTTTGTATTCTCCAGAGCGCTTTTCGCGTTCGTCGAACCGGCCTTCTCATTTGGCCTGAGACGCCTCACACGTGAAGAGAAGGAGACAAGATATGTCGGCCGCCCATTCTGGAAGGTTGGCCTGAAAGCTGGAGGAAGAATAATCGCTGTTCTGTTTCTGGTCTATGTCGTTGCCGCTGCCTCGCTCGTCGTCTTCGCTCAGGTTCAGCGGGTCACGAATGCGGTCTACTTCAACAGCTTCATAAAGGCAGGCTCAGGATTGCCGTTCAATGGGGCGGTGCCCGACAACATGGTTCGCTTAGTAACTCAGGAGCTTGCCGTGTCAATCGCGAGGCGCCACATGTCCGAGTTTGGCAGCAACACGCAGGTTCTGGATTGTCACGTGACGAAGTCGCCCGATGGTAAACTGGTCTGGCTGACCGTCATCGGCTCAACCAACATCATAGCCGAAAACTACGTTAAGGGCTTCGTCGTGGTAGACGCCACGGATCCGACCGCCATCCCCACGACGGTGCACACCCAGTTCCAGGTCGGAGAAGGCCTCTGGTGGGACCACAACATCCCGTTCCGCCAATACATGCAGGACATCAACAGAAACTACGGCATAGCCTACGCAACATGGGATACGACCACCAACAGCCTCACCTACGTCCTCACACGTTACAACACCGACTTTGACTTCGTGAAAAGATACGAAACCCCGATCGTGTACGACGAACAGGGCAACACTATCCACGAGCCGAAGACGCTGGCAGAGATTCCGCTGTGGATAACGCAGGTGTATGACGAGGACTGGCTGGAAAGCATGATTAACGAAATGGGACTCTTCAGAAGAGGCGGTGGGTTTGATTACTGGGCCGGCGGTTTCCTCTGGATCGTTGCACCGAGCCGCGACCGCTTCCAAATGACCGAAGATACGCGTTATGTTGTCGATCCTGAAACGGAAGACATCGTGGCTCTTGTCTGCGTCAACCCGATTGGCAACCAGAGAACGCTCGCTGGAGTGTTCAAGGCCACGCGGGAAAACGTGATATTCTACGACTACAAGTCAGCTAACTACCTCTCAGGCATGACGGCTGAAGACATGGTTGAAGGAAGGCTCCCAAAACCAGCCACAGGCAACTACTACGCCACAATGCCCCTGCTCTACCCGGTTGAAACTTCGCCAAGCAACTATGAGCTTTCATGGTACGTGCCCGTATACTGGTATGAGATGAGCGGCGAGGCAGACGAAACCATATACTTGGCCGGGTTCGCAATCGTGGACGCCTCCGACGCCAACAAGATAGTGCTGACGATGAACAACGAAAGCCTGACAAGCGAACAACTCGTACGAAAAACAAGACTGGACTTCATGAAGCTGTTTGGCGCAACAACATACCTGACGCTGAACGCCACTGTTGTGAACAGATACAACTACGTAGAAGACGGCACAAGCCACCTCGTGCTGAACCTGGCCAACGACACTTACCCATGGGTTGAAACAACACCTAAAAACATACCGACTGACCAGTGGAACGAGCTACTGGCAACTGAGCCTGCACAGAACGTGACCATGCACATCGAGAAACGCGGAAACCGGTGGATAATAGCCTACTTTGACAACCTGAACGTACCCTAGCTGAGATGCAATCCGAGAACTGATCTCATCACACAGAGGACTTGACTTACTCGTCAGCATCGCCGTTGCTTGGAAACGCTCCACAGAGCAGGAGACTCGAAGAACAGTGAGGAGGCTAAGGAACAGAATCTGAGGGTTCCCAATCACGTTGAGGTTATGGACATCTGATTCGCCGATTGATTGAGCTTGCATCGACACGAGAATGTCTCAGACGTAAGTCATTAATACGAAAAATGCGTAGTAGCTGTGAGGTGCCGTTTTGATTTCGATTAATGCTCCGCAGATTGGCGAAGAAGAGATTGAGGCTGTCGTCAAGGTCATGAAAAGCAGAGGCTTGACTCATGGAATCGGAGCTGGCCCGAAGGTCACGGAGTTCGAGAACGCTTTCGCAGGATTCGTCAAAGCAAAGCACGCAGTTGCAATGAACAGCGGCACGGCCGCGTTGCACTCCTCGCTTGCTATTGCAGGCGTAAGGGCAGGCGACGAGGTTATTCTGCCGAGCTTCACATTTGTGGCCACATCTGAAACCGTGGCCATGACGGGTGCAAAACCCGTATTCGCAGACATTGATCCCAACACCTACAATATCTCACCGAAAGCCATCGAGAAGGCAATAACCAAGAAAACCAAGGCAATAATGGCCGTGGACCTGTACGGCTTGCCAGCCGAAATCCCAGAAATAAGAAAGATCGCGGAGAGACATGGTTTAGTCGTCGTTGAGGATGCTGCACAGGCTCACGGAGGCATCTGCCAAAACAAGCCTGCAGGAACATTCGCGGACATCGCGTGCTGGAGCTTCTATGCAAGCAAGAACATGACCACCGGCGAAGGCGGAATGGCCACCACCAACAGCGACGAATTCGCTGAAAGACTGCGCTGGCTCCGAAGCCACGGGGAGAAAGTCAAGTATGAGTCGCTGATGTTGGGCCACAACTATCACATGCCCGAGATCGAGGCGGCAATAGGCTGCGTGCAAGTGAAGAGACTGCCCAAGTTTGTGGCCAGGCGCACACGAAACGCCAAGAGGCTGTCTCAGCTGCTCAGGAAGTCGAAGAAGCTTCAGCTGCCCATCGAACCTGCAGGGTACAAGAGCAGCTGGTACCTGTACACGGTGAGGATCAAGAACGCGACGAAAGAGAGGCGCGACAAGGTCGTCGCTACACTGAAGCAGGCAGGCATAGGCGCCGAAGTCTACTACGTAAACCCGATTCACATGATGCAATTCTACCGCAAATACGGCAACTACAGACTGCCTGAGACCGAGAAAGCAGCAAAACAAGTCTTCTCGCTACCCGTACATCCAGGCGTCACTCCCAAACAAACAGACTTCATAGCCAAAACGGTTCTGCATCTATTGCAGTAGACTTACCACGCTAGGTTTAAATAGAATCATCTGTCTGTATTGAACCCCCGACTGGGTTTTACAGAGGAACCAGGTATGGAGAAGGTTAGAGTTGTTATAATGGGCGCGGCTGGCAGGGACTTCCACAACTTCAACGTGTATTTCAGAAACAATGACGCGTACGAAGTTGTGGCGTTCACAGCCACGCAGATCCCCGGAATAGAAGGCCGAACCTACCCAACCGAGCTGGCAGGCCCCCTCTATCCGAACGGAATACCGATATACCCCGAAGAGGATTTGCCCAAGCTGATAAAGGAGCACAACGTTGACCAGTGTGTTTTCGCTTACAGCGACATAGCGCACGAGGTCGTTATGCACAAAGCCTCGCTGGTGCTGGCCAACGGCGCGGACTTCCGCCTCATGGGCCCCAAGACGACCATGCTGAAGTCGAAAGTGCCTATCGTTTCGGTGTGCGCTGTCAGGACAGGTTCGGGAAAAAGCCAGACCTCGCGCATGGTGGCCAAGATACTCAAGAGCAAAAGCATGAGAGTTGCAACCATCAGGCATCCAATGCCCTATGGTGACTTGCGGGAACAGGTGTGGCAGCGCTTCGCCACTTACGAGGATCTGACGAAGCACAGGTGTACCATTGAGGAAAGAGAGGAGTATGAACCTCACATTGACAACGGCATCATCGTCTACGCAGGCGTCGATTATGAGAAGATACTGCGTGAGGCTGAGAAGGAGTCGGACGTCATAGTGTGGGACGGAGGCAACAATGACATGTCCTTCTACAAGCCTGACCTCAACATCGTCGTAGCCGACCCGCACAGGCCCGGCGACGAACTAACCTACTATCCAGGCGAAACCAACGCGCGAATGGCAGACGTGGTCATAGTGAACAAGGTGGACACGGCTGACCCTGAGAAAGTAAAGCTCGTTAAGGACAACATCAAGATGGTCAATCCGAGGGCAAGAATACTGGAGGCCGCCTCACCTGTAACCGCAGACAGACCTGAACTCATCAAAGGAAAACGCGTCCTCGTGATCGAAGACGGCCCAACTCTGACGCACGGCAACATGCCTTACGGCGCGGGCACGATAATGGCCAGAAATGCGGGCGCAGGCGAAATCGTTGATCCGAAACCTTACGCAGTCGGGTCGATCAAGGAAGCCTATAGGAAGTACTCGCACCTCGGCGCGATTCTTCCGGCCTTGGGCTACGGCGACAAGCAGGTGGCTGAACTGAAGGAGACGATCGACCGTATTCCATGCGACGTGATTGTTATTGGCACGCCTATCGACCTGAGGCGAGTGATGACCATCAGCAAGCCTTCGGTGCGCGTGAAGTACGAACTGGAGGTGTTGGCGCCAGTGTCGCTTGAGCAGATTTTGGACGAGTTTCTCCAAAGAGGTAAGAAAGCATGACCAGTGAAGAACCAGCCATTTCACGGGTCAGGGTCAAGTTCATAGTGGAAAACGCGGGCGAGGCTGAAGGCGAACTCGTGCGCTTTCTGGCACCCAGAACCGTTGACATGATCGTGCGCAAGCTACCCATAGAAGGCCGAGCCGCGCTCTGGAAAGAAGAGGTTTACTTCGAGACACCTATCAAGATGGGCGAGGAGAAAGCCAAGGCCACGGTTGAAAAGGGCACCATAGCCTTCTGGCCCATGGGAAGCGCCGTCTGCATATTCTATGGCCAAACCCAGCCCTACAGCCCCGTCAACAACTTGGGCAAGATCACGCAGAACCTTGAGCTGTTCAGACAGGTCAAGAGCGGCACGAAAATCCGGATTGAGCTTCTAATAGACCAGTGAGCTTTCTCGCCACAGATCCAGAAGCCTCTCGCACTCCGTTGCCACTTCCTTCTCGTCGGTCTTTTCTTTCAAGATCTTGAGGAATTCGATTCGTTTCTCGGCTGAACGCTTTTCAGCCGTGCCGCCGTAGTACAACTTGCCTTCAATGTATTCCTTCATGACTGAGGCTTTCTGCACGAAGAAGCTGGCCGCGTCAACAGGGTTCTCCACAGTGTACCTCGTGGCCCAGATGGCCGCGTCAGCCTCACGAAGCTGCGTCAATCCGTCAATCTCGATAATGCCCCGAATGTAGGTCCTAAAAAAGTCGTAGCACCGTGCTGTTTTGATGAGTTCAAACGCTTGCCGGGTCTTGCGTTTGAAGCCGGATTTTCCGTTGATGACTATGTTGTGTTTGTGGCCTTGGGCGATGAGTTCTCTGGCTTTGCTGACTTCAACTTCAGTGTAGATTCTTTCTGGAAAAGCCATTTCTAACCCTAACAAGAAGGACGACTATATGAGATAAAACGTTTGGGAAAGCAGACTGCCTAGGCTTAGTCTGCTTTGTAGATTTTGATGTTGTGACTGCCCGATACGAGTTGGATTTTGCCGGTCGCTTCAAGCTGTCTTAGGAATTCTTTGGCTGCGCTCATGCGTATTCCGAAGCGTGAGGCCACTGAGAAGGGTGTTAGAACGTGCATCTTCTTCACTTCGGCAATGAACTTCTCGTTCTTGATGTCTGGGGGCAGTATACTAAGTGGTTTCTTTTCCTTCGGCGGTCCTGTCTTCTCCTTCTTCTTGTCCTTACCTTTTGCCTTGTCCTCTTCGTCTTTCTTGTCCTGCATGCGCTCCATTTGCTTGAGGTTCAGCTTCTTCTTGCCGCCCATGCCTTTTCATCTCCACCAAGTTTAGGCTATTTCGTGGTTCTTTAGGGTTTCTACGACTCAGCACACTGAGTAATTTCAAGCTTGTGCTTGTTTTGAACAAAAGAAAAGAGAGACTTGAAGGAGGGAGTATTAGCGGTTCATGATTTTTTTGGCGGCGATTTCGATGTCTTCGGACTTGATGGTTTTTCTGCCTGCATGCATGGCAAAGTCCAATGCTTCTTTTGCAATTCTGACGCCTATGTCTTCTAGGGCTTTGGCGAGTTCTTTTGCCGCTGCTTCGCTTACGCGGTCAGCTCCAGCCTTCCTGCACAGTCTATGCATTGGGGCTACAGCTAATTCCAATTCAACCATAAAGGTGCCTCTTTAGCTTCTTTTTGTATTTTAAGCAATATTTAACGTTTATTGTTGGCACATCGCCTGAAAACAGTCCCCAGCATCCAAGGCCGCAAGCGTGGAAAAGAGAGCATTATAAGAACCAATAGGCTTCTATTCACACGAAAACCTGTGAGCAGCATCAGATACGTCGACGCACACATACACCTCTCAGACGAGGGATACATAGACTGCGTGGACGAAGTCATAGCCGAAGGGAGAAACGCGAGTGTCATAGCTATGGTTTCCAATTCGGTGGATCTCAAGACGTGCATCGAGAACATAAGGTTGGCCGAAAAGCACAAAGGCCTCGTCTACGCGGCGCTTGGCATCCATCCCTGGAACGTGCAAACCCTGACAGATGCCGAACTACAGCGAACCGTCGACTACATACTCAGCCAAAAAGGCAACAGAGCATCCGTCGCAATCGGAGAGATAGGTTTGGATTCGAAGTACGAGAAAATCATGGACCGGCAGCTGAAGGTTTTCGATGAGATGCTACACCTAGCTGAGAGGCTGGATCTGCCTGCGGTAATCCATTCGAGAGGAATGACCAAGAAAATCATTGACTTGCTCCCCTCATACAACGTCAAGAAAGTTCTGCTGCACTGGTTCAGCAATCCGATAAGCGCACTCCCAGAGGCCATGGACAGAGGCTACTATGTCACCGAAGGCCCCGTCACCGTGTATTCTAGCGGAATACGAGAGGTCATAAAGACAGCACCACTGGCAAACTTGATGACCGAAACTGATGGACCTGTGAAGTATTCCAAGCCACCTTTCAACGGAAAAGTGACAACGCCCGCCTTCATCCCAATAGTTGCGAAGGCCATCGCAGAAGTCAAGAACCTGAATGTTGATGATGTTGCCACATCGGTTCGTGGCAATTTCGAGGCATTCTTTGGAGTAAGGTTAAATTAGTCTTGTGTCGTAGTGAGTGATCATCAACATAACATAGCATCATTGATATTTGGAGGAACAGAGCTTGGGAAACGTGCGGACGGACCAGGTCAAGCGTACGGCGAAGGAGCTTGTCAGGCGTTTTCCTGACAAGTTTTCAGACAATTTTGAAAGTAACAAGCATTTGGTTAACTTGCTTTTGCAGGGGACAACGATGAAGATCAGGAACCAGATCGCCGGGTACATTACTCATTCGCTTATCGAGTATGAGGAAGTGCCTGTGGAAGAGGCCTCGGCGGAGGACGCTGAGCCGGAAGAAGCCGAACAGAAAGGCTAGGCTTTGTTTTTGAGACGTTGATTGGAAGCTGACCAACGGATGATGGATGAGTACAGGAAGGGTTGGGCGCTGCGGTACATGCGAGAGGCCAGAGCGGAGCTTGCGGCCGCGCGCAAGATGCCTTACATGGCGCCCAGTCTCGTGCTCGAAGCCATCAGAAAAGCCCGAAACGCCATCTACTACAGCTTCGGCGAACCCGCTTTCGTGGAAATCGCCGTAAGAGAATCCGCCGAAAAGGCACAGCCCGTTGAGGACCCCGTTTTGAAATGCCTGATCGACATTGACGGCATGGTCCAGCAAATGTCGCAGGTTGAGGAAGTGGACGGCGAACGCGCCATCAAGCAGGCGGACGACCTCGTCCAGCTAGCCTCAGACATAGTCGAAACCGTGACAGGAGAAAAAATAGAAGATTAGAAAAGCGCTTAACTCTTTTCCAGGGCCTTGGCGATGCGGTCTAGGGCCTTCTTGATGTTTTCGACAGAGTTTGCGAACGACAGTCTCAGGTAGCCTTCGCCGAATTTGCCGAAGCTTGTGCCCGGTAGCACGGCTACGCCTGCGTTGTAGAGCAGGTGGTCGCCCAGTTTGCGGGAGTCCATGCCTGTGCCTGTGATGTTGGGGAACACGTAGAATGCTCCGCGCGGCTTCTTGCAGGTTATGCCCTTGATGCTGTCCAAGCCTTGGACGATGGCTTCGCGGCGCTTCTTGAACTCGGCTACCATTCTCTCGGGCTCGGTCTGCGGGCCTTTCAGCGCCTCGACGCCTGCCATCTGAGTGAAGGTGCTCGTGCATGAGTTCGAGTTGGTCGTCAGCTGCGCGCATTTCAACGCCAAGTCCTTGTTCATAACACCGTAGCCGAGCCTCCAACCCGTCATCGCGTAGGTCTTCGAAAAACCATCCAGCAGAATCGTCTTCTCCTTCATACCCGGAAACTGTGTGATGCTTTCGTGCTTGCCTTCGTAGATTATTCGGCTGTAGATCTCATCCGACAGCACGAACAGGTCATTGCGGTTGGCCACGCAGTCAGCGATAACCTTCAAATCATCTCTAGTCACAACGCCGCCTGTGGGGTTCTCCGGCGAGTTGAGGATGATCATCTTTGTCTTCTTTGTGACCTTTTCTTTGACGTATTCTGGGTCGAGGCTGAACTCGTTTTCTTCCTTCAGCGGTATCGGCACAGGTTTGGCGCCCACGAAGTTGATGAGCGATTCGTAGACAGGAAAGCCTGGGTTGGGGTACATGACTTCGTCGCCTGGGTTGACGAGCGCGAGGATGCTGTTGAATATTGTGGGCTTGCCTCCCGGCGTCACGACGACCTCTTCTGGGACAACGTCCAGCTTTCTTGTCTTGGAGATGTATTCGGCTATAGCTTGGCGGAGTTCAGGTGTGCCAGCGGAGGGCGTGTAGTGCGTGTAACCTGCGCTAAGCGCCTTTGCAGCAACGTCCTTGATGTTCTTGGGCGTGTCGAAGTCTGGTTCGCCGATTTCTAGGTGTACAACGTCTTTTCCCTGCTTTTCGAGGGCTCTGGCCTTGGCCAAGACTTCAAACGCGGTTTCGGTTCCTAGTGAACCCATTCTCTTCGCGAAGGTAATGTCCAAATGAATCACCTTGATTTCGGAGGAAAACAGAGGTAGAAAGATGGGGATATTTAACTATTGCAGTTTCGCCGCATGGAAATTGATGTGCTAGAACAGCTTTGACAGAGGCTTGACTTTCATGACGTCTGCGTTTACGAGGTTCTGAGGTTGCTTTCCTTGGAAGAAGGCGACGAGGTTGTCGGCGACCATCTCCGACATTTTCGCGCGGGTTTCGAGGCTTGCGCTTGAAATGTGCGGCGCGACCACGACGTTGTCAAGCTTCAGCAACGGGTTGTCTGCGGGTGTAGGTTCCTGTTCGAAAACGTCTAGTCCTGCGCCTGCGATTTTGCCCTGCTTCAAAGCGTCATACAAGGCCTTCTCGTCAATCACGGGACCACGTGCGTTGTTGATGAGGTAGGCGGTCTTCTTCATGAGGTTCAGCCTGTCCGCATTTATCAAGTGATGTGTCTCTTTCATGAGTGGTACGTGGACTGTGACGAAGTCTGCCTCTTTCAGCAGCGTGTCTAGGTCAACTTTCTTTGCGCCTAGTTCTTTTTCCATTTCGGGTCGTGGGATGACGTCGTAGAAGAGAATTTTCATGTTGAAGCCTTTGGCGCGTTTGGCTACGGCGTAGCCGATTCGGCCTGCGCCTACGATGCCTATGGTGGCGTTGTAGATGTCTCGTCCTGTGAACATTGCAGGATGCCAAGCGACTTTCCACTGGCCGCCGCGAACATACGTGTCAGCCTCAACCACGCGCCTTGCCAGTGCCATCAACAGCGCCCAGGCAAAGTCGGCGGTCGTGTCCGTGAGCACTTCGGGCGTGTTTGTGATGTAGATTCCACGTTTCGTGGCTTCGGGGATGTCGATGTTGTCGAAGCCCACGGCTAGTTGGCTGACGATTTTGAGTTTGGGTGCGGCGTTGAAGACCTCGGCGTCTATCTTGTCTGATAGCAGTGAGGCGAGAGCGTCGCAGTTCTTGGCTTTTTCGATGATTGTACTTTTTGGTGGCGGTGCATAGTCGGACCAGATTTCGGTTTCGAAGTGCTGTCTTATGATGTTGAGGCCCCTTTCCGGGAGCATACGGGTGACGTAAATCTTCGGTTTGTGCATGTGGTTCACCATTGTTCAGGTTCGCGGAATTGTTTATTAGCCTTGACTTATTACACTTACGCATCAACCATGAAAGAATCGTTGACTGGTTTGCCTCTATGACGGTGATAAGGAATAGGGATCAGCTGGTGGTCAATGGTGAGACGGCGCTCAACAGGAAGGCCCGAGCACTGGCCCTCAAAAGCCTCGAAGCTGCACTCAACGCCGCAGACCCACGAAAGTTAGTCAAGTCAAAACTCACGCTGAAAGACTCAACACTGACTGCAGACAAGTACTCCTTTGACCTGAGCAAGCTCAGCCACATCTACGTTGTCGGCGGCGGCAAGGCAAGCGGCCCGATGGCCGAGGCTCTGGAAGAGGTCTTGGGCAATCGCATAACGAAGGGGCTTGTCAATGTGCCGCGCAGCTGCAAGAGCAAGACTCGCGCCGTTTTGCTTCATGAGGCAAGTCACCCGATTCCAGACGAGGCAGGCGTTGAAGGCACGCGCCGCATGCTCGAAATGGCCGAGCAGGCAGAGAAAGACGACTTGGTTGTCTGCCTCATTTCAGGCGGAGGCTCAAGCCTCATGCCGCTGCCCCGCGGAGAAATCACGATCTCGGACAAGAAGCAGATCTCGAGTGCGCTGCTCAAGTGTGGGGCGACGATTAACGAGATTAACACGGTGCGGAAGCACATTTCGGATTTCAAGGGTGGTTGGCTTGCGAAGAAGGCTTATCCTGCCACGATTTTGAACCTGATACTGTCTGATGTGGTGGGCGATCCGCTGGACTTCATTGCTTCAGGTCCCACTGTGCCTGACTCGACAACCTTCAGCGACGCAATAGGCATTCTGATGAAGCACGCGCTGTGGGACAAAACGCCGGAGGCAATCCGAAAGGTGCTCTCCGACGGCGAGAAGGGCGATATTCCCGAAACGCCTAAGATAGGCGACGACGCTTTCAAGAGGGTGTTCAACGTCGTCATCGGCAACAGCAGGCTCGCATGCTTAGCTGCCTGTAACGCTTTGAAGGCGGAGGGATTGAACACAGTTTTGTTGACTGCGACAATGGAGGGAGAGGCCAGGCACGTGGCAGTTTTGCTGGCCTCAGTCGGCCGTGAAGTCATCGCCTCAGGCAATCCAGCCTCAAAGCCCGCAGGCATCGTGTCAGGCGGCGAAACAGCAGTCACGGTTGTGGGCAAGGGTTTGGGCAGTCGCAATCAGGAGATCGCGTTGGCAGCTGGGTTGAAGATCAGAGGCTTGGACGGGGTGGTTGTGGCTTCGTTGAGCACTGATGGCGTGGATGGGCCTACGGATGCGGCGGGTGCAATCTCAGATAGCAGAACAGTGGCCAGAGCTTCAGGCTTGGGAATGAGGCCGGAGGAGTTTCTGGCCGAGAACGACTCGTATCACTTTTTTGAGAAGCTGGGCGACCTGCTTGTCACTGGACCTACGGGCACGAATGTGAATGACATTTCTGTGATCGTGGTCGTGTGAGGTGGTAGCGGTTGGTGGTGACTGTGAAATTTGTGGGTTCGCTTCGGACTTCTGCAGGCAAAGGCAAGCTTACGCTCAAGCTCGGAAAGGCCACGTCTCTGAGTAAAGCTATGGAAATGATGGCAGAAGAAGAGCCTAAACTCAAGCTATCTTTCGACAACGCAAGAGCAGGTATGCTCATCCTCGTCAACGGCAGGGAAATCAGCGTCCTGAACGGTTTGAATCCTTTGCTCAAGGATGGGGATGAAGTGGTTTTCGTGCCCGTCGTGCACGGAGGCTGAACGAGCGTGCAGGTCTACGCGGTTGAGACTCGAACCGTGAGAGCAGGCGACGACTTGGTTGACATCGTTCTGGAGGCGCTGAAGACCCAAGATCTGGAACTGCAGGACAAAGACGTTCTGGCCTTGGCCTCGAAAATCGTGTCCTACTCCCAGAACCGCATAGCCAGACTGAACGAGATCGAGCCCTCCGAAAAAGCGAAGAAACTTGCGAAGCAGTATTCGCTGGCGCCCGAGTTCGCGGAGCTTGTATTGCGCGAGGCAGAAACGATCTACGGCGGCGTGGACAAAGCGACGCTGACGTTGAAGGACGGCACACTGACGCCGAACGCAGGGATTGACAGTAAGAATGCACCTGAGGGTTGCGTGGTTCTGTGGCCGACCAAGCTCAAGAGTTGGACGAAGGATTTCAGAGAAGCAATAGAGCACAGATTGGGCAGGCGCATTGGGATCCTAGTTGTTGACAGTGGTTTGACACCGTTGAGGATCGGCACAAGTGGTCTGGCTCTTGCGGTTGCAGGCTTCAAGCCGATACGAGACCACCGAAGCAGTAGAGACCTCCACGGCAGGACCATTGCGATTACGCGGCATGCGGTGGTGGATGATTTGGCTTCTGCGGCGCACCTGATGATGGGCGAGGCCACGGAGAAAACGCCCGTCGTGCTCATACGCGAAGCACCATTGGAGTTCGATGATGGCGTCTACGATGCGGGAGACATGAGGATGTCTGCAGGCGAGTGCGCTTTCATGGGTGTTTTTCAGGCTGACACTCGGGGATCGGGGAAAGCAAAAGGTTAGCTGATCTCAGTATTCGGTGGAGCGATAGACCGATAATTGAGGCGAAAATGGCGATTATGAGCCGCTCCACAGGGTAAGTGATGGCAGTGGCAAGCCATGTTCCGCTCCAGAAGGCCACGTCAGGCTGTAGCATGGTCACGAAGATCAGCGATCCGGCGATTTGACCTGCTAGGGTTGAGGCCATGCAGGTTGCGAAGTAGGCGAAGGCAAGCCCCGCACCCTTGTAGGAGTTGAAGCCTTTCGTGATCGTTGATTGAGACGGCGGGGTGAGGATTATGAGACCTATTGCTTGGAACACAAGGTATGCGGGGTAGAGCCGCAGAGGCCCCACCGTCGGATAGAAAGCCAACGCAAGCCACAGAACAGCATACAACAACAAGGCAAGAACGCGTCTGCGGTCACGGATCAAGCCTGCGCACAGCGCAGCGGCGATGCCTGCGGCGAAGCTTGGCTGCGAGAGGAAACCGAGGGAGAAGCCGATTACTCCTCCGAGCAGCGCGGACAGCGAGCCCAGGTATGGGCCTAGGACTATGCCTATCAGTGGTGCGATGATGGCGGCGGCGGTTATGGCTTGGCCTTGCAGGCCGATTATGGGGCTGATCTTCATCACGCCCAGCACCGCATAAAGGGCCGTGAACATGACGGCTAAGGCCAAGTCTTTCGACGTGAGTCGGGTGTTGATGGGCATTTGCCGTTCCTTTCGCCTTGATTTTGGAAAGCTAATTATGGCCGACTGCATATAAAATGAGCTTCATGGCTAGGCCTATTATCACGTTGACCACGGATTTTGGTTTGCGCGACCCGTATGTTGCGGAGATGAAGGCCGTCATATTGAGCATCTGCCCTGAGGCCACGATAGTGGATGTTAGTCACGAGATTGAGAAGTTCAACATACGCATGGCTGCCTTCGTGCTCGCCTGCGCCGCACCCTATTTCCCGAAAGGCACGATACACGTGGCCGTCGTAGACCCAAGCGTAGGCACAAAACGAGAACTTGTAGTCATACAGACCCAAAACGCCTACTACTTAGGCCCAGATAACGGCATACTCATACTCGCCATCAGAAACGACAAGCCAATACAGATACGTGAAATGACAAATAGAAATCTCATGATGCCACGAATCAGCAACACCTTCCACGGAAGAGACATGTTCGCACCAACAGCAGCACATATGGCAAATGGAACAAGACTTGAGGAAATCGGAAAACGCGTCAAGATAATTGTAAAGCCAAGCTATGCGAGGGTCGTAAGAAGAAAAAACGCATGGATAGGCGAAGCCATCCACGTAGACGACTTCGGAAATGTCATCACAAACCTCGAACGTGCAGACTTTGGACAACTGCCGGACGGAAGCTGTCTTCATGTCAGACTTGAAAACCGTGAATTGATGGTAAAGCTGTGCAGGACGTACTCCGACGTAGAAGGAAACGAGCTACTGGCCACTTTTGGAAGTCACGGTTTTCTGGAGATATCCGCAAGCCGAGGAAATGCAGCTGAGTTACTTGGTATAAGAAGCGGAGACAAATTGATATTCCACTGCAGTTAACGCGAAGCAGATCCTCTGTGAAGCCTGTGACTTCATAGAGCTTTACATATTTCGTACTTGAAAGTTTGATCATGCCCAGAAATAAGCGCGCGCGAGTTATTGTTTGTCTTTTTTGTGTAGGTCTTTGAGTCTGTTGGTTCCATCTGTTTGCTCTATGAAGGCTGCTACGGTTTCCGGAACAAGCTTCTTCCAGCCCTGACCCTTGATCATCTTCTCTCTTATGAGGGTCGAAGAGTAGACCTGTCTGTCATAGAATGGTATGGCCTTGACTTTGTATCCAGCCTCCGTGAACAGTCTTCGCGTCAACGGCTCGTTCGTGTAGACTACCGTGAACTTCGGCGTGTAGCCTTCTACTTCGGCGACCCACATCATGTGCAAATTCACGTCGGGTACGGGTATGATCCACACGCGCTTAAGGTCAACATCCGCCTCCTTAAGAACGTCTCTCACCATAACGAGCCTCTCGCCGGCCGTAAATGGATTATCCACGTTGTGGCTGTATTGCGCGCTGCCTATTACGATGACAAGCTCGTCAACCTCATCGAGAATCTTCTCAACAACACTCAGGTGCCCAAGATGAAAAGGCTGAAAACGTCCAACATAAAGCCCACGCCTAACCAACAAACACCACCGAACCCTTCGTTGTCACAACACGCATTTAGCACTTGCGCCAAAACCACACGCCGCCAAAAACCATGTGGTAGATCTCGCTTTGGCTGTTTTTCAGCGCAATAGCTTGTTCAAGAACGGCGGAGGGACCATCCTGCTGACCGAAAGGAGGTTCAGTAGACGCAAACGCTTTACTAGCCTCAGAGGCGGTTGACCTATATACAGGGTTAGAAATTCGGCCACGCGCAAACAGCCAGCCGCTGCGCGGCCTCACTTTTTCTCGGCTTTCTTCACCACTTGCTCAACTGGAAAAACCTTCAGCTTCCCACCTCTGACCAGGATCTCCTTCGCCTCACGGAATCCCCGCCTTTCCCGCTTCAGCATCTTCTGTTTTGCATCCAAGCCACCTGCATAGCCGCCAAGTCCAAAGCCTGACGCAACAACGCGGTGACAGGGCACGATGGGCGCGAACGGGTTTCCAGCCATGATGTTGCCTACGGCTCTCGCACCTCCGCCCACGGCTTTCGCGATACCGCCATATGACGCCACATAACCTGTCGGAATAGCATAAACGGCCTCAAGCACCTTCGCCGTGTACGCAGGCAAACGCTCAGTCGCCAATTTGAACCGCGTCGAAACGTCCCTGCCCGCCTCGACATCCTTAATCGCGGCGACCACGCTCCTTCCAAACGCAGACGGTTGCGACATCTGCTGGTAGCTCGCGGCTTTCGGCATGTTGCCTGTCAGCCCCCGCAACGTCTGTTTCTGGTTGCGGCCGAACCAAGTTGCATGAACCTTCTCGCCCTCGTAAGCCGCACCGAACCACACGCCGCCTTCCTCCTCAACGTATACGTCAATCATCACGTTCACACTCGATACCTCATTCTATGGAAACGTTAAGTATATTAGCTCTCGCGCGCGCAGACCGCGCGATTATTCCGCCCGTCGGCGTATTCGCCTGTGACGTATTCGAATCCAGCTTCTATTAGTTTGCATGCTTTTTCTACGTTTTCGGCTACGGTGGTATGGAACTCATCGCTTTCAAAGCTCACAAGCTGTGTGTACAGAAGCGTGTTTTGGATGTTTCTGTGTCCAAACATCTTCATGATGTGCAAAATGCCTCTGGTCTTGTGATATTCCGTTGTGGCTTTCCAGTGACGACAAGTGTGAAACGTTATCTTATCTATGCGTTTGTTCTCAAGTTTGTAGACGCCCTTTTTCTCTGAGTACGGTAAGTCCGCCTGAAGTGCTCCTGTGAGTCTTTGAACATTTCAGACTGGCCCTTCGGTAGATTGTTCAACATTGAGGCAAGCCTGTCATTTGCTGATTTCCCACGAGGAACGCTCTTCCTGTTCCTTTCGCACTTTTCCATGTTGGTTTTTTCCTTTTCCTTTTCCCATCGCATTCCTGAGGGAAACGGTATAGAAGAAGCCAGATATGGAAGCAGGGAAATGGTCCAACCGCCCGTCAACATCCTGGTGAATGCATCGCCTTATGCTGTACAAGTCGCAAAAGCCGTGGTCTTCCCGCTCCTCAGTGCGAAAGGCACGAGGCGCTCATGGCGAAGGTATCGGCGGTGGTCAAGTAGAAACTGTCGAAGACAGAAAAACAAACGAACACTGTAGCTACGTATGTGGTAGGTTGCGATTGAGCACACTCGCCTTACCAAACATGTTTAGCGCGCCCTAAGGGGGTAGGCCTTTAAGATTTCTGAAGAAATCTCCTACAAAAACACTGAATCGCCTTTTGCAGGTATGGCGCAATAGGACGTGGTTCTCGACGCATTAGATGAAACGCGTGCGCTGTCTTCTATGACGCTGTTGCTGAGCAAACAAAGTGATGATGAAGCTCATCAAGACGACAAAAAAAAGAGGGAATGTTGCGGGAGACGCCTCCATTTCCGACGCATTAAGTTTAATAGCATGTCCGTGCATAACAACGCAAAAGGGTGGTTTATGTGGAAAAGCAAGCTCAAGGCGGTTACATGTGGGTTCCAGGCGCCACCACCGTAGGTGTCGTGTTCAAAGAAGGTGTTGTTCTCGCCTCTGAAAAGCGTGTTTCATACGGCAACATGATCATGAGCAGAGGCGGAAAGAAGGTTTTCAAGTTAACCGCCCACATAGGCGCAGCCTGCGCTGGCCTCGTGTCCGACATGCAAATACTCGCAAGAGAAATGGAAGCCTACACCAAACTGTTCGACCTAGACGTAGGCCGATCAATATCCGTCAGATCAGCAGCCAAACTCATGTCCAACCTGCTTTTCAGCCGAAGAATGGCACCGCTGATCACGCAGACACTCGTAGGAGGCGTAGACGACGAAGGCCCATCCATCTTCGTGCTCGATGTCCTCGGCTCCGTCATTCCAGACAAATATTCAGTCGTGGGCTCAGGAACCGAAATCGCCATAGGCGTCGTCGAAGAAGGCTACAAAGACAACCTCAGCATGGAAGAAGCCAAAGAACTCGCCACCAAAGCCATAAAATCCGCCATAAGCCGCGACGTCATGAGTGGCGACGGAATAGACTTCCTCATAATCACCAAGAACGAAGCCACCGAAGAATCGGTAAAATTCTAGACACTGCTTGTCTTCAAAGGCTTAAACCCACTTCACCACTAACACTCTAGTCACTCATCAAATGGTGAACGCCAGTTGGCATTCCAGCTAACCCAGCAAGAAGGAGAAACCCTGGTCCAGCTCGCACGCAAAACCGTCGAACACTACTTAGCCACCAGAAAACGGCTCACCGCACCTGAAGGCACATCCGAAAAATTGAAACAGCCAAACGGCGTCTTCGTCACAATAAACAGGCTTCGCCACGGCGAAAAGGAACTCAGAGGCTGCATCGGTTACCCCTACCCGACCGAACCGCTCGTGCAGGCAGTGATCGACTCGGCCGTAAGCGCTGCCACCCAAGACCCCCGCTTCGAACCCCTCACCCTCAACGAACTCGACAACGTAGTTTTCGAAGTGAGCGTACTCACGCCTCCCCAGATCGTAGAAGCAAAGAAACCGACCGAATACCCTTCTAAGATCAAAGTTGGAACCGATGGACTGATTGTTGAAAGAGGCATGTTCAAGGGACTGCTGCTGCCTCAGGTCCCGATGGAATGGGAATGGAATGAAGAGGAATTCCTCTGCCAATGCTGCGGAAAGGCAGGTTTAACTCCAGACTGCTGGCTCATGAACGGCACTAAGATCTACAAGTTTTCGTGTATTATTGCACAAGAAATCAGTCCAAAGGGGCCTGTTGAGGTTACTGATATGCGGAAGGGAGAAACAAAGAAGCACTAGGCTTCATCCTTCTGCTGTTGTGTCTCAGTTGACTGGGTAGTGCGGGGTTTCTGAGTGGTGGTCGGAGTCTCTCCGGATTCGGGGATGGGGTTGAAGAAAAGTTGCGATTTGAGGGGAGTAGGTGTGTTTGAATGCGGTTTCTAGGCGGTTGGAATTGTTGAAGCTTGAAGGATTAGGCCTTTCTCAACCTGAGATTGTGAAGGTTTTGACGGGGGGACGCGCCTGTTTCCAAAGCTAGTGCAGCGTGCCCTCGCCTTTGTTGTCTGTTATAATCTCTCCTCTTTTGTTTAAGATCCTGTTTCGGAGAAGCCCAAATCAGGCTCCTTTTTCGTTCAGTTTATTTAGCGCATATTTGTATTCTTCCAAAAAGTGCCCCGTTAGGCGAGTGTGGTTTTTGCCCCATTTTCTAATTCTCTTACCAGGAAACCATAAGCGTCTCACAACTACGCCACTCTTAATCCTAGTCACTCCTCTACATGGTATTTTGACAGCAAAATGGCAATCCAGAAGCCTGTATCTTGTGTGTTGTCTGCCCCTCTCGCCTTTCAATCTTGACTCCAAAATTCTTTCAACCATCCCTTCATCAATCCAAGCCTCCAAGTGTCGGCGCGCGCGCGCGCGCTACGTTAAAGCGCATGCGCGCTCCGCTTCCGAGGCGTGGAAACAAGCCTGCTTTTCGGTGCCTCATATGCCACGCCATAAAGCTGGTCAAAAGAGTGTGGCGATGTGACGTGTCAGGACCATTTTTATCCATAATGGCCACTATTGCCGTTGCTCTCTTTTCTTCGCTTCAACGTTGCATATGATACATCCAATCGTAAGAATGGCTGTCTTTAACGTTATAGAAGATCGTTTCACAAAGCATTTAAACAAAATCAAACTTAGAGTGAATTCTGCGAGATATTGAAAAGGAAGATGGAGAAGGAGAGTATGACGTTAAGTAAGAGGACATTTTCTCTGCTTTCAGCTGCTATTCTGTTTTCCTTGATTGTAGCTCCAGCAAATGCTCAAGCCCTTGCCAACAAGGACCCTGACAATAGACGAGTAAGCTATGTGGGGGTAATGCCTGACGGGAAGACATACGATTTCATCGTCAATGTTGACCCGTCTCCGGCATCCACTGCCATATACAGCAAGGCCGAAGAGGATCTGCTCAAAAAAGATTTCCCAACAACAGATGGATGGACGTTCACAAACTCTACTGGCGAACTGCCTGGAAGTTTGGATGTGATCTACTATGACGCAGGTCTTGCTGAACAAGTAGGTGATGACCTCGAATGGGACATCAACAACCACTTTCAGGTTGACTACTTCGGCGCACCGAGTCTGAATCCAGGATGGGTACTGCATTGGGTTCAATTCGTCTACACCAACTACCCAATAGGTGATACTTCGCCGTACATTGACCCTACAACATGGAAGGGAGCGAAGAATTGGGAAGATGGTCTACCCTTCTATTGGACCAAGGACGAAAACAAATCGAATACGAACGCTGCTCCCGGCGTGAAGCTTAGGTTTACAGACCGTCCTGCGCGTCCCTTTGAAGAGGTTGTTAAAAGCTTTGGGCGTAAAGTCTTTTGGGAAGCGCACTTGTATCTAGCTATGTGGGATCAAAGCAAGAGCGTGACTATAGACTACAAAGGGATCAAGTGGGGCTTCAAGATAACAGCGCTCGAAACGATCAAGGCAATTCCAGCAGGCGTAAAGAAATATACTCATGGGGGAGTAGCTGGGGACAAATATGATTGGGATCCAGGCGAGCGACTGAATGATACTTCCGTGGGCGGATACGTTGTCTTAGCCGATAAACCAGCCCTGTTGGCTCCCTACTTCGGCTTTGTTGGCTTAACCTCGGCGATCCTGGTCGCAACATTTGCAGGAGTAGTCTGGGCTAAGCGTGCCGCACGCAGAAAAGAGAAGCAATGAGAACCATCTATTTCAGTCCATCCTCCAACCTTTTTTTGCATGAAAACTAACAATGAATGTGAGGAACAAAGAGAAGCTGCTCGGAATGAAACAGAGGATTCGTGAACAGCAGGAAAGAAACAGTCGCCTAACCATCACGTTGGCGGCGGCGATTCTCACAGCCGTAATTGCCATTTCAAGCCTTGCAATATACTCGTGGCAGAACCCAAGCCAAACGATCACAGCGGGTCAACTAAGAGCGGCGATAGTTGACCAAGAAGGCCTTTCGCAATCAGGAGGCCCCAACTCCTACCTCATAGAAAACGCAACAAATGCTCTAGAACAAGATAACTACACCGTAGACTACTACCGGGGCGAGAAGGTTACCGTTGACTTCTACCGTAACTTGCCTGCGCTTGGCTACAGTCTGATCGTTCTCCGTGTTCATTCAGCGCCGCTCGTCAAGGATGGCAATGAGGTTCCCATAGTCAGCCTTTTTTCTTCTGAGCCGTACAGCAAGTCGAAATATGTTCTTGAGCAGCTCAATGATGAGGTGGTGACTGCAAGGTACTATGAGGGTTCGCCGGAGTATTTTGCTATAACGCCTGGCTTTGTTAGGAATTGCATGAGGGGCTCTTTCAATAATGCCACGGTCATCATGATGGGGTGTGATGGGCTGAAGTACAAGAGCACTGCAGAAGCTTTCATCGACAAGGGGGCAAGGGTCTACATTAGCTGGACGGGTCCGGTGCTGGCGGATCACACCGACTCTGCAGCCATGAACTTGCTTCAGCATCTGCTTTCGGATGGGAAGACCATAAAAGAGTCAGTAAGGCAGGCAAACGTCGAAGTGGGCCCTGATCCAGTCTACTACAGCCGCCTGGAGTACTTTCCGCTTGATGCGGGAGACCAGAGATTACCCAGTAATGGCGACTGAACTGGAAAAGGAAGGCCTCCACTGGAGGCTAAGAGGCGCACGCGCTGGCCTTAATTGAAGAAGCCTTGGCGGAACAAAAGGAAAGGGAGCGCGTGCCTGAAGTTGAGCGTCAGAAACTGAATGACTGAGAGAAGGCACATGAAGGTCAAGCGTGAATGTCTAGATGACGGCGAGTTTTGGAAATGAGCAGACGAAGGTATTTCGATAGGCTGGAATGTAACGGCTGCATTTACAGGGGAAGCAGCTACTGCTGGGGTCAATGCCCATACAACATCTGGAAAAAAGAGCCCTACTGACCCGCCCTAGGGCCATTTTTGTCCGTAATGGCTTGTGCAGATGACTACATCTAATATTGTGATTTCTCCGTCCTCGTTGAGGTCAGAGTCAGATCTAAACTGAGGGTCGCCGGTCCCAGATCCATACGCACTTGTTATTCTTACTACGTCCAGAATAGTAACGTTAAAGTCACCATCAACGTCGCCGCGAATGGTAACGGTAACCGTGCCGTAAGTCAAACTGTTGTCAGTCGTGTTTGTTTCTCCAGGCACCGGAGTCACACATGCACTTACTATATAGCGAGCTTTGGCGAACCCCGTAGTGTTCCATGTGAAAACAACTGTCGTTGCGTTTCCGCTCTGCAAACCCAAGGCCTCCACATCATGTATGGTGTCGTTGACAAGAAGAGTTACGTTGGAAGCTTCATAGTAGTCTCCGTCGTTCCTTACGACTGCAGCAATTTCTATTGTTCTCCCTTCCTCGACAACTGTCTTCGTTGAATCAACGCTGTAGATTCTTAAGTCATGGCGAGGCGTGTATGCGAAACAAAGGACATTACCGTCGGTGGAGCCCACGTATACCCTATCGTTGACAACCGCGGGAGAAGACTCTGTGTGATGTGTTTCATCACTGCTCCAAATGGTTTTTCCAGTGGAGACATTCAAACATGAGATTGCGCTACCTCCCACGTAAATCTTGTCCTCGGCAATAGCAGGAGCCGAAGCTGGACCACCCCTAGCTGCGCTGCGCCAAAGCTCCTGACCCGTATAAGCGTTGACACAGTGAACGCACGGACCACAGGCAATATACACTCTGCCGTTTAAGACCGCCGCACAACCAGCTGTTGGGCGCGAGTATGGATAGAAGCTCCAGACGAGTTCACCAGTTGAAGCATCTAGGCAATAGAAATTGCCATGGACGTTGCTGCCGTTTCCATCGGAGCCAATATAAACATTTCCGTAGGCGATAGAAGGAGACGACAAAACTAGGCCTTCAGTTGTAAACCTCCAGATAATCTGGCCTGTTGTTGCGTCAAGACAGTAGCTATCATTGCCGCCACCTATGTAAACTCTGTCATTGACGACTGAAGGTGAAGACAGGACAAACATAGCTCCTGTTATCTGACGCCAGACCAGATGCCCTGTTGAAGCGTTGAGACAGTATGTGTAGCCATCGTGAGACCCTACGTATACCAAACCTTTCGATACAGCAGGCGAAGACTGAATACTCGCACCAGTGTGATATGACCAATTCAGTACCCCTGTTGTTGCGTCAAGGCAATACAGATTATGGTCACCTGATCCAACATAGACCATGCCATTGACAACTGATGGCGAAGATCTTACTCCCCAACCACCAGTCTGGTAATACCAGACGAGATCGCCTGTCGTCGAATTTAGACAGTACACTTTGCTATTGTCTGACCCCACAAAAACTAAGCCATCGACAACGGCTGGAGAAGAACGAACAGAGCCTCCTGTGGGATAAGCCCACGCTATGTCATTCGTATCTGGTCCACTTGAAGTCGAAAATCCGCTATGGGTTAAATCGTGGTGGAACGTTGGCCACCAGTCAACGCTAGCTCCACTCGTAGGCTGTTGATTCAACATGTTTATGGCTCCTTGAGCTGCAGAAGCACTGGGAATTGTCATCGTCAAAGGTTCAGTCTTGACCGCGTGAACGTTGAATGTGGACGTCAATAGGCCCGTTAAGAGCATAGCGATCACTATTATTGCAGATGCTGTTCTCCCAAACATTGCTTCTCCTGACCTCTATGAATGAATAGAGTCTAGGCCGCATAAAGCGCTTGTGATAGAATCTTCTATGGCATCAGCTCATCTGCCAACGAAGTGTATTTGTGTGCGCTAGCTCATAGAACTCTCTTTCAAAAGCCATTTAACGAGTTCAGAGTATACTTTGGTAGTG
>CAYHAK010000004.1:0-60551 GCA_964354625.1 uncultured Candidatus Bathyarchaeia archaeon
CCTAGTATGTTTTGAGCTGCTTCTACTATGCCTCTGTTCTCGTTCACCACTATGAGTGGGCCAACGGCTTGTTTCAGTCTTCTGCCTCGGCGTTTGCCTTTTCCAGCGCGGACTTTTCTGCTTTCTTTTATTCGGTAGAGTTCGGACAGTATGCCTAGGCGTATAAGTGTTTCTTCGACTGTCTTGGTTTTCTTCAGGTCTTCAAGGTCGTTGGTGACTACTATTGGGGTTTCCTTTATGTCCTCGATTGAGTGGCCTCTAGCAACTACGGTTTCTTTTGATGCGGTTGCAGCTATCGCAGACATTAGTGCGAGGCGTTTTTCCTTCTTGGGAATCTGTTTGACGATTCTCTTCTTGGAGGTCGGAGGGAATGCCAGTCGTCCGCCTACTGTTCCGGGGGCAAAAGCTGCTCTTCCTCCTCCACCTTTTAGTCTGGGCACTCTTGATATGCCAAAGCCTGTGCCGCGTGATTCAGCCGTCGTTCGTTTTCCAGCCATGTAGTCTCTGCCTTGCGGTTGTAGTCTGCTTGATTGTATGGCGAGGACTGCTCGTTTGATGACGTCTGGTCTCAGCGGTGTGGCGAAAACTGGAGGGAGGTCTATTTTTCCGACTGATTTTCCTTCGAGGTTAAAGACTTTGGCAGTCCTTCTGGGCATCGTTTCTCACCGTTTACTTTCCTTGCGGGGATTCGAGGGATATGAGCGTGACTTGTGGCGGTTCTTCGGGAGCGTTTCTCGGCAGGCGTGCGGGGTAGCGGAGCTTTATGGTGCGTTTTTCGGGTCCGGCTATTGTTCCTTCGAGGAGTATGTAGGGGCCTTTGACTTCGCCGTATCTGATGAAACCTCCTTTTGGCGTGACTTCTTTTCCGTCGGCGCCGATTTTGAGGATGCGCTTGTTGTACTCGGTTCTTTGGTGGTGGCCCATGTTTCCTGCTCTGGGTACGCTGTATGTAACATGATGCGGGTTCCATGGCCCTAGAGTGGCAACGCCTCGTTTGGTTTTTCTGCCTTTGGCTTGGAGTATTGTTACGCCCCATCGCTTTACAGGTCCTTGGAAGCCTTTGCCTGTGGATATTGATGCGATGTCGACGTATTGGCCGTCTTTGAACATTTCTGCGGGAGGCACTGTTTTGCCGAGAAGACCTTTTGCGTATTCTAGTTGCTGTTGGATGGTTCCTCCGCCAACTTCGATTTCAGCGATGTCTGGCTTCTTTTTGTGTACGCTGGTTTGTCTGGGTTGGGTTATGGCTGTGACACGGATTCTGGCGATTTTGTCGAGGCTTTCCGTGATCTTTTTGAGGCTTTCGTCTGTGTTGAAGTTCTCTGGTAGCGTGAAGACTCGTTCCAGATCGTTTGGCGGGTCTTTGAGCCAGGCTTCGGTCAGCGACCTTAAGCCGTATGGAGTCTTCGTATAGGCTTTGATGGCACATATTATCATAGGTGGGGCTTCAAGAACAGTAGCGGGGCGCATAACTTCTTTTCCGAAGTCTGGAGAACGTTTCTTGTCTTCTATAGCGAATATGTGGGTCATTCCTGCCTTGTAACCCATGAAGCACAAGAGTCTAGGCGTTCCCGCCGTTATCTTTGGCCAGTAGCGTACTCTGGCCAGTAAGCTTTTAGCACGTTTCCTAGGCAGATAAGCGAGCGAACCATGTCTAGGAGCATGCGTCTTACGGTGTCCCATTGATATCTCCGCTTTGCGTCTTCTAGCAATGAGAACGATGGGTTATAAACATTACCGTTATGCTTTCTGCGTAGTCCATAGAGGGCGAGCAACGCATTTCAGGCGTTTCAGACTACTGCTTAGGCACATTGGCTAGTTAAGCAGAACACACGGGCTCGAAAAGATTCTTGCTCCCTACATATAGGTTCAACTGCAACTGAGGCTTCATGCTATCTATTGCACCCAAAAACAGTCAATAGATGCTACCCCCCTCCCCACTGTTTTGTTACATGCTGTTGCGCTGATTTTGAGCCAATACGAGACCTGCCCCCTAGGCCTTTCTGTCGAGTTTCCAACCCCTTTCTGAGCATTCTGCTTTTAGACGCCTCCTTCTGCTTTTTCTTCTCTGAGGATGAGACGGGACACGCTTCGATTTGGGTGATTGTTTTGGTAAGTGTTAAATTTGGGTTGGGATAGTGTGTTTGGAGGGTTTGGTTTGGCTGAGGATTCTGTGTCCCGCGTAGCGAGTGCGCTTTTCGCTCGGGGTGTTTGAAGTTTGGCAGTTTCAAGATAAAGTCAGGTGCCTCTAGTCCGTACTATGTTGATTTGGCGTGTTTGCTTTCCTCTCCGAGGGATCTGTGCTGTGTGGCTGAGGCTGCGGCGGCTGAGGTCAGGCGGGTAGTGGCGGTTGACAGGATTGATAAGCTGGCTTCGATAGAGCTGAAGGGCGCGCTGATCTTGCCCAGCATAGGCTGCCTGCTTAGCCTGCCCTGCGTCGTGGTGAGAAAGGAAAACAAAGCCTACGGCGTAACAGGCAGAATCGCAGGCGCACCAATGGCCAACGGCGATTGTGTGCTGTTCTTCGACGACGTGATCAGCGAGGGCCTGTCTAAGGTTGAGGGAATCAGGCCTCTGGAGGCGCTTGGCGCGCGCATCAGGCACGTCATGGTCGTTGTGGACAGGGAACAGGGCGGCAAGCAGAACCTCGAAAAAGTAGGCTACACGGTTCACGCCCTCGCCGAAGTCTCAGATCTAGTCAAAAGCCTCCACAAAACAAGCCACATCACCAAAGAACAAGCAGACGCCGTACTAAACCACATCGCGAGAACATGAACACTGCGCCGAACGACCGCCTGCAGAATCTCCCGCACACGCCTCTGGTTCTTGCCCTGTAGTATCAGCAGTCATTTCCGGATTCGGAGGCGATCTTATGGTTGCTCAACGTCAAGTGCTGTTGGGGCCTCATCCTTCAAGGCTTATATGGCCCAGTGAGGCTTCTGTCGATAACAGAAGGGTTGCCTGGCACCTCAAAGGAGGCTGATTCAACGATGTCAGTTCAGAAGCAAGTTGCGGAAGCTCTAATGAAGCCTGAAGCTTATGACGAAGACCCAGGTCAAATTGAACTGACCCAGACTCACATATCCTTTGTCTTCTTAACCAGAAGCTTTGTCTACAAGGTCAAGAAGGCCGTGGACTTCGGATTCCTGGACTTCACAACCCTCGAAAAGAGACGCTTCTTCTGCGAAAAAGAGCTGGAACTCAATAGGCGCCTGTGTGGAGACATGTACCTCGAAGTCGTTCCCATCAACAAGTCAAACACCATCAAGATAGAAGGCAAGGGAGAAACCGTTGAATATGCCGTGAAGATGAAGAGAATGCCTCAGGAAAGGATGCTGAGCAGGCTCCTCGAACAGAACAGAGTGGGCAGCAAACTCGTTGACGGCATAGCTAGAATCGTCACAGAATTCCATTCAAAGGCTGAAACGAACAAGCGGATAAGCGAGTTCGGTTCGCTGGCCATGATAGAAACAAACTGGAAAGAGAATTTCGACCAAACTCGAGAGTTTGTCGACAAAACGATACCTGCAAGGGATTTCGAGCTGATACGTGAGAGAATAGAAGATTTTATGAAGCGGAACGTGTCGCTCTTTGAGAAGAGAATGGCGGAAGGCCGAGTTAGAGACTGCCACGGAGACATACACTCGGACAACATCTTTGCCGTGGACCGCATCTACATTTTCGATGCGATAGAATTCAACGAAAGATTCAGGTATTCAGACGTTGCCTCCGACATCGCCTTCCTAGCCATGGACTTGGACTTCAAGAAACGGAACACCCTGTCTAGCTTCCTCGTCGAGAGATATGTCAAGTACTCCGGAGATCAAGAGCTGACGAAGCTTCTTCCTTTCTACAAATGCTACCGAGCCTACGTAAGAGGAAAAGTCACAGGTTTCAAACTCAAAGACCCAAACGTGGGTAACGAGGAAAAGAGCGCAACGAAAGAGGAAGCGAATGCATACTTCAAACTGGCCTTTAACTATGCAGGTTTGCTTTGACCAGAAACTCACCTAGAGCCGAATTGCTCAGCCACGTATGCGGGGATTGCCACTGTTCCCATGAGGATTGGTTTTTGGTGGCAGTCGCTTCCTCCAGTCATTATTAGCCCATGTTTTCTGGCAAACTCCATGTAGTGGTTCGTGGTTTGGGCGTCGTTTCTGGAGTGCCAGCACTCTACACCATCAATGTATGCTAACATTGACTCTCTTACTATCTCTGTCTGTTCGGATAGCGGTTTGGTCAGAGTCACAAGTGAGGTTCCGTGACTATCGTTAGGATGAGCTAAGACTATTCTTCCTCCGGCATTTCTCACGAGCCTCGAAGCCTCCTCAAGGGGGAGAGGAAATTTGGGAACGTCACACTTCATAAGGTACCTATCGAAGGCTTCTTGCGTGGTTCTGACTATTCCCTTTTCGATCAAGTAGCCTGCTATGTGGGGCCTCCCGAGCACTCCGTCGGCAGAAGCCTGAATCTTGCTCAAGTCATCTTTCGTTAGCTTCTCAATTCCTTCTTTCACAAACTCTGCATTCAAAATGCCCAGAATCTTGGCAACCCTTTCCTCTCGACGTTGAGCTATTAGCTGGAGCTTATCCCTTAGCTCCCCATTCTCTGTATCGAACTGGTAGCCGAGGAAATCCAGCGATACTGGTTTGTCTCCGTGATATTTGAGATGCGAGAAGGTTACGTTCAGTTCGACGCCAGAAATGTAGCGGATTCCATTTGCTCTTGCCAGAGCAATAGCGGCCTCTTGACAAGCTATCGAGTCGTGATCCGTGATCGATACTAGTCCGATATTCTGAGCCTTGGCTTCTTTGACGATTTCCTCGGCAGTCCACTTTCCGTCAGAGCAATTCGAGTGAATATGCAGGTCTATTCTCATGATGAGACTGTGCCCGGCTGCCTCTTTTCCATCCCCGTTATGAACCAGTCCTCTGGGGCATCATGTTCTGTGTTGACTGTCAAGTGCACTATTTCGAGTTGTGGAAGCCTCTTTTTCAGGTCGTCCAGGTCTACTTGCTCAAACCTTTTCTTGTTGCTGAGATAGGCCTCCTTGGTCAAGGCGTTTGACTCGTACTCTTCTTTGGTCCTCCTCAAGATTCTCGAAAGCGACGCCTTCTCGGAGCAGTGAGTCTGAAGAATGACAAAAGTCATACCGTGCCTTGCAGCAATTTCGGCGGCACGCCTTCGCAGTTCCTGAGTGACAAACGTGGCATCCAGAATCACGCCTCCCTTGCTCTTCTGTGCAAGATCGTCTGCTCGGCGAAACAGCTCATCGTAAACAGACAGTCGTTTGCTCATGTTTGACGCGACTCTCTCGTCAAAGATATCCTCGTTCTTGAGGACTTCCAGTCTGATCAGGTCGCTTCGGAGGATTGTGTATCCTTTGGTTTTGGATATCTCCTCTGAGGTCTCAGTCTTCCAGGTTCCCGGGAGTCCGCACGTAATCAGCAGAGCATTAGTCCTTAGCTCCGTTTTGATAAACTCGGCAAAGGGTTCCCTCAACTGGACACCTCTTGCCACCGATTTGAGACAAAGCAAGATTAAAATTTTGTGGCAGGCACTGATTGCGCCGAAAGACCAGCACACAACCTGTCATGAAGGATTATGAGAATTCCTCCGTTTTGAACATTTCCACATGTTCCGCATGGACTCTCAATATGAACTGAGCCTTCACAAACAAGATATCCCAGGTCCAGAAAGCACTTTTCATGCAATCGAAAACCGACGAACGCGTAGCCGAAATTGCCGCCTACGGAATCCAAGAGAGCCAGCCAACAAGCTTCGGACTCTACGAAGAATATGGCCGGAGAGACATGGATGAAACGATTAGAACACGCCAAGAGGCCTACGAAAGAGCTGACTACCAAGCCGGAGAAGATCTCAGAATAGAAGTTGAGAATTTTCACATCTGGTTGGAAGAAGCTAAAAAGCTTGAGCCTTTTGCAGCACACTATTACCCGGTCAGTCTCAAGAGCCTGCTTCTAGGCCTCCCAATAAGCACGCAGGTCGCAAGGCTTTTCGACATGGCATTAGCGCGCGCGAAATGAAAGACAGAAAGCAGAACGGCTAAGTGCCAAAAGGCCCCAAATGACCATGGGCCGTTTTGAGAATGCGTATGCCTTTGGCCTCGCTAGTCGAGGTCGGAGCTGCTTGGTGTGAACCATTTCAGAATCTCTTGGACTGCTCTATCGGAGCAGCCCATCTCTTTGAGCTTTTGCCGCAGGTCCTCCAAGGTTCTGACGCTCAACTTAACCGCCGCAGACAATAGATTCTAATGAGTAACCCTATTTATTCTTTGACGTGCTCGACTTCATCAGGTTAGCGTGCGCTTGAAGAGGTTCCATCGAAAGCTCTGAGGCCTCTATTTCTTCCCGTCTCCATCCGTTCTCACCCAGGCAACAACGTCGTGCCAGATATAGAGGCCCAAGCTGAAGGCCGTGCTCGAATACAACACAAAAGCCAACGCCACCTGCGAAATGGAGCCGTCGACGACATATGGCAACAGGAGGTTACCCGCGAACGCCGCAGTAACCCCCACGTAGAGAATACACAAGATCACAACGAGAAGCAGGAAAATCGCCTTGTCAGCAGAATAGCGTGGGTCCACCCACTTGCCTTTCACATACCACAACGCGTACGCAATCGCGGTCAGGCCAAACAGGTAGAGAACGGCAAACCCATACACAAGGCTAGAGGCGCCAGAAACCCGCGCGAACAAGCCGACCTCAAGCACTTTGGAATGGTATCCCAGAGACATCATATACAACGTTGACACAACGTCCAAAAACCCCAGCACCGGCAGAACCCAGAAAGCCTTGTCTACACTATCCAAACAGTATCGCGCGCGCGCTAACCGGTAGCCTAGTCTCTGAGCCGTCAGTGGTCTTCGTCTTCCGAAAGCCTTCGTGACAAGCTGGACGCCAACGTTAAATAGTCAAGTCATGAATCAACATAGGAGAAGGCAGACATAATGGAAAGCTTCAAAGTCAAAGACCCGTCTCTGGCCTCCAAAGGGCATTTAGAGATAGAATGGGCCTCGAAGCACATGCCTGTTTTATGCCAAATCAAGGAAAGGTTCAGCAAAGAGAAACCGCTGAAAGGTCTGACCTTGGGCGCATGCTTACACGTTACGAAGGAAACAGGAGTCCTCATCGAAACCTTCCTCGCCGGCGGCGCCAACGTTGCGCTGTGCGGCTCAAACCCTCTTTCCACACAGGATGACGTGGCAGCTGCCCTCGCAGAAGAAAGCGTACATGTGTTCGCATGGCGTGAGCAAAAGACGGACGAATACTACTGGTGCGTCGAACGAACACTGGACCATAAGCCGGCCATAACGCTTGACGACGGCGCAGACCTCGTGGGCACCGTGCACAGCAAGAGAACGGAAGCCCTGCAATACATCAAGGGCGGAACAGAAGAAACCACGACCGGCGTCCTCCGATTGAGAGCCATGGAAAAAGCTGGAGCACTAAAATACTCAATAATGGCGGTCAATGACGCTTACACGAAGTATCTGTTTGACAATCGCTACGGCACTGGGCAAAGCACCATAGACGGTGTGCTCAGGGCTACAAACATACTTCTGGCAGGCAAGGACTTCGTGGTCTGCGGATACGGATGGTGCGCAAAAGGCATAGCCCAGAGAGCCCAAGGGATGGGCGCGAACGTCATAATCACCGAAGTGAACCCCCTCAGAGCACTCGAAGCGGCCATGAACGGCTTCCGCGTGATGCCTCTGGCTGAGGCAGCAACCATAGGCGACATCTTCATCACCGCCACAGGCAACGTGAGCGTCATAAGAAAGGAACACATGCAGACAATGAAAGACGGAGCCATACTCGCAAACAGCGGTCACTTCAACGTCGAAATAGACGTAAAAGGCCTCGAAGCAATGGCCAAGTCAAAAAGAACCATGAGAACAAACCTGGAAGAGCACACCCTTAAAGACGGAAGAAAACTGTATCTTCTGGCCGAAGGAAGACTCGTGAACCTAGCCGCTGCTGAAGGTCACCCGTCAGAGGTGATGGATATGTCGTTCGCAAACCAAGCCCTCTGCGCCGAACACATAGCCAAAACACCCAAACAGCCCCCCAGAGTCTATCAAGTGCCCGCCACAATAGACGAAAACGTGGCCAAGCTGAAACTTAAATCGATGAGAATCAAAATAGACGAGTTGACAGGCGAACAGAAGAAGTATCTTTCAGCCTGGGAGATGGGAACGATATAACTTCGGGTCTGAAGGTATGGTAAGCTTTAAAAGGTGTAGAGAGATAAACAAGGCTAACATATGGTGATTCATACATGGTCAGTAAGGATCAGTCAATAGGCGGAGCAATATTCATTGTATGCGCTGTAGTCGGTATTCTATACTTCATCACACTCGTCTGGCCAGGGCCAATATGGTTTTCAGTGTTCGGGATGGCAGTAGACGAGGATTTTGCAGCTATCGTCCGATTCTGGGCCGTCGCCGTGCCAGTCCTGATTGCATTCATCGCCGTAACGGGCATAGGCGCATGGATAGGCTGGACAATGGCCACAACACCGCCACCGAAACCGATAGAAGAATTCACAAGCGAGGCAGAAGAGAAGAAAGAAGCCACACCCGAACCACTAAAAGCTGAGGAAGAGAAGAAGTCGGAAAGAAAGCGGAAGGAAGAGAAGTAGACAGCCTTCCAAAGCGCGCGCGCCGATAATGACTGCCACGAAGGTGAGCAGAAAGACAGCCACAGTGGCCTTCATACATCTTCGCCTGTCCGCAAAACGACTATTCGAGCACAAATTCATTCAGCGTTTATGAATCGGAGATTATAAAGGGCGATATGCTCTAGATTCCGATCATCTTGAACACGAAAGACAATGTGACATGGACGCTGGTCGATATTCCGAATACTATTATGATGGTTTTAGGTGAAATCGACTGTAGTGGTGCCTCTTCGCCTTTCGCCTGTATCTCATATTCCTTAATCTCGTGCGTCTCAGAATCAACCCGAACGATAGCAGCAAGCTTCTTCATTTCGATTTCGACTGTGTAGACGCCTTCTTCCAGTGAGACCCTCTTCGGTTTCAAACCGCCCTTGTGGCCGATCCTTTTGAGAAAGCCAGTGGCAATTGCCGTTACCGCTTCAGCGTTTAGAGTTTTCATTTGCGGCGTGGCGGACACGAGAGCACCCGAAGGCCTTTTCTGCAAGGTGGCCGACAACTAAACTGTCTCCTACTCATTCCTGCCAGAAACCCAAGGGCTTAGAAGGATGTGTGTCATGAGTAGTCCTACTCGGCTATGTTTTTGAGCATGCATTGAACGATGCTGCTGCACATCATGCATTCTTCAGGTATCATTTCTTTTGGCGCGCGTTTGCTCAGGTATCCCAGCTGATGCGTGCAGGCTACCGACATAGTTGGCTGAACCCTTTTCTCCTGCATTCTGGGCACGCCTGGACCCCCTATCTCAACCGTTTTCATCACTGGTTTTGCTTCTTCTTCGTCGATTGGTGAGCTTGCATCTATCGTGATTTCCGTGAGACAATACGGGCACGCATCATATGAATGCCCTTTCTTAGAAGCTCGATTCTCTGTTTTTAGTGGGCTGGAGAAAACCTTGCCACATGATGGATTAGGACATGTGAAGCTCTGATTTTCCATTATCGTTTCGTTCTTCTTATGGATGGTTAACCCTCCTTCGACATAGAATCGGATTTCGACCTTATAGTGTTATTGAAGCCAGAATAAGTATCACGAAGCTTGCCACAATCAAGATTCCAGATTCACGTACGCCTCAGCGGTTGCCGTTGCGTTCCTCTGTTTGCCATGAAGGCTGTGATTTTCAGTCTTGCACAATGGCTGGAATGTTTCAACACGGAAGGCTATTAGTCTGCTTGCTGAGCTGGAATAACTATTCAGGATTCATAACCGTTTTAATGATTCAGCCTCAGACTCACTTCCAGCCTAGTGTGGTGAAATATATTGTACGGCGTAATGATAAAGATCGATAAGACGTTGCCGTGGATTGAGCTGAAGGAGACTTATGAGACGCGAAGCGAAGCGAGGAAGGCTGCGGAGGACTTCATCAGATGCCTACAAGTGAGGATTGTAGCGCTACCACAAAACAGAAAGCCAATGAAGGCACTGGCCACAATCAGACACTAGAACTACTCGCCAATTGGCGCCCATCCTGTGGTAAGATCCTTCCACGAGTTCGCACCATGTGATACATTCTTGTGGCGCCGGGGAAGGGACTCGAACCCCTGCGGGTCTTGCGGCCCACTGGCTATCCTGTCCTCAGTCTAGGCCCCTTTCATTCTAGAGATCTCGAGGCCAGCGCGATAACCACTCCGCCACCCCGGCACAGCCTAGAACTCTTGAACTGCTGGCTTTTAGCCTTATCCAATGCAAATTGGGGGCGTAGCTAAGCGTGTTTAGTGTTGATCTTAGTCTCCGTATGTTCTATGTTCAGGAACTGCCCCAAGCCTTTGGTTATTGGCTCAAGCTTGGCGATGGTATCTGTGGGCATCTTTTCAAGAGGCCTTATGTTGATTGCTAGTGTTTTCTTTGTTTTCTTGGTGGTCCATGTTGCGGTTATGTGTCCGTTGATGAGTAGGGTGGCGGCTACTTCGCCGACTACTGGTCGATAGACTTGTTGGAGGTGTTGGGTTTTAATGATTCGGGTCCTGTCTTTGTGGCCCAATAGGTAAGAGTCGTATTTGGGCAGCAGGCAGGGCGGCGCCTCTTCTTCCAGATCAAGCTTCAAGAAGCTTTTGAGGCCCTTCCTCAGCATCCAGAGGGCTTTCCCCGTTTCTTCAGTTTTGACCTGCTGCAAAACAGCAACACAAGCTTTGATTGTGTTTGTTGCTTCGCTTGTAGGAATACCGCTCCAGCAGGCGAAGTCTTGTGCAGAGGCAGGTCCGTAGCAGCGCAGGTACTTGAGCAACAGCTGTTCTCTGGCCTGAGTCTCGTTTGTTTCGCCTAGGCTTAGGCTTGGCAACCACTGGGCTAGCCTTACGAAGCAGGCTTCTTTACCGCAGGGTTCAGCGTACACGGTTAGGCCTAGGTAGCTGGTTTCTTTCAGGATGCTGCCCCACGCTGAGAAAAGTCTTGCATAGGGCTTAGCGGCGTCTTCCATCAAGAGTCTAGTTCTGTCGTTCAGTTCCTTTCTGCGCAGTGGCCCCTCGGCAAGTGCCTCGACTATCTTGGGATAGATGAGCCTTTCGCGTTGTTTGCGTGCTGGCCAGTCAGGTTTGTTCATGTATCTTCCGTGGTGTTCGAACCACATTCGCTTCAGCGCATGGTGGTAGGCAGCCATGTCCGTTGAGGGGATTATGTGGAGGGTTCCCCTCATGAACCACGTTTTCACAAGACTCTTCTCTCGGTAAAGAGCCTCGTCCAACATTTCCGGCTTGAATTCTTTCACACGGTTCCAAAGTGAATAATACGGCGTCAGAGGCAGTTGTGAATGCAAACCACAAACCCCGCCTGCAACCTCCACGAGGTCACGGTTCTCTGCCTTGTGCAGCAGGAAATGGTTCAGCAAATAGAATCTTGTCAGTCTCTCTAGCGAAACCGTCACTGTGTCTTCTTCACTCATCGATGGCCCTCTCAGGTTTGCCAGCCCGGAAGGTGTGGGATGCGTGGTTATTCACCGCAATCAAGATTAAGTGTTTCGCCTTTAATTATCGCGGAAATCGGTGAGGCCTGTCTTGGAAGAGGAGCGGCGGAGGACAAAATACGATATATATGCTGACGTGGTCGAGATCATCGTCCGCAAAGGTCAGTGCTCGCTCACAAGAATCTCTTACGGCGCCAACATGCCCGTGGACAGGACGAAAAGGATCCTGAGCTTCCTAGTGGCACACGGATTCATAAACGAAGTAACCATAGGCACCGCCAAGAAATACCGAACCACAAAATGGGGCCTCGAATTTCTGGAAACATTCAAACGCATGCGCAAATTCTTCGCAGCCCTAGAAGAGACACAATAGAACCAGTAACAATTTGTTACCACTCCTAGTGTTTTCCTTACGTGCGTCGCCTTTTAAGCCCTCCAACGCACCGGCTTATATCAGTAAAACAAAGAGGTGAGTTGAAAATGGCACGTCACGTAAATGAATCAAACTGGATGAACGGATCAATACAGACAACAAGGAGTTTCGAGAAGGGCCCCGAACCGCAAGGCTCACACCAGCTGGCCTACCAGCTGATGCGCAACCTAACAGTCCGTTAAGCATCCAGCAGTAACAATATGTGAGTACCTCTTTTAAATCACGAAAACATGAACCACAAGAGGAGGAAAAGGAAAAAGATGAACAGCAAAATATCGGTTCCACCGAGAAGCACGTTAACGCTAGACTTCGTTGATGGAGACTTGAACGTAGGTGCCCGCGCAGTTGTGAGAGGCACAGGCTCGCCTGCCGCGGTGAAGGCAGCAGGCACAGTCTACTGTGAAGAAGACGTGAACTTCGAGTGTAGCCTTTCTGCACGCAGCCTCGAAGCTGAAGGCAACATCACCATCCATGGAGACCTGATAATAGAAGAAGACGTAAAGGTCTCTGACGGCCGCCTAGAGGTCCACGGCAAGATGACGACGAACCACATCGACGTAGAAGAGGCCCTATACGTGAGCGAGGATCTGACAGCGGACGGAGTTGACGTAGGCGGAAGCCTGCAAGTCGACGGAAACGTCAAAGCAGAAGACATCGACGTAGGCGGAAGCTTTCGCGTCAAGGGCGAAACCGAAGTGGACAACGTGGACGTAGGCAGCAGCATGCACACCGAGTCCAAGATCAGCATACGCTCGCTGGATGTCGGAGGCGCAGCCCGAGTCCACGGAGGCAGAATCCACGACGTAGACGTGGGCGGAAGCTTCGAATCAACTGCGCCACTGGAATTCGACAAGATCGACGTGGGCGGCACCGTTCGACTGGCAGGCAACAGCAAAGGAGGCAACGTGGACGTCGGAGGAACGCTCAGAGTAGAGGGCGACCTCACATTTGAAGACATCGAAGTCGGCGGCAAAGTAGACATCACAGGCTCAGGCCAAGGCAGAGAAGTTGAAGTAGGCGGGCGAGTAGACATTGGAGGCTCGCTCAAGCTTTCAGGCGACCTAGAAGTTGGCGGCAAAGCAGATGTAGCCGGCGAAGTTGCCGTGCGAAGCGTCGACGTCGGAGGCACTCTCCGCGCAAGAAAGGTCACTGTTGATACCCGCGTCGAAGTAGGCGGCTCATTAGACACTCAGGAGGGCACTACTGCGGCCTTCGTGGAAATAGGCAACCGCGGCGAAATACGAGGCCCAGTAAGGGCAGACGAAATAGTCATAGGCAAAGACGCCCACATAGACGACGTTCACGGTAGGCGAGTCGTTCTCAGAACAGGCGCACAAGCCAGCAACGTGTACGGCGAAGACGTCACCATAGAATCTCATTGTGACGTAAGCGGTGAAGTACAGTACACCAACGAGTTGCGAATGGGCAATGACATTAGAGTCGGCAGACAGCCACAGAAAGTAGCCAAACTTCCCTCCTGAGAAGTCTACTCTTTTTTCGGCATCACTAAATCCGCAATGTCCACGCTGCGCTCATAGATCTGCTTCAAGAGGGATGCCACGGCCAACACGTGAGGCACAGCGTCAAGCGACTGCTCCTTAGCCATCTTCTCAATCTCAGCAAGCGCGAGTTCCACCTTGTTGCGTATCTTGCGTACTTCCTCAGCCAGTCCCACATCGCCCACGAGGAAGGCCTTCACCGCATTCTCGTGAGCCCCAAAACACGCCGCATGATACTCAACCAGAACTTTCTTCAAATCCCTAGACAACTTCGCGCCCTTCAGCTCAACCGCTTTCGACGCAATACTCACACAATCGTCCCCGATGGCCTCAACCATGCTTGCAGCAAGCCTGTAATCCAGACAGCCAATAGGCCGCACACCAAGGTTCTCGCTCAAACTAGGATTTTGTATGATCGTTCGCAAAATCCGCACCAGAAGGAAGTAAAGCCTGTTAACCTCATCGTCGCGGGCCATAATCCCTTTGGCCAAGTGCAGGTCACCGTCAACCAACGCGTTGACCCCGTCCCTGTGCATACCTGCTGCTATCGCGTAGCCTCGCCGCAGTATTTTCTCAGGCGGAAAACCTGAAGGCTCCAGTAAGCACTGCAAAACAATATTGGAATAGTCTTCTTCCACGATCTCCAGACCTACGAGCCTGCTCACGGCAGTTTTGACAGTTTCCCGAACCTCAAAACTGATCCTCTCCTTCGATTCGACCCGGATGATGTCAAATCCGAGAAGGTATTTTGCGATGATCTCCCGGCTCAAGTAAGGTCCAGCCTTCAGTGTAGCCGTACGCGGCGAAGGCGCCACACCATACGCAGGATCCACCAAGAGCTTGCCATCAGCCGTCTCGTTAACCGTCACCACAGACCCCCTTTCCAGACCGTGTTGCTTCGCCCACGATTTAGGCAGGCACACAAAGTAAGTGCCGCCGGGCGTTCGTTGAACTTTACGCAGGTCTCCCATTAGTGCCGCCTTACGATCAAACGATGTTCGGATTTGGAATACTGACACATCTAAACAAGCGCCGGATATATAAATTTGCACGCTCATGTTAGAACTGCGCGCTTGATTTACGTCCCGTATAGACTTCAACGCACACACGTAACGTGAGAAAGGAAACCTGTTGGTATCAGCAAGAGTGGGAACAAGAATCCAGCAACCCTTAAGAGCATAGCAATAGAAGGAAACCTAGAACACGCGTTCACACGTCTCGGTATTGGGGGAGCTTCCAGACTATGGGAGGAAAGGAGAAACTGCAAAAGGCGGTGGTCTTAACGCTCACGGCAGGCTACCAGCTTAACAGGGAGGCTTTCGAGTTTCTCAGCATAGCAGCTGAAAACGAAGACCCAACCGAGATCATGACTAGAGCGGTACAGAAGATAGGTGACCTTGCGGAGAGGCCTCTCTTCATCGACAGAAGCTTTCTGGAACAGCTGCTGGGCGCGACTGCACCGTCGAAAGAAATAGTGGCTCAACCACCCCAGGAGTCTGCCAAAGAACGGGCCACAGAGCCTCAGATGATCGAGCCGAAGAAACCTTTCCGCCCAATTGCAAAAGACATCGACTCTAGCCTCATCGTGATCGACGACCCATCCACCAAGCTCAGCACAAACGGCACAATAGATGATTACCTGGAGTACTTTCGAGACAGATTCAAACGCCTTGAGAAGCTACTGCGGCAACGCATCGACGTCAAGACCGCGGCCTCAATCATTGACGCGCTTAATGCACAACCCAACACCAAACTCAAAGTCATCGGCATGATAACTGAGAAACGGGATTCAAAGCAGCGAACTATCTTAAGCGTTGAGGATTTGCAGGGCCGCATGACGGTGCTTGTGCCTCAGAATGCGCCGGAAGAAGTGAAGAAGAAGGCTCGGTCTCTCATGTTGGATCAAGTCGTGTGCCTGAGCGTCATGAAGGCCAGAGACACGCTACTAATCGCTGATGACGTAATCTATCCAGACGTGGCCCAGAGAACACCACACAGGGCGCAGGACCCAGTCTACGCGGTTCTTACCTCCGACCTTCACGCGGGAAGCACAAAATTCAACCGTGAAGCCTTCAACCGCTTCGTCCTCTGGCTCAACGGCAAATACGGCAACGAACAAATGCGTGAAACGGCATCTCACGTTAAATATGTCCTCATCGCCGGCGACATCGTCGACGGCGTAGGCATATACCCCAACCAAGTCAAAGAATTAGCCTTCAAAGATATCTACAAGCAATACCGTTACGCCGCAAAACACCTCGAACAAATTCCAGACTATGTAGAAGTAGTCATCATCCCAGGCAACCACGACGCACCAAGAAAGGCCGCACCACAACCAGCTTTGTCCGCAGAGTACCTAGAAACGTTGCAGGAATCGCGGAACGTGTACTCGCTTGGCAATCCCTGCACCGTTAGCCTCCACGGCGTCGAAGTCCTAATGGACCATGGTCGGAGCCTAGACGATATAATGGCCACTGTTCCCGGCATGGACTACAAGCATCCTGAGAAGGCCATGAAACTGCTACTTCAGGGTCGACACCTAGCACCGCTGTATGGCGGCAAGACTATGCTGTCTCCCGAGAGTCGGGATTTCCTCGTCATAGAGCGGCCACCAGATATTTTCCACTCTGGCCATGTACACGTGTTGGGGTACACAAGTTACCGTGGAGTTTCAATCATAAACTCGGGTGCCTGGCAGGAACAGACAGATTACATGAAGAGGATGGGCTTGATGCCTACCGTAGGGCAGGTTCCCGTGGTGAACCTGCAAACGTTGGAACCCACAGTCGTCTCGTTCGCCTAGCCTTCAGCCACTTTTCGAGGAATTTTTAGAAAGGCACTTCGGCGAGTACTCGACCAAGCGAGCAAGTCTACTGTCCTCAGTAAAAACGTCTCTGATAAGCGTCCGAGAAAGCTCGAGCCTGATCTTCTTCGTGCGCCCATACCTACCCATGCTCACAACCTTCGCGCTCAGCAACCCCATCGCATCCAACTCGTTAACCAGAGTGCACAAGCGGCGTTGAGTTAACGCAGTTACTCCTAGCTCCCCACAGAGCTCAAGATACACGTCGTAGATGTCGCCTGTGATAGCGCTGTGAACCTCAGCAAGCTTCAGGCGGTAAGTACTTAGAACGACGAGTTTTGAGTGCAACGTCAAGTTTTTGAGGCCCTCGATCACCCGGTTGTGCTCGATGTGCTTCTCTGCCTCTCGAACATGCTCTTCAACCACCGCAACTGCACTATTGCGCTCCGCCACTTCACCAGCGACCCGCAGTAGATCCAAGGCTCGTCTCGCGTCGCCATGTTCGGCAGCAGCCAACGCCGCACAGAGTCCCAATGCACCGTCGGACAGGGCCGACTCATGGAAGGCCGCAGAGGCCCGCTCGGAAAGAATATTCTTCAACTCCCCAGCATCATATGGCCTGAAAACAATTTCCTCCTCACTCAGTGAACTCAGCACACGCGGGTCAAGAAACTCCTTCATGCGCAGGTCATTTGATATCCCTATGAGCGAAACCTTGCTTCTGGCCAACGCCTCGTTGATCCTAGTCAACTCGTACAGAAGACCATCGCCACGACTCTTAATCAAAGCATCAATCTCGTCCAACACAGCAATGAAGACCATTCTTGAAGCGTCGAGGCCCGTTCGGAATCGGTCGAAGACTTCACCCACCGACAACCCTGTAAAGGGCACGGTGATTCCTGTGCTCTGGCAGAGGCTTGCGAAAACGCGGTACTCGGAGGCAGCCATACGACAGTTCACGTAGCAGAACTTCACTGGAGCATTGAATTCCTTAGCCTTGACTTCAAGATGGCTGAGGACATACTTTGCCACAGCCGTCTTGCCGGTCCCAGTCTTCCCATAGATGAAGATGTTGGAACTCCTTGCACCCTTCAGGACTGGCGCCACAGTCTCGCCGAGCTCTCTTATTTGCTCCTCCCTGTGAGGCAACCTGTCTGGCAGATAGTCATGCCTCAGCACCTCCCGATCTCGAAATATCCGAGTATTACTGACAAACTTGTTGAACACATCGTCTAGTATATTCGGATTGCTCACACCTCTCCCCTTCCATACTTCAGAGGTAGCACCTCTGTTTCGCGTGGAGAAAATAAAACCTGTCGTACAGAAAACTGAATCGCCCACATAATAAAGCTAGAGGGACGCCACACTTAGCACTGAAAGAAGATTCCGAATGAACCCACTCACACCCCACAGCTTCCGTTGGAAACTATTCCTAATTTGTAAAATAATGTTTGGTTTCTTCTTTTTAGAAGAAACATATCCCATTTAGTAAGTGCTCTCCTTTGTATTTAAAGACTGTTAGTTAAAGATTTTAGATATGAAGAAGAAAACGTTATGCACGATATGTAGCTTTCGTTCATTTGCAGAAGGTTTCCAAAGGAAACAAGGGGGTGGCGCTCTATACGGATGGTGTCGCGCCTTAGAGAATGTGAAATATCATATGTCTTCTCGATTTCGGAAAGTGATGATGACGCTCCGCATGCGATGCTTCTTCTATGGACTCGTTTGGCGCATATAGCAGGCCGCAGCATTGCGAGCTTCCTGCTTTCACATTTTGTGAAGTCCTTGTTAAATTGACGGAGGAGTGTCTGTTTTCCGCCTGTTTTGGGCAAGCTTTGACCGTTTCATGTTTCTTTTCTGTGAAATGAGCACCCCTTGACTTCTAGTGGAGATCTAGGCGTGTGCCTTCGCTTAGGCGCATTCTTTGTTCTACCATCATGTGAAGCCTGTAGACACGAGAAACGCGAGGAATGTGGTGCTATACCTGTTTCCTGCCAAAATAGCTGTCTTCGCTAGTGCTGCATTCACCGTAATGAATATAACATGTGAATTGTAAAGCTGTGAACGCCACCTAAGGTGTTTGGCGTTAATGCCTGCAAGAAAGATGCGTATTGAGCTGTTTGACAGCGAAGGCAATCGTTACTCTATTGCTTTCGAGGGTCAAATCACCAGGGACAAGGCTGTTCGACTTCTTGATCTGGTTGAGCTTCTGGGTGGCGCGGCACCCGGTAGCCCTACAGACCTTGGCGCGAGCCCGTCAACTTCATCTAACGCCCAATCGAAGTTCGAAAGGATCCGGATGGTGGCTCAGAAACAGTTTCCCCTGGTGTGGTTTTCCTCACGTGAGATTCAAAACGCCTTTGAACAGGAGTGCAAGCAGCCCATAAGCCTCAGCACAGTGTCAACGTACCTGACTAGACTTACAGGCAAGGGGATACTCTCGAAGACTGGGCCTCCGAACAGCCTGAAGTACAAGCTGGCACCAAACCTTCCGCAGGCCACTTTGAAGCAGCAGGTACCGTAAGGTTATTACTTGGTCCTTGCCAGATGAGGGTCGCACACGAGGCGCTCGCACATGACCGACGGTATTTTGAGCGACGCGCGCGCTGTCAGACATGGAGAGACGCCTCAAGCAACCCAACAAGCAGGAGTCCGTAGGCCTGCAGTAGGCTAGGGCGCTCCAGCCTCAGTCTTCTTCAGAAGCTTCTCCATCTCCTTCTTAACGCTGTATTTGAACGGAATCTTGCTCGGGTCCCTCTCCAAATAGCCCTCTTCGTAAAGCTTTTTCATCAGTCTAGCCGTATGCTCCCTGCTGAGCTTGATTCTCTCCTTGATCTCAGGCGCTGTCTTAGGGCCTTCGGCCGCTAACATCTCAAGCGCAGCCAACCCCGTCTCGGTCAACGGAGCCAACGCTTTGTCCCGCCTTAGAGGGATAACCGTCTCGACACTCGGCATTGGAGATGCTGCCAGTTGCTTCGTTTGCTCTTCAAAGGTCGTAAGCCGAGTGGTAAGCGTTTCTTGTGATGTGGCCACGTCACGAATCCGCTGATCAACTTCGCCAAGCCTTGCCAGCGCTTCATCCCTGTCCTCTGACAGACCGTTAAGCTTCCCATGCGTGGCCTGCAACTGTTTTTCGATCTCCTCAGCCTTGCTTATGGCCCTGTCGCTTCGCGAGGTATTAACCTCAACCTTGTATGCAACAAGCTCCATGCGCTCAGCAGCACGTTTGAACTGCCTGTTGAAACTCAGGATGATGTCTTCTACAGCGTCTTTGGCCTTCTCATACTCATTCCGAGCCATGTGAAGTTGCCGAAGATACTTAGCCAACATCACAACAGTTACGGCAAGAAGCACTCCCGCAATAATCAACAGAATATCTGCCACAATCGACACTCCCGTGATTCGTGCGTGATTACCTGTGACCCATTCACGTTGCATCACACATCACACTTCCACCATGAAAGCATTTAAGACTTATGGTCTTTGTCATAGGCTGATGGTTTCATGACGTCACATGTCACAGACTTGATCATATAGCTCTGTGATCTACGAAAGTGATGTACGGTGCCAGAAAATCCTCATTTTAGGCTTTATTCGGAGTTTGAGCCGTGCTTCCGACCATTAGGTGAGGCGCATCACAAGTGTCGGAAATCGCGTCATTCTCTGTGTGATTTGTGATGTCACGAGAGGCCTTCTGATGGGTTTGAAAGCCGTTTCAGGCCGTTTTCAAGCTCTTCCCGTATTGTTTCTATGACTCTCAGGTGTTCCTCAAGTCTGTCGCCTTTGTCCGGGATGCGTTTGTATGCCTCGAGATAGTCCCGCAATTTGTGCGCGATTTCGAGATAGGGGTCCAGCACTGCGCTTTCAAAGATGCCCAAGTATCCTAGGAGCAATACAGTGTAGATGGATTTTATGACGTTCTCTTTGGCCTGTCGGGCTGTCCTGTTAAAGGCGCCGCGGGTTATTTGTGCCTTTGTTAGCCTTAATCTGGCCTTTTCGTCGTATTTTAGCTGTTTCCCGGCTATGTTCTCGGATAATATGTCAATGAGCAGTGTTTCTAGCTGTGTTGTGGTAAGGTGGCTATTTTTGGCCAGGATCTTAGCAACGGGGTCGTTCATTGAGCTTATTAGCCACGGTTGAAGGCCCTCTTTTAGCTTCAAACCCTTCTCCTCACGCGTTATACGAAATGAATACGGCTTTGTATACTGCCTCAGCCTTTAAGAGTATCGATTTCGAGCGTTCAGAGTTGGCTCTTTCCTACGCAAACCATTTTATTAGGAAGCGGGTTACTGCTAATGAGGAGCGCGACGTGGTTTCAAGATTCAAACCTGCGGAACGTCTTAAACACATAAAGCCGTCTGGAATACGCCGCTTTTTCTCTTTGGCAGAGGGAATGCAGGGCGTCATCAATTTGAGCGTTGGTGAGCCTGATTTTTCGCCTCCGCTGCAGGCCTTGGAGGCTGGCTGGGAGGCCGCAAGGAGCGGCAAAACTCACTACGCGCCTACGAATGGCATACCTGAATTGCGTGAAGCACTAGCTCAGAAGGCCTGCCGTGACTATGGCTTGAATTATGATCCAAACTCAGAGATTTTGGTGACGGTCGGCGGGACAGAGGCTGTTTTTCTGGCCATTATGGGGCTGTTGAACCCAGGGGAAGAGGTGTTGATTCCCAATCCAGGATTTGTGCTTTATGAGCCGTGTGCCACCTTGACAGGCGCGGTTCCTGTGCATGTTTCGTTGCTCGAAGAGAACGAGTTCAGGCCTTCAATCGATGGCGTGACATCACTTATCACGAGCAAGTCACGTGTGATGATCATCAACTTCCCAAACAACCCCACTGGCGCGGTGCTTTCCTATGATGAGGCAGCTGCATTGTCCAAGATCGCAGTTGAACGTGACCTGCTTGTGATCTCTGATGAAGTATATGAGAAGATCCTCTACGATGGACAGAAGCACTATTGCCTTGCCACCTTTCCTGGAATGCGCGAACGCACATTGATTGTCAATTCCTTCTCGAAGACCTACGCTATGACGGGTCTGCGGGTCGGGTACGTCTACGGGCCTAAGGAGCTTCTCGCGCCTTTATGGTTGGTGCATCAATACACGGTGGCCTGTGTTGACAGCCCTTCACAGTACATCGCGCTGGCCGCACTGAAAGGTCCACAGGCGGTCGTTGATGAAATGGTCAGGGAGTTCGACCGTAGGCGGCGGCTCGTCCATAAGAGGCTGAATCAGATCCATAGGTTTGAGTGTGCTCTTCCGAGGGGGACGTTCTACGTTTTCCCTAACATCAAGGGGTTCGGCAAGTCCTCCGAGGATTTCGTGGAATTCCTTGTGAAGGAGGCTGGCGTCGTGACTGTTCCAGGCTCTGCCTTCGGCAACCGCGGCGAGGGCTACATGAGAATCTCGTATGCCGCAGCATATGATCAACTTGAGAATGCGATGGACCGTGTAGAGAAGGCAGTTGAGAAAATCAAGTAGACGCTTCTACAGCTTCTCCGCGCCCTCTTTCAGCTTGTCGAAAAGCTCAGGGCGCAAGTCCCTCAATGTAGGGACAAACGCTTCAACCGACCTCATGTCGGCGTAATCAACTTCACCGATAACAAGGTCCTCATCATCGTATGTGGCCTTCGCAAGCAGCTTCCCCTGGGGTCCTATGAGCCTGCTTCCGCCACAAAACTGCAGGCCATCCTCTATGCCAACCAGATTCACGTAGGCCAAAAACGCAGTGTTCTCAATTGCCCTAGCGACTGTAAGGGTTTCAAAATAGGCTCGACGAATCGCCGGTGAAGCGGAGATGCAGACAGTCAACTGCGCTCCCTGCAGGCGCACCAATCTGCTGACTTCGGGGAAAAAGACGTCATAGCATACGATTAGCCCTATTCGCCCGAGGTCCGTGTCGAATGCTGCGGCCTCGTAGCCTGGCCGGAAGTACCTCTTTTCCTCAAAGACACTGTGTGTTGGCAGATACATCTTTCGGTACTTACCTATCAGGCCTTCTGGTCCGACTATGACGGCGGAGTTGTAGATTGTGGCCTGTGTCTTTTCGCTCAGTTCAGGAAGCCCGAAAACGATGTGGGTTCTTGTTATCTTTGCCATCTCTGCTATTGTGGTGGTTGATGCTCCCGGGATGGTTTCTGCAAGCTCATACAATTGATCTCTGACCGCGTAGCCTGTCACTGCAAGCTCTGGAAAGATCACAAGCTGTGCACCCTGCCTGCGGGCGGCTATCACGGTTTCCTCAATCTTCTTCAAGTTCCGTGCCTTGTTTCCACGTTCACAGCTTATTTGGGCTAGCGCCAGTTTGAACGTTTCCTTCATACATACCCACGCCATACTACATGTTTAGGAACTGCGAGGCAGCCTGAAATCTGTCCCCACAGTTCGATATTCAAGTTTGGTCGTAAGCAATGGTCGCCTCTTGTGCTCCATTGAAAGCCACCGCCGTCTCACCTTGTCAACCAAGTTGGCCTTCACCTTCAGTTGTTCTGCGATTTCGCTAGGCTTCATGAAATGCTCTAGTCCGTAGAGGACGAGGTCGAGTTGCTCGTATTTTATGCCTAACTCGTTTTCAGCGGTTTGTCCTGGCCACAAGGCCGGGGAAGACGGTTTGACTACTATAGGTCTGGAAACGCCTATGTGATGTGCAAGCTCTCGAACCTGCGTTTTGTACAGGTCCATTATCGGCGATATGTCTGCTGCCACGTCTCCCCATTTTGTGAAATAGCCCATCATTGCTTCAGACTTGTCTGAGCTTCCGCATACAAGCCTGTCTAGCCTGTTGGCATAATAGTAAACGTATACCATTCTTGTTCGAGCCTTGATATTACCCTTGCAGACCTTCTCTGAGGCGTCAAAGATTGGAATGGAATCGTAGAAGACCTTCAGCGTTGATGTGATATCAACCTTCTCTGTCTTGAACCCGAACTTCTTGGCTACAAGCTTAGAGTGTTCAGGGTCTCTGAGGCCGTGTACTTCTTCTTCGGGCAGCATGAGGCCCAGAACCTTGTCTCCGCCTACCGCCAGCGCTGATAAGGCCGCCACCGTGCAGCTGTCAAGACCGCCGGACAATGAGACAACGATCCCTTTTGCGCCTGATCTCTCAACGTAATCCTTGATGAACCGTCGTATCTTCGCTGATACGTCTTCATAGTCCATGGTCAATGAGGCTGGCGTTAGCTTCAAGGGGGCGCATCCTCGTTTCTTTTATGATTGGAAGCAAGTATTTAAGGGCAAACATAAAATACTGGGATGATGTGGGGTTTACGACATAGAAGGATATGGTAATGGGGCGGAGAAGAAGAAAGGTTGTTCGTATTCCTAAGAAGCATTTGCCTAAGCTCTTCTCTTGCCCTAGATGTGGGAAGGAAACGGTGAGGGTTGAGATCCTCCGTGACCAAGGTCGAGCCTTAGTGGGTTGCGGTAGCTGCGGCCTCAAGGACGAGTTTTCAGTGAAGCCTGCCCAGGGCGAGATTGATGTTTACTGCATGTTCACTGACAAGCTGTACGGTGCACGAAGGTCGTCGGTCACGGCAGTCAAGAGTGCATAGCAAAGGTATGATCTCCATGGTTGGCCCTATCGAGAAGTATTTGCTTGAAAAGATTGATGCTGAGAAAACAATTCACATGACTCTGATAGATCCTGAAGAGGTGACGCCTCCACAGGCCTCCAGAATCGCCAGCAAAGCGAAGGCAAGCGAAACCTCAGCTATTATGATAGGGGGCTCAACATTTGCTTCGCAAACACACCTAGACGGCGTGGTCAAGGCCGTCAAACGCATCGTCAAGCTTCCCGTGATTCTTTTCCCGAACAACGTGTCCGGCATAACACGCTATGCAGACGCAATTTGGTTCATGTCGTTGCTTAACTCTGCCGACCCGTACTTCTTAATAGGCGCTCAAGTGTTGGGTGCGCCTCTTGTGAAGAGGTTCCGCCTTGAACCTCTTCCCATGGGGTACATAATCGTAGGCGAAGGCGGCACTGCCGGAGTCGTAGGCAAGGCAATCCCTGTTCCGTACGACAAGCCTGAGATTGCCGCGGCACATGCATTGGCAGGACAGTACTTGGGCATGCGCTTCATATACCTTGAAGGGGGCTCAGGTGCCAAGAGACCCGTGCCTCCGGAAATGATCCGTGCCATCAAACACTACGTTGACATCCCACTCATTGTAGGCGGAGGCATAGGAACCCGAGAACAAGCACTAGCTGCATCGTCTGCAGGAGCAGACATAATCGTTACAGGCAATCTCGTCGAGCGCACTGGAGTCAGGCAGAAGGTATCTGAGATCGTCGAAGGCATCAGACGATTCAGAGCATGAACGCGATGCTCTAGCGCGCTTGCTGATCAACGCTTGTTTGTGTAGAACCTATATGGAACAAGTACACATCGCGGCAGACTGTTTGACTTGTTCATGCTAGAGAACAGAAATAAGCAATCGCGAACACTGGAGTCTGGCGAGAAGGGAGCTTCGGGTTGAACGGACAGATGAGCGAGGCCTATCAGCATTATGTCCAAGACTTGGACACAAGACTTGGCCAACTTTATGCGATCAGCGACAAGGCACGAGAGAAAGGTCTAGACCCTTCATTGAAGACGGAGTGCAGGATTGCGAAGGATTTGGCTGACCTCGTCGAGGGTCTCGTAGGGCCTAAGGGCGTCGCCGAAAGCATAAGAGAGCTAGGCTCGAAGCTTCCACGTGAAGAGCTGGCCTTCAAAATCACAGAGCAAATCGTTTGCGGCAGGTTCAGCCACATGGAACCTGAGGCCGCCGCCGAGCAATCCATACGCACGGCGCTTGCCATCTTGACAGAAGGCCTTACGGCCGCGCCGCTGCAAGGAGTAGCCAAAGTAATCATCAAATCAAACAACGACCGAACACGTTATCTGGCAATCTACTTCGCAGGCCCCATGCGATCCGCAGGCGGAACAGACCAAGCCCTAACGCTGGTCGTAGGCGACTTCGTGCGAAGACTTCTAGGACTCGACCGCTACAAGCCCACCGAGGAGGAAATATCACGCTTCATCGAGGAACTCAGGCTTTACCAACGAACCGTGACGCGCTTTCAATATCACATTTCGGACGAGGAGCTTCGAAAGGCCCTTCAATGGATTCCCGTGGAGGTCACAGGCACCGAATCCGACCCCTTCGAGGTTTCATCGTTTAGAAACCTGCCACGCATTGAAACCAACCGCGTGCGAGGAGGAGCCCTAAGAGTCGTCAACGATGGCATTGTTGGGCGGGCTCCAAAGGTTCTGGCTATTATTGAGAAGCTAGGCATCCAAGGCTGGGACTGGCTTAAAGAGTTCCACAAGAAATCCGAGAAGAAATCCGAAGGATTCATGGATGACGTGATTGCAGGCCGACCAGTGTTTTCGTTTCCATCGAGGCGCGGGGGCTTCCGTTTGAGGTACGGAAGATCGCGGAACACGGGACTCGCGGCGGTGGGTGTTCACCCTGCCACGATGCTTGTGGTGCAGGGCTTCCTGGCGGGCGGCACCCAGATGCGACTGGAGCTTCCCGGGAAAGGCGGCGTGGTTGTTCCTGTTGACAGTATTGAGCCTCCCGTCGTTCGACTTAAAGATGGATCAGTTGTCAGAGTCTCAACCGAGAATTTCAACGCCTTGAAAAATCAAATTGAAAGGATCCTGTTCTTGGGCGACATTCTGATCAGTTTTGGGGACTTCCTGTATAACAGCAAGAGTCTTGTGCCTTCTGGATACGTTGAAGAGTGGTGGGCGGAAGACTTAAACAAAGCTGTCTTGGATAGGTTTGGTGGAGAGCCAGAAAGGACTGCAGAGGCTACTGGCATCGCATATGAACGACTGCGGGCTTTGATGGAGAAACCATTTAATGTCAAGCCCAGTTTCATCGAGGCCATAGCCCTGTCGTCAACACTGCATATTCCTTTACATCCCTCCTTCACGTATCCTTGGGCAAACCTGGCCTCAACAGGAGAGGTCATCCGGCTGAGACAGTGGCTGCTCGATACTGAGGTTCAGCGCGAGGGTGGCATTGTCCGTAGGATCGCGGGCCAGAGCGAAGCGGGAGTGAAGAAGACTCTGGAATTGCTTTGGTTACCTCATCGGGTTGCGGCTGGCAAGATCACAGTTGAGAACGAAGACGCGCAGGTTCTCGCCTTCTGCCTAGGCTTGGGAGTCTCGTGCGAAGTTGATCTCTCTGCCGCGAAAGCGCCATTAGAAGCGGTCTGCCTGATTTCCCACGTGCAGCTGAGGGAAAAGTCTCCCACGTTCGTAGGCGCAAGGATGGGAAGACCTGAGAAAGCTAAGAGACGTGAAATGAAACCGCTGATACACATCCTCTTCCCAGTCGGTCTGGCCGGTGGATCACACAGAGACCTCGTTGAAGCATCAAAGCGGGAACCCACATTCATTGAAGTCGTTAAACGCAAATGCCCAAACTGCAAAACCTACACCTTCAAAGTAAGATGCCCTTCGTGCGGTTCTGAAACAGTTCTGGAAAGAAGCTGTCCTCGTTGCGGCAAAAGCCTCAAAGAAGACGAATGCCCAAATTGCAGGACTCCAGCAGTTGGCTATCAAAAGCAAGTCGTCAACTTTCGAGAATCGCTTGAAACCGCCAGTAGCCATCTGGGCATCTCTGTTCCAAAGATGTTGAAAGGCGTCAAAGGCTTATCGAATCAGACGAAGACACCTGAGGTGGTTGAGAAGGGCATCTTGCGGGCGAAGTACGACTTGTCTGTGTACAAGGATGGGACGATACGTTTTGACGCCACAAACGCTCCTTTGACTCATTTCAAGCCAGTTGAAATCGGAGTCTCGGTGGAAAGACTATGGCAGCTCGGCTATACCTGTGCCATAGATGGCGCGTCGTTGACAGACCCAAAACAAATATGTGAACTGAAGATCCAAGATCTCATAGTTCCAGTGAAGTGTGCCGAGTATTTTCTGCGTGTTGCAGCTTTTCTGGACGAGCTTCTGGTCAAGGTCTACGGGCATCCACCATGTTACAACATGAAGCATACGGAGGACGTGGTAGGACAGCTGGTTGTTGGCCTTGCTCCTCACACGTGCGCTGGAATCCTCGGGCGCGTGATTGGATTCACGAATTTGAACCTCTGTTACGCGCACCCAGTGTGGCATTCAGCCAAGCGTAGGGATTGTGATGGTGATGAGGATACCGTGATGCTTGCGTTGGACACGTTGGTCAACTTCTCTCGCGAGTATCTGCCTGCACAGATAGGCGGTATAATGGATGCGCCAATGCTTCTGATTCCTGTTGTCATCACGAAGGAAGTTCAGAGACAAGCACACTACTTTGACGTCGCAGGCGCCTATCCTCTCGAATTCTACGAGAAAACCTGGGGGAAGATAGATTCGCGTCAGGTCAGCCCGCTCATAGATCTTATTGATTACAGACTCGGTACTGCTGGCCAGTTCGAAGGTTTCAGTTTCACTACGCCCGTGTCAAACGTTAACATGGGAAACGCGGAGAGCTCTTACAAACTGTTCAAGGCGATGGTTGACAAGCTGAACAGTCAACTTGAATTGGCCGAGAAGCTAGAGGCCGTGGACGCTAAAAGAGTAGCCATGAAAGTCCTGACTAAACATTTGCTGAGAGACATTGCAGGAAATCTGCGCGCCTTCTCCACCCAAGCCTTCAGATGCAAGGCATGCAACAAACGCTACCGTCGGTTGCCGTTGCGCGGCAAATGCTCTATTTGCGGCGGAATGCTGACCTTGACTGTTTACCGTGGCGGCATCGAGAAGTATCTGGACGCAGCTGAGCATCTGATTGAGAAGTATGGGATGCCGAAGTACTATGCTCAAAGAATCCATCTAGTGCGAGGAGAGATCGCCGCTATGTTCAATACGAAGAAACCCAAGCAGGTGACCCTGACAGATTTTGCTTGAAGAAGACTTTTCTAGACAAACAACATAGTAGTCCGTGGTGTCCATGCCTAAGGAACCATATCATCCCAACGCCTACCTGTCCTGTATCAAGAACATCAAACGGGGCCTGAAGGCCAGAACCCACATCCTGAGCACTTTGGAGAAGAGCTCTGCAAATGCCAAAGGCGTTGCCAATGAAACGGGAATGCACTACAGGGTCGCATTGCATCATCTGAAGCTTCTGCAGAAAGAAGGCATCGTGGAGCGCGGGAGCGTTAAGCCGTACGTTTGGGTGCTTACAGGGGCTGGGCAAAAGCGTCTGGCGAACCCAGCCTAGAACGTGCATTGGCAGGGTGACTGTTTGCATTTTGGGCATTTGTTGTCATATTTGTTGAGTGCGGCCTTTTCCAAGTCGACATCGGTGATGTTCGCCAACGAGGCCAGCCAAGCAATAACGTCAGCGAACTCCTTCTCCAAAGCCCCCTTGTCTTCTCTGTGAAGCGCCTCGCCCAGTTCCTCCACTTCGTCCTTGAGCCAGCTATAGGTTCCCTCTGTGCCCCGCTTCGAATCGCGAGGAAGGTACAGACGTTTCATCATTTCCTGAAGCTCGCGTATCCGCATAGTGGATCACTGCCTGTAGAATTTCATTTCCCGGTCGTTGTTGATCTGAGGTTTAGAGCCTTGTCTTTTCGTTTGGACAAGACGCATTAGAGGAAGCATAACCGGTTGCCTCTCTTTCTGCCGCCAAGCGCTATGCCTGGCGCCCTCATGTCTCTTCGTTTTCAACGTATCTTTATGTACTTGTAGGCTTCCGTGGCATTTTCGAAGCAATAATGAACCCTCTGGTAGTCTTTTCTGAACTCCGCCACGTCGGCTCTTACTTTCTCCAGTGGCTCCTTGCTGAGGACCATGCGTTTGATGAATTCTGCGATTTCGCCCATTTCCTGCTCTTTCATGCCTAGCCTCGTGACTTCGGAGACGCCCATCCGTATGCCGCCGGGGTGCATGAAGTGCCTGCCCTCCTTGATGTCCCAAGGCAGAAGATTCCTGTTGATAATGACGTTTGCCTTCTCCAGGGTTTCCTCGATGGCTCCGCCGTCGCCGTACTTGGTGATGTCTATAAGGATCACGTGTGATTGTGTGAAGCCTTTGTGTTCCGCGAGGACGTTGAAGCCCCTTTCGTACAATGCTTGGGCGAGGGCCTTCGCGTTCTTCACGACTTGACGGGCGTAGTCTCCTCCGAATTCAAGCATCTCCGCGCAGGCAATCGTTAGGCCAGCCACGGAGTGCAGGTGGTGGTTGCTTACCATGCCCGGAAACGTGGCCTTCTTTATCTTGTCGGCGTTCTTCTCCCACGAGAGGATGCCTCCGTGCTGAGGTCCGAAGAACGTTTTGTGCGTGCTGAGGCTGACGACATCTGCGCCTTCCCTGAGGGGGTCCTGGAACTGGCCGCCTGCAATCAATCCCGCCACGTGGGCCGCGTCATACCCAGCCGTAGCGCCTACCGAGTGAACGGCCTCAACAAGCTCTTTGACTGGATGTGGAAATGGAAAAACACTTGCACCGAACATGACGAATTTCGGTGGCTTCCCTTTCGAGGCAAGCTCCTTCATCTTGATTTTGGCTTTGTCGACATCAATGTTCAGTTCCTTGTAGTCTAAGGGCAAGTACTCAACAACTAGGCCTTTGACGGCGCCTGCGGTGCCGCCGAGTTCCTTCTTGCCTGACGTGATGTGCCCACCGCATGGAATGGACAGCGCCAAAAGTGTGTCGCCAGGTTCCGTGAATGCCGTATAGACGGCTAGGTTTGCTACGACACCTGAAATCGGCCTAACGTCCACGAACTCCGCACCGTAGAGTTTCTTCATGAGTTCGATGCATTTGAACTCGACTTGGTCTATGAAGCGGCAGCCTGCGTAGACGCGTTCTCCAGGCCAGCCTTCAGCGTAGCGGTTTCCAAAATCTGTAACAAGTGCCTCGCGGACGGCGGGGCTTGGGATGTTCTCACTGGCTATTAGCGGTATGCTTTCTTGGAACCATTTGTGGTGCTGTTCAAGCAGGTTGAACACATGATCATATTCCTCTCGGTTAGTGGTCATTATGAGCACCTTATGGGTGTGAGACTATCTTTCGGTCAGAACTAAAAACTCTTTTGGGGCAACGTAACATTAATAATGTGGGAAGAGGTACGACTTTACAGCTAGAGTATGATTCGGTGGCTTGTGGATGAGTACTAAGAAGAAAAAGGAAAAATCATCGCCGATGCCTGCTGCAAGTGCAGGATTACTTAGATTCTTCGAGGAAGAGACTGAAGGCGTCAAAGTCAGGCCAGAGCTTCTCGTCGTTGCAGCCATAGGCCTAATAATCGTATGCGTCTTGGCCCAAGTATTCTTCAAGTAGAAGCGGCCTTACCGCCGTGTAGACGGATGCAGCACTTCTATTCTTTGAACCGAGTTCAGGTGCACGAATATTTCGCTTCTTTCTTCTCGACTTGTGACGGTAGGTATAGGCTGAGCAATCGTGGCCCGTAGTATAATTGCCTCAGCGTCTGAAAGCCAAATCCCAGGAGGCTCACTTGTGATTGCCATTAACGTTCCCTCGAAACCATAGGAAGGGTCAAGTATCACGCGTATCTGCTTGCTCAGATTCTTTTCAAGCATGTGAAAGATTGTGGGGGGAACCTCTTGTTCTGGCATAAGCTTTCACAAAACCCTGGCATAAGCATTTTAGAGATTGAACAATCCCCCTTATTAAGTTAGCGCGCGCTAATGGTGTTTGTTCGTGGATTGGCAACACTTTAATATGTTTGAGGCCATTTCATAGGAGTTTCGCTTGCGAGGACAACGAATCTTGACCGAGAACTCGCTTAATCACTCCATGGACAATGCGGCGAAGCATTATTCCTCGCTGTTCAAGCTTCCATCGTATAGACGAGTGATTACGTTGATGGCGGTAGCCTGCTTTGGCGGAGGGCTGCTTTCCACAATGGTTCTATTCGATCCGGTTGATGGGTTGGCTAAGGGCCTGTTTCTGGGTTTCTCGCTGTTCCTTGTGAACTTCATCTTGGACTGCGTCGTAAGCATGCTGATATTGAGAGGTGACCCTATCTTCAGTTTCAGAAGAACCGCCGCAGTTTCTTTGGTCTGCATGGTCTTATGGCTGCTCCTAAGTTTCATAGGGGTTGCCGTATCCGTGTCGTTTGGAGCCTTGTGGTGGGTCAGACTCAGCCTTCTGGGATTCTCAGCGGTCCTGATCCTTCGGATAATAGTGCTAAACGCAACATCACGCAAGGGCCTCGGGCGTACTACAGTGGCGGCCTTTCTTCAGCCGTTCTTATGCTTGACTCCCTTCTTGATTCTCTGGACAAAGATGGGCTATTCTCTCAGTTTGAATATGGCGGCGTTTCTTGTCTTCTCAACTGCTGTGGCCCTGTCCTCAAGCTTCTTATTCATACTGCTTCTCAACCGCATTGGCAAGAAAACACTCGGCGTTCCCTCGTTCTCTCTGTTGAAGGTTTTCCTGCTGAACTGGGTGTTGGATTTGAATGCTCCTTTTGAGGAGCTTCTTGAGAAGCTGGGTGAGGAGCAAGACGTTGAAGTGTCATTGATGAAGCTGGGGTGCTCTTCACCCAAGGCCGCTATAGTGGTTCCTTCTGTTCATCCAGGCCCGTTCAAGAACATCGGAAGCAGCGTTTTGCCGTCCATGATCAAGGCCTCCTTGGAGAAGGAGTTCAACTGCGACGTGTGCGTTCCACACGGCCTGTTCGGCCACGAGCTAGACCTGGCCTCGCAAACACAAAACAAGAGAATCATTGACAGCATCATCAAGGCGAAGGATCTCGAACCTTCAGAAGCGAGAGCATCACCCTTCGTAACAATCAGCAACGGCGCGGCCATTGCTTGCTGCCAAGTCTTCGGCCAATTTGTATTCATTTCGTTTACCCTTGCACCAGAAACCACTGAAGACTTCCCTAAAGAGCTAGGAATATTCGTCCAAAACGAAGCTGCAAAACATGGCTTAACATGCCTAGCAGTTGTCAACGCTCACAACAGCATAGACGGCACGTCAGACATACAGAAGGTTATGGGATCGCTGGAGGCCGTGGCCACCCGATGCTTGGAGAAAGCGTCCGCGCTAAAGCGCTTGCCATTCGACGTTGGCGCTGCAACGGTGGCTCCAAAGGAGTTCACGCTTGCGGATGGCATGGGACCTGGGGGCATTACAGCCGTCGTTGTGAAGGTTGGAGGACAGAAGACTGCTTACGTGGTTATTGATGGCAACAACATGGCGTCTGGGTTGCGCGAGCGCATACTTGAGGCTCTTCGTTCAGCAGATTTCGACGAGGCTGAGGTTTTCACGACGGACACTCACGCTGTGAATGCCGTGACACTAAGTGATCGTGGATATCATCCTGTGGGCGAAGCTATGGACAACGAGAAACTGATAGGCTACATCAAAGAGGCTACGCTTGCTGCCCTCGCTAAGCTGGAACGAGTTGAGAACGTCTGCTGCTGCAAGGTAACGGTTCCCAACGTCAAAGTCATCGGAGCCAAGCAGCTGGAAGCCCTATGCCTTCTCACGGACAGAGCCATCCAGAAAGCGAAAAGAATCGCGGGGCCGATTTTCGCTTTTGGCGGTCTGGCTTTGATGTTGTCTTTGCTGTTTGTCTAGCCTAACGCTAATATTGTAGAACTTTCAGAGCTCCATCGTGGAGCAAGAGCGAGGCTTAGAGCTCCTCGTCAGATGCGCAAACTGTGGGCAGGGGTTCTAGTCGCGTCCGTGGAGAGTGAACGATTGGGAAAAGTCGCGATAAACGAGAAGTTCTGCAAGGGGTGTGCCCTTTGCATCAGTGCTTGTCCGCAGCGTCTTCTTCAAACCGCAAAACGTGTCAGCGAAACAAGCTATCATCCCGCCGAGTTTGCTGATCCTCAGGGCAAGTGCACGGGCTGCAGCCTATGCGCGTTGGTTTGTCCAGACGCTGCGATTCAAGTTTACAGAGAGAAGAAAGCGAGCGTGAAATGAAGCATGGCAAAGAGAGAGTTCATGTCTGGAAATGATGCAATAGCTGAGGCCGCGATTCAGGCTGGCTGTAGGTTCTACTTCGGCTACCCGATTACTCCTCAGAACGAGATTGGTGAACGCATGTCGTGGAGACTTCCGCAGGTCGGCGGAGGCTTCATTCAAGCAGAGAGCGAAGTGTCGGCTATCTATATGGTGTTCGGAGCCGCGGGCGCCGGAGCAAGAGCCATGACCTCTTCCTCTAGCCCTGGAATAAGCCTCATGCAGGAAGGAATCTCTTACATCGCCGCGGCTGAGCTTCCATGTGTTATCGTGAATATGATGCGAGGAGGACCTGGCCTCGGCGGTATCCAGCCATCTCAATCCGACTACTTCCAAGCTACAAAAGGCGGCGGCCACGGCGACTACCACCTACTAGTGCTCGCACCGTCCACAGCACAAGAAGCCGTGAACCTGACCATGCTTGCCTTCGATCTTGCTGACAAGTATCGGAACCCTGTCATGATTCTTGGAGATGGCAACATCGGGCAAATGATGGAGCCTGTAGAATTCAAGCCGCCAGAGAAGCCTTTGGCCGCCAAGAAAGACTGGATCATCAGCGGAGCCAAGAACAGGCCCCGTAACATAATCAAAACCTTGTACCTCAATCCTGTCGTTCTCGAGAAACGCAATCTGGACATCGCACGCAAACTGAGTGAAGCAGTCAAGAACGAGGTGCGTTTCGAGTCCTATATGGCCGAAGATGCAGAAATCATTATTGCAGCCTACGGCACAGTGGCTCGAATCGCGAAAACGGCCATCAAGATTCTCCGAGACGAAGGCATCAAGGTCGGACTTCTAAGACCGGTTTCACTGTATCCGTTTCCTTCGCAAGCGTTTGCCCAAGCTGCTGAAAAGGTGAAGAACATGCTGGTGGTTGAAATGAGCCTCGGTCAGATGCTTGAAGACATCAACCTGGCAGTCTGCAACAAAACCAAGGTGCATTTCTACGGCCGAGTGGGCGGAATAGTGCCAAGCTATGACGAGATCGTTGCCCAGGTTGAGAGGATAGTGAGGGAGGCCAAATGAGATGAGTCTGGAAATAGTTGCTGACAGACCGAAAACACTTCTTCCAGTTCCGACGCATTATTGCCCGGGATGCGGCCACGGCGTAATCCACAGACTGGTGGCAGAAGTCATAGATGAACTCGGCATCCGCGGAAAAACCGCCATCGTTGCACCCGTGGGCTGCGCTGTTCTGCTCTACAACTACTTCGACCTCGACGCCTATGAGGCGGCTCATGGCCGTGCACCTTCTATTGCCACGGGCTGTAAGAGAGTTCGCCCAGACCTTGTCGTGTTCACCTATCAAGGAGACGGCGACTTTGCTGCCATCGGCACAGCGGAGGCTGTTCATGTGGCCGCGCGAGGCGAGAAGATCACCACAATATTCGTCAACAACGCAATATATGGCATGACAGCAGGCCAAATGGCGCCAACGACACTCATCGGCCAAAAGAGTACCACGTGCATCAACGGCAGATCCGCTGAAACCGCGGGCTATCCTATAAGGATGTGCGAGATGCTTGCCACGCTTTCAGGCGCGGCCTACGTAGCTAGGGTGGCTGTCAGCAGCCCGAGATACGTGGTCCAAGCCAAGAAATCAATCAAAAAGGCCTTTGAGACGCAGATCAAAGGTCTGGGCTACTCGCTTGTAGAGGTTCTGTCTCAGTGCCCCACCAACTGGCACATGACACCTGTGGAATCAACGAAATGGGTTGAGAAGAGGATGATGCAGTACTATCCGTTGGGCGAGTTCAAAGCTCCCAAGGAGGAATAGATTGTGGCTAAGACAAAAGAGAAGTCGCTGTACGAGGATGTTGTGATGGCTGGGTTTGGCGGCCAAGGCTTAATGTTCATCGGGAAGCTTCTGGCCTACAGCGGCATGACTGAAGGCAAAAACGTAACATGGATTCCCTCATACGGCCCCGAAATGCGAGGCGGAACAGCCAACTGCACCGTGGTCATCTCGCAGCAGGAAATCGGCTCACCCGTGATACCTCGTCCTCGGGCCCTAATTATCATGAACAATCCTTCGCTGGAAACGTTCGAGTCGCGCCTGCAGAAGGGCGGCCTGCTACTGTCCAACAGCTCATTCGTCACCCGCCCGATAGCGCGGAAAGACATAAGACTCATTTCTATGCCGGCAAATGAAGTAGCTGCAGCAGCTGGCAACGAGAAGGCAGCGAACATGGTAATGCTCGGCGCCTATGTCGCGCGCACGAAAGTGGTCCTAAAAGAGAGCATCGTGGAAGGCTTGAAGGAGTTGTTCGGAAGCAAGATAGAAGCATTGGAAACAAACGTGCGCGCCCTTGAAGAAGGCATGAAGCTGGTTCATCAAAAAGCTTCGTAAGAACATCACAGCTCTGCTTGAACGCGCGCGCGAGGGTATCACTCAGAGCGGTGCGTCTAGTTCCTCACTATACAGAAAGATATAGGTCAAATTCTCGGCATAAGCTGTCTACGATACCAACCGAAATCTCCCAAAGAGGAAAGAAGAACATGCCTGCCACGAAGCGAAAGAAGGAAACTGCGCCAAAGGAGAAGCCGGGCAAAGAGGAACCGAAGGCTGCCGCAAGCACCGAAGCTGCAGAGAAAGCTGTGTTCATAGGCAAGAAGCCGGTGATGAGCTACGTCGTTGCCTGCCTAACTCACTTGAATTCTGGTTCAAACAAGGTCACCGTCAAAGCCAGAGGACGGGCCATCTGCTGAGCCGTTGACACCGTAGCGCGCGCTAAACGTCTCAGCCATCGAGATCACCCTTACAAGACCCTAGAGTAGTTCCCGTTCCTTCTTGATCCAAGCACGAAAGCACATAAGCTATTCTAGACTGCAGCTTCGCATCTTTTCGACGCTTCCTTTCCCGGCGAATGCATAGGTAAATATATTAAACTGTCTTTCTAACGATTGATTCCCTTTAGGTGACTTAGAATGAGTGCCTATCCTAAGATAAGAGTTACACCTCCAGGTCCTAAGGCAAGAGAAGCCGTCAAGAGAGATGAACGCCTGATTTCTCCTTCCTACGGGCGTTTCTACCCGCTTGTGGTTGAGTCTGGCAAAGGCTGTATGGTGACTGACGTTGATGGAAATGAGTACATTGACTTCAACTCGGGCCTGGTTTGCATGAATGTTGGGCATAACCACCCGAAAGTCGTACAGGCCATAAAGGACCAGTGCGACCGCTTCCTGCACTACTCAAACACCGACTTCTACTACAATGAAGTCATCAACATCGCGGAGAAGCTTTCGGAAATTGCGCCTGGAAAGTTCGACAAGAAGGTCTGCTTTGGCAACAGCGGAGCCGAGTCAGTCGAGGCTGCAGTCAAAATGGCCAAGTGGCACACTCGCAAACAGCTGTTCATAGGCTTCATTAGCGCCTTTCACGGCCGCACAATAGGCGCCCTGTCTTTTACAGCCAGCAAACCTACACAGAAGCGCTACTTCTTCCCACTGATGCCCGGCGTAACCCATGTGCCCTACCCGTACTGCTATCGCTGTCCTTTCAAACTGAGCTATCCTGACTGCCACTATTGGTGCGTAGACTTCATCGATGAATACGTCCTCCAAAAGTACGTTCCACCGGAAGATACGGCAGCGATTGTCGTTGAACCTATACAGGGTGAAGGCGGCTATGTTGTTCCGCCTCCTGAGTATTTCCAGCGACTGAAGAAACTCGCAGACAAGTACAATCTGTTGCTGATTGACGACGAAGTGCAATCTGGCATGGGCAGAACAGGCAAGTGGTTTGCAATTGAGCACTGGAGCGTTGAACCTGACATCTTGTGCACTTCAAAGGCCTTGGCGTCTGGACTACCGCTTGGCGCCACGATTGCCAATGCGAAAGTCATGGACTGGGTGCCCGGCGCGCATGCAAGCACCTTCGGCGGCAACCCGCTATCATGCGTTGCGGCACTCGCCGTCATCAACGTGATAGAGGAAGAGAAGCTGCTGGACAACGCTACGAAGCAGGGCGCCCATATTATGAAGAGGCTCGGTGAACTGAAAGAGAACTGCGACATCGTAGGCGACGTAAGAGGCAAAGGCCTAATGATAGGCATGGAAATCGTCGAGGATAAAGAAAGCAAGAAACCAGCATCAAATAAGGCCGCAGAGATCATGATGCGATCTTGGAAACGCGGCATCAACGTGATCACCTGCGGAGCCTCAACCATCAGAGTCGCACCGCCAATCATCATCACACAAGAAATTGTCGACTCAGCACTGGACATCATAGAAGACGTCACGAAAGAAGTGGCCAAAGAAGCATAGGCCACCCTTTTAGTGTCTGCAAATGAAAATCCGAAGACTGGTAGCAGGCGACTACGAGAGCGTAGTTGGCCTTTGGACAAGGGCAGAACTGCCATTCAAACCACGTGGACGCGACAGCAAGAAAGCAATAGCCGCCCAGATGACTGCAAACCCACAATTTTTTCTCGGCGTCTTTGAGAACGACAAACTCGTCGGTGTAGTAATCATAAGCAGCGATACGCGCAAAGGCTGGATCAATCGCCTTGCGGTAGACCCAGCGTGCAGGCGTGGCGGAATCGCCAAGAAGCTGATTGCGGAATCGGAGAAGATCCTAAGGAGACAAGGCATTAGAATCTTCTGTACTCTAGTAGACGATTCCAACAACGTTTCGAAACGCCTCTTTGAGGCTTGTGGCTACGAAGAGCACAAAGACATAATCTACTTCAGCAAGCACAAAACTGACGAAATCTAGCCGCGCTTTCTGCCTACCAACAAGAAGTGCTCAGCGCTTCCGACTATCGAGCGCGCGCGCAGAATCTCCGTCCACATTTTCCACTTCTCTTGATCCTTGAACAGCTGGTTTGTCTCTTTTTCATGGTGTGAGGAAAGGCCTTCGAGGCCGGCCATCGTCAACACCTGACCTCCGTGCTTCTCGAAGAGCGTTTGCAGTTCCTCTGGAAGAAACCAATGAGTGGTCGTGAAACCCTCTCCCTGCAACCCAGGGACATAACCACCTATCGTCCAATGGTGTTTCACGTATTTCATCTCATGAGGAAACCTGACGAGAATGGTTCTAAGCAACCCCATGCGGCTGATCACAGAAACCAGTATCGGCGCTCCTTTCTTCGAGACGCGCAACAATTCTTCAACGGCTCGATCTCTTTTTCCAGCGTCAAGTATGTGGCCCAAGGGTGCTCCTAAGCAAAGCACGGCGTCGAATGATTCGTCAGCAAACATGGAGAGGTCATCAATAGAGCCTTCGATTGTTTGCTTGACTCTCTTCTGTACGCCAGCCCGTTTGATCTGCCTCTTGGCCGCTTTCAGCAATTCCGGAACAAGATCTAACAGGGCTACGTCGGAGCCTCGCCTGGCAAGTTCAATTGTGTATCTGCCGGGGCCTCCGCCTGCATCCAAAACCAAACCATGCTTAGGCAAGTATTCCTCGACAAAATGCATAGTGGCCATGAACTCGATCTGATGATATGGGCCTCTTCCTAGGCGCCGCCACTCGGTGCGGGCGTTCTTTGCGTACCAGTCCTTGACAACCTTTTGTATTTGCTTGTCGTCGGTGTCCATTGCGTACACGGGTGTCCTTTCTTTGTATGATTCTGTTATGTTTTCAGGGCTATCTTCTATCCAGAGTATTTTCAGAAGTCGCTTGGTTTTGCGATTACTTCTCTTATTCTCAGGTTGAAAAATTGTGCGGCGTGGGCGGGTTTTATGCGTAGTGCTGTGTCTGCGCCTCTTCCGGTTCCAGCAATCGCAACAATATCTCTATCCATTGGGACTAGGCCTGCGTCTGCAGCCATCAGCGTGATTTCAACACACACCTTTGTGCCCTCTCCCATTAGTCTCAATACGTTTGCGATGAGCTCCAGAGGCTGAATCGTGCCGAAGTCCTTGCGGATGGCCCGTTCCGCGCTGCTTAGGTCATGCGTGCCTGTGAAGATTTTTGCTCCGCTTGTGAGGATTTCCTTCCTGAAATCATCTTGAAGCTCGCTTTTTCCGGGTTCCTTGAAGCCGTAGCTGTGAGTGACTACGACGACGTTGCGGCCTTTGAGGGCTTTTGATGTTTTGGCTCCTGTTTCGCCGGTCGTGGAGGCCACGACGATGGCCTGTATCTTTTCTTCCTCTACGTACTCCTTCACGAGCTTTAGCAGCGTGTCTAGACCTTGCCTGCCTGCTTCCTTGAAATAGGTCACTTTTCTCTCATCGAAACTCGTGCTTTTCACCACTGTTCTCAATATTCAGCGAGTGATTTCTCAGCGGCTTTCTTTTGAGTTGTGTACCACATACTTCGCAGGTTCGTGAGCCGTAGTCTGCAGGATACTTTCTTCGGCAGGCCGGGCAGTACCGTATCCATTGTAGTTCGCGTCGGATGCCGAATGTGATAAGCGCGGCGAATTTCATGCCCAGTCTGTTTGCCACGTTTTGCATTGAGTAGTCGTCTGTGGCCACCAGTGGTGCGTATCCCTGTGTCTTTAGCTGAAGCGCCAAGGCTAGGACCTGGGTGTCGGGTTCGGACAGGAAGAACGAATCGCCTACACTAGTGGCTGATTCCTTGACCTTCTTGAGGGAATCCTCGTCAGGCATTCTCACAATGAGCTTACCGCTCTCTTCGGCGATGTTGAACTTCAGGCCGGCCATCGAGTTCTCGGAGATCTCGTCTTTGACCATTGGCACTGTGAACTGCTCTTCGCCTATCGAGAAGGGGTCGAAGCCTGCCACGAAGGCGGACGTGTCGAGAACAATTGCCTTCCTTCCTGTCTCCTCCATTGCTCCTCAACCGATTCCCTTGAAAAGCAGCCTGCTTCTCAAACGATAGTAGAAATCCTCTCCGAACCTTATGAAGGCGCTTACGTGTTTGGAGCGGGTCATCGACAGACTCGGAAGCTTGGAAGACAGGCGCTGTTTGTGATGCCCGTCGATTACCACAAGTAGCTTCGTGGGCTTGGAGACCTCGATTGTGATGCGAGAATCTCCGGGGAAAACAATCGGGTGAAAAGTGCTCAAGGGGCATATTGCCGTTAGGATGAAGGCGTTTAAGCTTGGATCCAGTACCGGTCCGCCTGTTGAAAGCGAGTATCCTGTGGAACCGGTCTGGGTTGAGACGATCAATCCGTCGGCTTGACAATTCAGAACAGGCTTGTTATCCTTCAGAATGCTGGCATGAAGTAGCTTAGCTGGCTCATCTGCCAGAATGAGAGCCTCGTTCAATGCGTCAGGAAACCTGAGGCCTTTCACGGTTGTGGCAAGCTTCATGCAGTTCTCGACCCTATATTCGCCCTCCAAAAGCTTGTCCACCGCGCTGAATGCGTGCTTCGGTTCCGCAGCAGTCAAGAAACCACGTACGCTCATGTTGATGGCAAGTATGGGCGGTTGCGGGTTCGGGGCTGCAAGGCAGGTCCGCAGGATTGTGCCGTCTCCGCCGATGGTGATTATGAAATCCGCCTTCATTTTTTCAAGCGGGATGAATTTTGCTTTTGCGTCTATCTTGCCCTTCAGCGTGTCTTCGGGACGAACCTCGAGTCCCTTTGCCTCCAAGTGCTCGGTCAGGTCTGAGGCGAGCTTCAGAGCCTCTTTCTTGTCGTAGCGGGCAACCAGACCGGCGCTTTTAAGCAAGTTTTCACCGTTCACGTATCTAGCCACACCTTAAGCTATATATGGCTGTTGTCTAAAATTGCTGTGGGTAGACTGAAGCGGGTGTGTAGTATATGAGCAAACCAGTTGATGTTGGAAGTCTGCGTGTGGGCGGCTACATGATTATCGACGGCGAACCCTGCCACATTCTTGACATTCAGAAGTCGAAGCCTGGAAAGCATGGCTCAGCGAAGTTCAGAATAACTGCTATTGGCGTCTTCGACGGCGCAAAGCGAAGCTTCGTGAAACCAGTTGACCTCGGCGCAGAGGTGCCCATAATCGACAAGAGAATGGGACAGGTGTTTGCAGTTAATCCTAACGGTATTCAGATAATGGATTTGGAGACCTATCAGTACTTAGATGCTCCGTATCCTGACGATCCTGAATTGAAGACCAAGATGGTTGCTGGCGCCGAAATCGAGTACTGGCAGATCCTCGGCAAAGTAAAAATCATGAGAGCCAAATAGACCGAAAGACTGGGGACAGAGAGCCTTCTTAATGGCGTGCGCGTGCATCTTAGGTTTTGCCCCATGGTTCACGTTGTCGTTGAGCTGAAGGACGGCAGGCAGGTTCTTGTGAGAGATTATCAACTCGGCGACAAGGAAGGGCTCATCGGTTTCTGCGAGTCTCTTTCAGATTCGGCCTTGCGTTGGGCTTTGCCGCCCTACACGAGGGAGAGGCTTGAAAGCGGATTGCTCAGCAACCTGCAGAACCTCACAATCTTGGTGTCCCTGCACGGGAACCAGATTGTAGGACATGCCCAGATGTTCAAGTTCCCCAACCCCCGGAGAAAGGGCGTCGGCGACCTGCTGATCTATCTCCACCAAGATTTCCAAAACCAAGGCCTAGGCACGGCAGTGCTTAGCGAGCTGACAAAGCTGGCAAAGAATGAAGGTCTTCACAGACTAGGTTTGCACGTCGTCGCCGACAACAAGCCTGCAGTTCGTCTTTACGAGAAGTTTGGTTTCAAAGTCGAAGGCGTGCTAGAAGGCTCCTATTTCGGCGAGGACGGCAGGTATCATGATGAGATTGCGATGGGTCTGATGCTGGCTAGCTCCACCAATCCCAGTCGAGCGCCTTGAACCCGACGTAGAGAACCAGGAGAGTTACGCCCCAGCTTAGGGCGATGGCGGCTATTTGCAATATCAGCTCCTTCAGGTAGGTGTAGCTTATCCACGCGCTCAGCGAACACAGTCCAATCAGTATGAAAATGAAAATGGCTATATGGATTGCTCGTTCCCCCGGCATTCTGCTTCCCGCCTTTGTTGCTTCAAGTGTCTAGAGCCTGTTCGTGTTAAAAGATTTGTTGTCAACGTTTATTTCAACGGCCACGTATGGGTTGTTCTTGGAGCCGATGACGAATGAAGAGCCGTCTGAAACGTGACGAAACCACTGTCCGAGACTCCAACTGCATCTTTCCAGTATTCGGCCTCTCGAAATGGCGGGACAAGGGTGTCGTGGTCGTGGGGCTGGGTTAATCGCGAGTTTGTGCATGACTGGGAAGCGGTGAAGCACAATTCTGGAGACATAGATAAGGCGATTGAGGTTTGGAACCAGTGTCCACAAAATGACTCTCGTTGATGCTTTCGTATACACGTGCTATGGCATGCACTATCGCTGAGTCTGACGAAAGCGGGATGCTTCTTTCATGCACTAGGTCGAACCCTTTCCGTGCAATTCTCCGTCTTTTCGTATGGATTGTCTCATGTCCTCTTCTATTGTTCCGGCGTGATTTTGATTCCATATTTCCCTTCGAAGAATATGCCCAGCAATCTCGTCGCAAAATAGGCTTCCGCCGTGCTCTTGCTCTTCCCACGTAACATATCTATGATCTACTTTGAGAGTCTCACGCATTTGTCCATGTCGACCGGAGCTTTGGCAGGAGCCTCGATTTTCTTGGCAGGCATGTAATCTCCCTCGGGGCCAGTATTTGTCACTAGGTCAGCTTGTGCTTCTAAGGCTTGCTTCCTGTGCATAGACTCAAGTCAGCTCGGCTGCCCTCTCAAGTGACGGTATCTCCTATCTCGAACGAAAACTTCAAACCACTGGAGCTTGGCATCTGCTCTTGTACTGTCTTTGGTTGAACCTATATTCGATTAAACTGCAACTTGGTCGTTGACGTGAAATTTGGTATAGGATTAGACTTACTATTTCCACTGTTCTAGAATCTTGCTTACGGGTTGTTGTCTTCATGGCAAATAAACAAGGAAGCAACAGTGCGCGCGGGGGACGCTCGCCCGTTTTCCCCTCTACCAATACACCTTCAACGAAGGAATGAATGAAGATACTATGTCATGCTCTACACGATCAAGGGGTCCTCACACATTTGCGCAGGACATGTCCGAGCTTATAGGCGATAAAGATGGCATAGCGCTCTTTTCAAAGCAACGCACAATGGATAAATCTGAGGTCGAATAGTCACTTAGTGTTTGCGTTCAAGGATATTGTGTCAGTGTATTTGAATGACAGGTCTAAAGATCAAGGTATAGCAGATTCGAGAGAATGGCAGTAGAGTGTTCCCTGAGGATTGCTCGAATGTATGAAACTCTAACTGGGGTTCTTAAGAAGGAAGAAACGCAGGAACAACATGGTTGATGATACGATATTAGTAGAAGAGTTACATTGATAGCTTTCTTGACCATTGGTCTTGTAGCCACATTAGTTGTGGCAATCATTTCACAGCACCGTGAACTCGTACTCTTCCTCGATGATTTTGGATATACTGATTCAGGAGGATATCTAGAAAAATGGGAAAATGAAGCATCACGTACCGAATCTGAGACTCTATATAGTGATTATTCACTTGTTACTGTTCAATACTCTCAACCATCCTTTCTAAGGATGAATTTGCCAAAAGGACGGCCATTGCAGAATAAGGTGTATGCGAAACGAGCTTTCAAAGGCAACTCGCTGATCGTAGCAGTGCGGTTCAAAATAAGCAGTCCTCAAAACGAGCCAAATTATGCGATTTTCCTCTACCGTTCTGATGATAATGGTGCGAATCATCAAGAACTGGACTGGGAGTTTTCACCCAAAGGACTAGGTTTTCAGCAATTCACATACTTTTATGACAACACTTGGCCATGGTCTCCAAATTCAATAGCCCTTGATGAACCGTGGAATAGAATCTCATCTTATTCTGAATGGACGATTTTGGAGTTTGATCTCGAGCCTAAATACACCACGATCCATCTTGAGAACAACAAAAGCAAACTAACAAAATCATTCAGCTGTACCTCTCCTATGGGTGGATTTGATTCTATCGATATGCGACTATATTTTGAAACTAGTGTAGGTCTTCCATCAAACATTCAAGGAAGCTACGGCGTAGAGCGTGAAAAAAGAGCCGAAAGAGATAGCGAATTGTTGATTGATTGGGTGAAAATAAGCACACCGAATTGTCTCAGAACCGAAGCTAGTTATTCCGATTGACTTCTGCATGGCTAATGCAAATCAAAGAGAAAGGATCAATGAGGTGCCCCACATCTTGGTCCAAGATGCTCTCAAGCAAACGAAGTCGGATTTGATACTTGCAGCACAAGTACAGCTTTCAGCTACGCATTACCTCGAGACTAGCGGCGCGCGCTAGATATTGGGGTCGGTCTGCATGTGTGGAAGAGAAAGTGGATTAGATAAACTCGAATTTGAGGCGTCCGGCTTGCGCAGCGCGGGCAAATACAAAGAAGCGAAAGAAAAGTGCCTGCAAGTATTTGATGAATTGCGAAATACTGACCTGGTCTACGCTGCAATGATGCTATTCATGGCTGGTGACTGTGCACACTTCTCTAAGGAGTATTTTGAGGCTACCGGATATTTCCAAACTGGCGCTGGCCTGTCTTGTGGCAAACGTGACAGTTTGCAGTAACCGAGCGCGCGGTCAAAACTCTTTCCGAGTGCAACATAGGCGTTCATCGTTTGTGTTTGCGTGGTATGTGGAGCTCTAGCAGTCCCTTCTTGAACTTGATCTTCATGTCGTCCATTTTCACAGGCATGGGAACCTGTATGTGGCAGTGGAAGCGTTGAAACTCGCCTTTGTGATGAGTGGCACCGAACTCTTTGAAATGCACTGTCCGCCTCATCTTCGCCGAAATCTCCAGCGTCTCCCCATCCAAAGGCCTAACCTGCAAGCTGCTCTCCACCGTAAGCGGCAAATCCACAGTCACCACAACCTCCGTAGGAGTCACCTTCATGTCCTTAAGCGGCTCCATCGTGCCTGCCTTCAAATTCCAGCTCGGCCTCTCAAAGAACGTCTCACGCCAACGCTCAAACTCCCTCTCCAAACCATTGAAGTAGCTGTCCACAGCATCCCTGACAGGTTTCCTCTTCTTGATTGCCATTCTGCCCTTTCCTCCTTAGGAGACGTACATTGGAAGGTCCATTTCCTGCGTCTTCTTCATCTTGGACATTTCCTGCTGCGTCCGCTGCATCACATCTCTTGCCTTCAGCCGGATCTCTTCGCCCTTCTCCAGAAGCTTCGCCACATCCACCTTAATTCCAGTAACCATGGCCAACCCGTTTAGCACCTCAGCACCTGCCTCAGGGTCAGGATAGTTAAAGAAACACTGAGCCATCAACGTGAGCGCAGGCAACCCTAACTTCGCGCACTTCTGCAGCATAACCGCCTGTGGACCAACCATGTAACCTTCACTCAGCACCTCAATCCCCTTGTCCTGAGCCATCTTCAACATCGCAGGAGTAGAGGCCGCAGCAAAAACTTTCAGCTCCTTCAAATCCTGCCTGTCCTGAACCGGAATACCACTCAACGAAATCATCATCCTCACCTTCTTGCTCTTCCCCCAATTAATCAAAGCATCCATCACCGGATAAATCAACTCAGCAGGTAAAGGCGTCTCCGAAACTGCCAACAACACCTCATCATTGCCGAAGACCCTGATCGGTGAATGCGGCAAACCATCATGCAATACGATAAGCGGAGGCAACAAACCAGAATCCACATACGCCACCTCCACAAGCTTCAGTTCGGAAACCAAATGCTCCGCCGCAATCACACCAACCAGCCCAACGTCCGGAAACCCAAAAAGCATCAAAGCACCAAACGGAACACTCGTCCTCTCAATAATGTCAATCCGCTCGTCCAAACACAAACCCTCAAGAATCCTAATGGGAAGCAAAAGGTAAAAAAGGTTATCGCAGTTGCGCGCGCGCGGAATACATATTTAAGGACGCGTGGAACTCTAAGTCAGGAGAAAATCATGGCTCTGGAACGTTTGGGCTCCTCACTGTACGACGCGCTAAAGAAGGTCTTTAAAGCCCCAATCATCGACGAGGCTGCAGTCAAGGAACTTGTGCGCGACATACAACGCGCCCTCCTTCAAGCCGACGTAAACGTTCAACTAGTTCTCGAAATCAGCAAACGCATAGGAGACAGAGCACTCAAAGAAAACGTACCTCCAGGCGTCTCAAGACACGAACACATCATAAAAGTCGTCTACGAAGAAATGACACGCTTCCTCGGCGACAAAGCCGTTCCACTCAAGGTCGAGCCAGGAAAAAGAACAGTCATAATGCTCGTAGGCATCCAAGGCTCAGGCAAAACAACCGCCGCCGCAAAGCTTTCGCGATACTTCCAGAAGCGAGGCCTGAAGCCTGCTCTGGTCTGCGCGGACACCTTCAGACCCGGAGCCTTCGCACAGCTGCAACAACTCGCAAACAGGATGAACATGCCCATCTACGGCGACCCGAAGGCCAAAGACTCAGTCAAAGTAGCCTCCGAAGGCCTGAAACAGTTCGCCGAGAAAGACGTAGTCATCGTCGACACGTCAGGCCGCCACAAAGAAGAGCACGAACTCATCAAAGAAATGAGAACACTCGAGAAGAACATCAGACCAGACGAAGTCATGCTCGTCATCGACGGCACGATCGGCCAGCAAGCCACCGCACAAGCGAGGGCCTTCCACGAAGCAACACCCATTGGCTCAATCCTCGTCACCAAACTCGACGGCTCAGCCCGGGGTGGAGGAGCACTCTCCGCCGTAGCCGCCACAGGAGCACCCATTAAATTCATAGGCACAGGCGAGAAAGTCGAAGACGTTGAAGCCTTTGTGCCCTCTCGCTTCGTCGGCAGACTCCTAGGCATGGGCGACCTAGAAACCCTCATCGAAAAAGTCCACGAAGCCGAAATCAAAATCCCAGAAAAGAAAGCCAAAGCTCTCATCAGCGGAAAATTCACCCTAACCGACATGTACGACCAGTTTGAAGCAATGAAAGGCATGGGGACCTTCAAGAAGCTCCTGAGCATGATTCCTGGCGCCTCTTATAAGATCCCTGAGGGCATGCTCAACGCCGCTGAAGGCCGACTGGAAAAATGGCGCGTCATGATCCAATCCATGACCCCGGAAGAGAAGGGCAACCCGAAGGTCTTCAACTCTTCAAGAATGAAGCGCGTGGCCAGAGGTTCAGGCACAACCGAAAAAGAAGTCAAAGAACTCCTCAAGCAATACGTAATGATGCGTCGAATGCTGAAGACGTTTCGCAGAAAGAAGAAGCTGCCCTTCCTCGGAAAAGGCCTGCCACTGGGCATCGGGTAAGTGCCCTACCAACCCAGAAGGATCACGACATGGACATTCTGGAAAAAGCTCTGCGAATGCTTGAAAAGCATGCACTATGCGACCACTGTCTGGGAAGACAAGTCGCCCTGCTCAGCCACGGAATTGGAAACGACGAAAGAGGCAAAGCAATCAAGACACTGCTACTATTCAACGCCCAAACGCAAGCCCTTTCCAAAAACAACGAAGGCATAAGAGCCCTCAAAACTCTGGCCACAAACGGCTTCTCGGAAGCTGCGAAAGACATACTGCGGAGAACAAAGAAACGTCTACCAGCCAAAAGCTCTCCTAGGAAATGCTACCTGTGCGAGAGTAAGATAACCGAAACCCCGTGCTTTGTCGACAAGGCGCTTGAGCTTCTAAAGGATTATGAGTACTCCAGCTTTCTCGTAGGCATCGAACTGCCTGTTGCGGTGGCTGAACGCGAGGACGAGTTCAAGGCCGAGTTCGAAGTGACGCACGGAGAGAACATGCGCAACGAATTCGGCAGACTCGTAGGAAAAGCCATAGCCGAACGCAATGGCAAAGAAGTCGAATTCAAGAGACCTGAAATCGTGGCGCTCGTCAACCCTTTCGCGGGCAACGTGTGGCTCCAAGTAAACCCGCTGTTCGTAGCAGGTCGCTATACGAAGCTTGTCAGAGACATACCGCAGTCCAAATGGTTCTGTTCCAGGTGCCGAGGAAGAGGCTGCAAAGACTGCAACTATACCGGCAAGATGTACCCTGAATCTGTAGAAGAAATCGTGGAAAAGCCGCTCTTGGATGCGACAGAAGGCCTGAAAGGATCGTTTCACGCCTCAGGAAGAGAGGACATCGACGCCCGCATGCTGGGCAACGGCAGACCCTTCGTAGTCGAGATAACGGCCCCGAAGAAGCGCTTCTTGAATCTGAAGAAGATAAAGAAGGCTGTGAACGCTTTCGGCAAAGACAAGGTCCAAGTCTCCGACCTGCAGCTCGCCGACAAAGACTCAGTCAGAAAGCTGAAGAAAGATGAGTCCAAGCAGAAGGAGTATCTTGTGACGGTTGAGTTTGAGAGCAAAGTCACGGCCAAGGATCTTCGCCTGTTGGAAGAGAGGATGTCAAACACGCTGATCAGCCAGAAAACTCCCATTCGCGTTATGCATAGACGTGCAGATTTGACGCGGGAAAAGTACATATACGACGTTAAAGCTAAGAAGTTGTCGCCTCATAAGGCTGAAATGAAAATACGATGCGCCGGAGGGCTCTACGTTAAGGAATTGGTGAGCGGAGATGAAGGAAGAACCACACCAAGCGTCACGCAACTTCTCAACAACAAAGCGAAGCCTATGAAGCTTGACGTTTTGAACATAATTATGGGAGATTAACAAGAGGTGGAAAAGTGAAGAAGTCGAAAGGTTATCGCTCAGGAGCACGTAGCCTCCTCACGAAAGAACCCAGAGAGCGAGGCAAGATGTGCCTCAGCAAACTGCTACAAGACTACCAACCTGGAACCAGTGTGGTCGTCATGATCGACTCGAGCGTCCAGAAAGGAATGCCTCACAAACGCTACCACGGCAAAGTCGGCACAATAATCAACAAACGCGGACGAAGCTACGTCCTCAGAGTTCCCCAAGGCAACGCCATCAAAGAAATCATCGTCAGACCTGAACACTTGGAACCGTACAAGAGTGACTAGAAATGGCGAAAAAAAGCACAGACGAAACCAAGCTCACGCTCCCCCAGGTCAGAAAAACACTCGAATCCATGGGTGAAGAAAACCTCGACCAGTTCCAGCGTCGCACATTCGATTATGTGTCCAAGTTTTCCAAGGCTGATGCTGAGACGGCTGAGAAACTGGTGCAGAGGCTCGTTGCAGAATTCAATCTAGACGAGGATGAGGCAGTTCAGATACTCAACTGCATGCCCAAAACTGTTAACGAACTAAGGGTCTTCCTTGCAGGCGGCCGCAAGATTGTAGAAACATCAAAGCTACAAGCCATAGTTGCTCTCCTAGAAGAAAATCGAAAACTAAAGTAGAGCGATTCAGGCGCACTGTTTTTTAAGCAACAAGAGGTAATAATAGGGTCGATTATGACGATGATGGAGAAGCGCTACGAGGAGTACGCCTACGTATTAGACTTTCTGCCCCACGGCCGCCCGGGAATACGTGTGTCAGGAAGGGCGGGATACCGGGCGGGGGCCTTAGTCCAACTGATAGGCGAAGAATTCTTCACCCTCCTAGAAGCGCTAATAAAAGAAGGAGCCTTACTGAAACCTAACGACCGCGTGTACGTTGGAAAAGACGCCCGCGAAGAGGTCACCTACATAGTAGGCCGCATAGGATACGATGAGCTTACCGTGGCGGCAAAAAACGAGCTTCCCGTCGTAATCAGTCGAATTGTGCTAAACCGAGAAGAATGGTTCGTTGATTTCTTCAATAATGCACGGGCCGTGACGCCGAGGATGCATGCGCTGGAACTGATTCCCGGGATTGGCAAGAAGTACATGTGGCAAGTCATAAACACGCGTGAAAGGAAGCCCTTCGAGAATTTCGACGACCTGCAGAAGCGCACGGAGATCCCGAATCCTGTGAAGTTGATCACCAAAAGGGTCATGGAGGAGCTGTCAGCCGACAGCAAATACCGCCTATTCACGCGAGCACAATAGCGCACGGGAACCATTTCTGGGGTAACATGAGCCTCCTAGAAAAAACGAAGCAACTACTTCGAACACATCGAATCTCACCGAACAAGCTTCTCGGGCAAAACTTCACCATTGAACCCTCGGTTCTTGAACGTGTGGTTGAGTACGCCTCACTAGCTAAAGACGACATAGTGCTTGACATCGGCGCAGGCTTCGGCTTCCTAACGAGGATTCTTGCAGACAAATGTGGACGCGTTGCAGCAGTCGAAGCAGACGAGACGCTTGTAGGCGTCTTGCGTGAACAGCTGGTTGGCCTTCACAACGTCGAAATCATCAGAGGCAACGTGCTCAAAACGGAACTGCCGGCCTTCAGCAAAGTGGTCTCGATCCCGCCCTACCAGATCTCTTCGAAACTGGTTGCGTGGCTTTTCAAGAAAGCCTTCAGTCAGGCAATCCTTGTTTTTCAGAAGGAATTCGTGAACCGTCTGGTGGCCTCAGTTGGTACCGACGACTATGGCTGGTTGGCTGTCTTGGCCTACTACTATTTTGAGGCTGAGCTTCTCGACGAAATCCCAAAACGGATGTTTTACCCTGAACCACAGGTGGATTCGATTATCATACGCCTGACGCCCAAAGAACCTAAGCCCTTCACGTTAAAGAAAGAGGAGCAATTTGCAGTGCTCGCACAGTCACTTTTCACGAATCGCAACAGGAAGGTCAGGAACGCCGCCTTGCCATTCATGCGAGGGATGATGGGCATGAGCAAGGAGGATGCATGCAGACGTGCTGAGGAGTTGCCCTTCCGTGGCAGACGGCCGAGAGAGCTGGCCCCAGAGGACATCGGAGAACTCGCAAATGCCCTCGTCAGCTAAGAAAGTGTTCTTTGCAGATCACGCCTTCCACATTGCGGAGAACGTCTACGAGCCTGCGGACGACTCAATCTTTTTCGCCGAAAACCTCTGTGTCAAAAAGGGCGATTTCGTTCTTGATATGGGCACGGGTTGCGGTATCCTTGGCATACTTGCGGCGATTAAGGATGCTCATGTTGTTGCCGTTGACATCAATCCTTTCGCCGTTCGCTGTGCCAAGGAGAATGGGACACTAAACCATGTTACTGCGAGGCTTTCTATCGTGCAAGGGGATCTTTTTGCACCTATGGGTCCCGTCGGGCGGTTTGACGCGGTGTTTTTCAATGCTCCTTACTTGCCTGCAGAGGACTCTGATGGTGACTCATGGCTTGAAAAGGCGTGGGTGGGAGGTCCCTCCGGCAGGGAAGTGATTGACCGATTCATTGCCGAGGTTCCCAAATACCTCAAGGCAGAAGGCCATGTTTTCCTAATGCAGTCTACGTTAAGCGGTGTTGAAGAAACTCGACAAAGGTTTCGTGCCTGCGGTTTGGAGGTACGCATTGCGGCGAAGCGTCACCTGCCCCTTTTTGAGTCGCTAGTGCTCGTCGTGGCAGGGCACTGAAAATTAAGTAGGTCATCCACATACTTTGGCACTGTGAATGGCAAGGGTGGGTTGTGGCCTACTGCGGGATTGTCTGCTCTGACTGCCCAGTTCCGATTGCCACACAGAAGAATGACGATCAGGAACGACAAAGAGTGGCTGAGATGTTCACGAAACAGTATGGGAGAGAATACAGACCAGAAGACATCAACTCCGCCGGTTGCGTGACCGATTGTCCTCGCATCTTCAGCTACTGCGGCACCTGCAAAATCAGGAAATGCGCCCAAGAAAAGAGGGTTGAGAACTGTGCCTTCTGTCCAGGATACCCTTGCGGAATGCTTTCGAAGCTTCTCAATGCCTATTCGAAGGCCAAGGGCACGCTTGACGAAATCAGGCATCAGCATAGCCTTGCATGGAGCTCGGTTGGCTAGTACAGGATTTTTCGAAGCCTAAGTTCGTCTCTTACCGGTAGACCTCCTATGCCCGGGATGAGGCCTCCATGCTTCTCGGCTATGACGTCTGGTTTGACCTCATAGATCTGGAAGCCAAGCGCCTGATAGAAACTCAAAGCAGGCAAGTCGTCATTGGAGGTCGAAACCAGCAGCCTCTTTTTTCTCAGCTTCCTAGCCTCAGTCTCTATCTTGGAGATGAGGCTCCTGCCCATGCCAGTGCTCTGATATTGGGGAAGTATGCCCAAGGCCACGACAATGATGGCGTCATCTGCCTCAGCAAAAGAGGCAAACCCAACAACGCCTTCCTCAGCTTGCGCCACGCATGCGGGAAGATCGGCCACGTTGAGCTTCTTGTCAAAGGTTAGCTGCTCCTCCTCCCCCCAAAATCTCTTGACAAGTTCGCGAATCTTGGCCTTTTCTCTTTCCGAAGACACCCTCAAAGTTCTGAACTTCGTCTTCTTCTTCTTCTTCTTGAGGCAAGACGGACAGACTGTTCGCAGTCTTGCGTGCGGGCCACAAACCAACTCCCCACAGGCGCTACATCTGTAGACAGGTTCCTCGTTGCAGCGACCACATTTCATCTGGCTTTCTCCTCTACTTTTGTTCTGTTGAAAAAGTATATAACGTGAGAGTTTCGTATTGCTAGAAAAGCGTTGGAGGAGCTGGGTCTATGTGTGTGATCGGCAGAGACAGGTTGAAGGAGCTCATCGACAATTATAAGGTCATCTATCCGTATGACTACAATCTGCTGGATGGCGATGGCTACATCATGACCGTCCGGGAGGAGACCACACTACACTATCTGGAGCACAAGAACTTGATTTCGCATGAGATCATCTTCGCCCCGCCGACCTTCGTGGCACACTTGACTGCCAAGAGCAAGTACGGGCGTATGGGCCTGTCTTTCTTGAATGCGGCGAAGGTACACAGCGGTTTCGTAGGCAGACTGGCTTTAGAGCTTGTAAACTTGAGCAACGATCGACGCCCAATAACCATCAAGCGAGGCGACCCGTTTATGCACGTCGAGTTTGTCACGCGCGAGGGCGAGCCTGCGCCATACAACGGTGAATACCAGTTTCAGTTTCTGTCCGACGATGAGATGCAGATGTACATTCCAATATTGAAGAAGGTCTTTCCGAACTACGATGAGCTTTCGAGGGCGTGGTTCAAGAACAAGCGGCTGCAGTAGCGAAGACTGGCTGTATTTTCTGTTCTGATCTTGAAAGTTGACGTTGATTTCATAATCTTACTCAATAGGCTCGATCAACGATTTGTTTAAATACGCACGTGGTTATGGTATGCAGAAGAGGAATAGCCATGCGTGCGAAGAATTACAGGGCTGTTAAGGGTCAGGCTTACACGAGGAAAGAGTATGCGAAGGGTTTTCCGCCGCCCAAGATAAACAAGTTCATTATGGGCGACACGAAGGCCACGTTTGAGTATGAGGGTAAACTTATCGCACTCGAAAGGGCCCAGATTCGCCACAGCGCCCTGGAGGCGGCCAGAGTGGCCACAAACCGAGGTCTCATGGAAAAACTCGTCAACAACTACTACCTGCAAGTTCACCCGTACCCCCACACGATTCTGCGCGAGAACAAAATGATTTTCGGCGCGCACGCCGATCGTCTTCAAGACGGCATGCGCAGGTCTTTCGGCAAGCCTAACGGGACCGCAGCACGAGTGAGGGCCAACCAGATCATAATCACCGTCAGAGTAAACAAGGACAGCATCGAGCTTGCGAAGAGGTCTTTGAAGAATGGCGCTGCGAAGCTTCCTATCCCGTGCAGGGTTGTCATTGAGAAGCTGCAGCCTGAGGCACCACAGGAGCAGGTGAAGCAAGTTGTCTGAAATGAAAACTGATCTTGTTTTGTGGTTTGAAAATCTCAGAAAGACCGACATTCCTTCTGTAGGAGGCAAGAACGCTAATCTGGGAGAAATGATCAACGCGGGGATACCGGTTCCGCCAGGCTTCGCCATTACCGCGTTTTCCTACAAGAAGTACATTGAAGAGACAGGTATATCAAACAAGATCTACGAGGTCATAAAGGAAACAGTTACAAACGTTGATGATCCGAAACAGTATGAGATTGCCTCCAAGCGCATCCGTGAGCTGATCGAGTCTACGCCCATGCCGAAGGACACTGAGGCAGCTGTTAGGACGGCGTATGAAGAGCTGTGCAGAAGGCTGAATTTGAAGGACGTGTTTGTGGCGGTGCGTTCAAGCGCCACGGCTGAAGACTTGGCTGACGCTTCGTTTGCAGGGCAGCAGGAGACATTTCTTAATGTGCGAGGCATAAAGGACCTTCTAGAAGCGACGGTCAAATGCTGGTCCAGCCTGTTCACGCCCAGGGCCATATTCTACCGCACCGAAAAAGGCTTCGCCCACGAAAAAGTCTTCATCAGCGTGGGCGTCCAGAAGATGGTCAATTCTCGAGCTGCAGGCGTAATGTTTACCATCAACCCAGTCACCGGCGACCCAAGTCAGATTGTCATTGAGGGCAGCTATGGTCTCGGTGAGGCCGTCGTGTCAGGTTCAGTTACCCCTGACGATTTTGTGGTTGATAAGAAGAGCGTTAAGATTGTGGAGAGGCGTTTGGTCAAGAAGACAGTAGCTTATTTGCGCGACTCGAATACGGGTAAGACGATGCATGTTGAGGTTCCTGCGGACAAGCAGGGGGCTTCATGCGTTGCCGATGAGGAAGTGCTCAGGCTCGGCGAACTCGCTAACCGGATAGAGCAGCACTATGGTAAAGCCATGGACATTGAATGGGCCATTGATCGTGACTTGCAGTTTCCAGGCAGTATGTTCATCGTGCAGGCGAGGCCTGAGACGGTCTGGAGCCAGAAGGCTGCTGAGGCGCCTTCAGCGACGCAGGGGAAGCCTGCTGAGGCTTTGAAGGTTGTTCTCAAAGGTATTGCTGCAGGCAAGAGAGGCTATGGGTCGGGCAGGGCCAAGGTCGTAGCAAGCATCGATGAAGCCTCTAAACTGATGCAGAAAGGCGACATACTTGTAACTGAGATGACGAACCCTGACTATGTGCCTTACATGAAGATGGCTTCAGCAATCGTCACCGACAAGGGCGGAGTCACGTGCCACGCTGCCATCGTGAGTCGTGAACTGGGTATACCGTGTGTTGTCGGTTCGGAGACTGCCACGAAGTTGATGGTCACGGGTAAGGAGTACACGGTGGATTCGAAAAGCGGTGTTGTCTATGAGGGCTTGATGCAGATGGCTGAACAGCCTGCGGCTGTCGGGGTGAATTCGCAAGCGCCTGGGATGGTTGGCGGCGTGTTCCAGTCAGTGCCCGTTACGGCGACGAAGATCTATATGAACTTGGGTGTTCCGGAGAAAATTGTGGACTACCAGGACTTGCCGTTTGAAGGCATAGGCCTCATGCGCACCGAGTTTATTCTGGCAAGCTACATTGGCGAGCATCCGATGCTTTTCGTGGAGACAGGACGGAGCCAAGTCTTCGTGGACAAGATGGCTGAAGGTATAGCCGTCGTTGCCAGAGCTATTCAGCCTCGTCCAGTTGTGGTGCGTTTCAGCGACTTCAAGACTAACGAGTACCGCGAGCTGAAGGGTGGCGAGAAGTACGAGATCGTTGAGGCTAACCCGATGCTGGGTTGGCGTGGTTGCAGTCGCTACATTAGTCAGTGGTACGAAAAGGCTTTCAGGCTTGAGTGTAAGGCAATCCAGAAGTGCCGCATGGAATGGGGCCTCAAAAACGTGTGGGTCATGCTGCCTGTCGTGCGCACACTGTGGGAAGTCAAAGCAGTCTTGGAGATCATGCGCCAAGAAGGCCTAGAACGGTCGAAAGACTTCAAGATATGGTTCATGGCGGAAACACCATCAATAGCCATACTAGCTGACGAATTCTCGAAGCTTGTTGACGGCTTTTCCATAGGCTCGAACGACATGACTCAGGGCATACTGATGATTGACAGGGATTCGGAGCGCCTCGGGCAGATGGGATACTTCGATGAGCGGGACCCCGCTGTGGAACGGATTCTTGCGCACTTAATTAGGGTGGCTCACGAGAACGGTTGCACTGTTTCCATATGTGGCGAGGGTCCGTCGAATTTGCCTGACTTCGCTGAGTTTCTGGTGCGGAATGGCATTGACAGCATTTCGGTGAACAATGATGCGGTGGTGGCTACGAAGAAGCTTGTGGCCAGCATTGAGCAGAAGCTGATTCTCGAGCAACTGGCTGAGCAACAGAAGCGCGCCCTGGGCAAACCGATTCGCAAGCCGAAACAGGCCTGGGAATGGACAGCCGAAGAGTAAACAACAGATCCACCCTCTTTCCATATAGTGTCAATCACTGCTTTCTGTAAGGTTTTGGATGTGCTTGCATGAAGCATTTTGATCTGGAAGAAGAGAGAGTAAAACAGGAGATTCTGAGGCTTGGAGCCAAACGTGTTCTCATTCAGCTGCCGGAAGGCCTGAAGCCTGAGGCGCCGCATCTCGCGAAAATCGTCGAAAAGGCGGGTGCTCTTCCGATAGTTTCAGCCGACCCATGCTACGGTGCATGCGACTTAGCCACAACGGACGCTGAGAACTTGGGCGTAGACATGACTATTCATTACGGCCATTCAAAGATGGTGAAGTATGAGCGCGTGCCCACGGTTTACATCGAGGCTCGGGCGACCGTGAGCGTTGACGAGGCAGTTGAGAAGGCCTTGCCACTGCTGGGAGGATGGCGCAAGATAGGGCTTGTCACGACGGTTCAACACGTGCAGACACTTGATCTTGTGCGGGAACTGCTGACACGTGCTGGCAAGACAGTGGTAATGGGTGACGCTGGGCGTTTGAACTATCCAGGACAGGTGGTAGGCTGCAACTACAGCAATGCGCAGTCGGTTGCGAAGGACGTTGAAGCGTTCCTGTTCGTGGGAGGCGGCTTATTCCACGCGATAGGTGTTGCACTGTCTACACAGAAGCCCACGATAGTGGCTGATCCATACGACAACAGAGCGTTCTCGGTTGACAAGGAGACTGAAAAGATCATTAAACAACGATGGGCAAACATTGAAGAGGCAAGGAAAGCCGCAAGCTTTGCGGTGATCGTGGGACTGAAGCCTGGGCAGAAAAAGCTTGAAGAGGCAATGCAGATCAAGCAGAAACTTGAAGACGGCGGCAAGACGGCGGTTCTGTTTGCGGCTGAAGAAGTCACGCCTGAGGCTCTGATGGAGTTTCCGACAATAGATGCCTACGTGAATACTGCGTGTCCGAGGATTTCGTTTGATGATGCTTCGAGGTTTAGGAAGCCGGTTTTGACTACGAATGAGGCTTTGGTGGTTGTGGGCGTGTTGTCTTGGGAAGAGCTATGCAGAAAAGGCTTGTTAGAAAACTAGACCTGGAACGGTTGCTTGCGAAAGCCAAGCCGCATCCTTCTCCGAGTCCGGCACTCGAACAGTACATGACACCCACCGACGTGGCTGCCACGATGCTTCACATTGCGGCCTACACAAACAACGACGTGGTGGGCAAGGCTGTTTTGGATCTGGGCTGCGGCACGGGAAGGCTGGCGTTGGGCGCGGCTTTTCTGGGCGCGAGGCAGGTTGTGGGCTTAGACTTGGATAAAGCCTCCGTGAAGATGGCTCTTGAGGCCTCGAAGCAGACGGGACTAAGACGGAGGACGCGATGGATCATTGCGGATGTAGTTGTCGTGTGCGGAAGGTTTGACACGGTTTTGCAGAATCCGCCTTTCGGCGTTCAGAGGCGAAACGCTGATCGCAGGTTTTTGGAGAAGGCTTTGGAAGTGGGCAACGTGGTCTACTCGCTCCACAAGAGCACGCATGACACCGAAGCGTTCAGAACGCGGCTTGCTCACAGCAAGAGCGGTGTTGTGGCTGTTTCGCCTTCGCCTTTCCTGGCAAGGTTCATAGAAGATCATGGCGGTGTGATCAGGGCGGTGTATGCCATGTTGATTACGATTCCCCATATGTTCGGCTTCCACATTGAGAGAAGACACGAGTTCGTGGTTGACCTGTACGTCATCCAGGGCAAGACGAGTCCTCATGAGGTGCGTTAGCAGAGTCTCTCCTTGTTTGGGAACAAAAGGTTTATTCATAGGCTTGGAAAGTAGAGTTATGTCCATTTGGTGAACGTTTAGGCTTGATGTTAAGCGTTTGGCTCATGGATTTACCGCACTGAAAGTGAGTTGGGATGAGTAAGACGTCAGAGCAGAAGTCAGGGCAGCTTGTCGTGCCTGGTGACCGTTTGGGTGTGATCGAGGAGTTCATTCCTGATGCTGGAACCTACGTTCAGGACGGCGTTATCTACTCGAAGGTTGTTGGGCATGCCTTGGTTGATCTTATGCAAAAGAAGGTTTCGGTTTTTCCGGTGGGCAAGGTAGCGAAGGTTCCCAAGGTCGGAAGCATCATTGTAGGTCAGGTTTCAAGCGTGAAGACGCAGACGGCGTCCGTGCGTTTCTCGCAGGTTGACAAGAAGCAGATTGCAGGCTTCTTCAGCGGAGTGCTGCACGTGTCTGATGTGCAGATGAGGTTCGTTGAGTCGATGTTTGACGTGTGCAAACCAGGCGACATCATAAGAGCCAAGGTGATCAGCGAGAAGAACAGAACCTATCACCTATCCACGCAGGACAAGGAGTTGGGCGTGGTCTACGGTTTCTGTTCGAACTGCGGTCAAGCCTTGGAGCAGAGGCGACAGGACATGAACTGCCCAAGATGTGGAAGAATAGAAAACCGCAAAACCGCAGCAGACTACGGCAAGGGATCAGTCTCCATTAAGGAGGAGCATGACTGAATGAATGTTAAGGTTTTGAAGAAAACCTCGAATGAACTCAAGATAGAAATCGAAGGTGCAGGCCACACGCTCTGCAACCTGATCCAGAAATGGCTCGTGGAAGACGAAACCACCGATCTGGCTGGATACGACATGCCACATCCGCTGGCCTCAAACCCCATAATCTACGTGCGCACCAAAGGCGGCGTGAAGCCTGAAGCCTCGCTGCGCAAGGCTGTCGAAAGCGCACGCGGCATGAACAAAGAGTTCAGCAAGGAGCTTGACAAGGCTCTCAAGAAAGTCTGACTCTGCTTTTGGCCTTCTCCAGTAGCCGAACCAGCCCCGCAACCAGTTCATCAGCCTTTTCTAGAGTCGTCACGCTTTCCTCCAGTGTAATGCAGTCGTTCAGCCAGGCGTAGACTAGGAGCGCTTCGGCGGCGTCGGCCAGCTTGTGGCTTGTCATCCTCGAAGGCAAAAACTCCCTCAGTCCTGCCTTTCGCAGCGCCTCGGCAAGCGCGATTCCCTTCACTTTCCTTCCAGAAGGCTGCATGGTTCTGATTGAAAGGGCGAGTGAGTAAACAAAGTTAACGTAGGCGTCTCCTAGGGACGCCAACTCATGATCCGTGAGCACTTCAGTCAGGTTGCGGTGGTCTTTCATGAATACGGACGCGCGTGGAAAGGTTCTCAAACGTGCCGCCTCAGGGCTGCCGGTATGGTTCGCTATGCTTATAACGTCTCTTTTCCTCATGTTCGATTGGTTGCGGGGGCGAGGCTTTGGCGGTTAGGAGTTTTCGCGTGGTCAAACCTGAGGTTCGTGTGTTGGGCGTGGACGACGGGGTTTTTGCGCCTCGTTCTAGGGGTTTCGCCACGCTCGTTGGCGTGGTGTTCAGGGGCGGCTACTGGCTTGACGGCGTCATGCACACGAGAGTCAAGGTGGACGGTCTCGATGCAGGCCGCAAGATCGCAGACATGATTCTCAAATCGTCTCACCACAAACAGCTGCGCGTAGTAATGCTCAATGGCGTGACGTTCGCAGGTTTCAACGTAGTGGACATAAAGAAGCTCAAAGAAGAAGCGAGCCTTCCCGTCATAGCGGTGACGCGTGACAAGCCAGACGAGAAAAGTATACGCGAAGCGCTGATGCATCTGCCGAAGGGCAAGGAACGGTGGGAAGCGATGGAGAGCGGAGGCCAAACGCACGCAGTCCAGACGCGCGGTAGGTGTGCACAGGTTTACGTTCAGGTTTCAGGCATCTCTCTTGAGGACGCGACCACGATATTGCGGCTGACTTCTACGCGGAGCAATGTTCCTGAGGCGTTGCGTGCTGCTCACATGATCGCCTCGGGGATTACAGGCGCGTAGCTTTGATATGTATTTGTACGAGAAAAAGTTTAAATGAGACAATGCTAAGGGAAAAGGAACGGACAACGGAGCAAGAGGCTTATGGATTTTTGTCCAAAATGCGGGTCACGGCTCGTGCCCAAGAAGGGAAAATCAAGCGACCCTGAGTCGATATCGCTTGTTTGTCCGAAATGCGGCTTCAAGAAGCAACCCCAAGGCAAGAAGGTCGAGCCCAAAATCGCAAAGGTAATACAACACAAACCTCAGGAACTCGTGGCCGTAATCGGCAAAGAAGAACAGAAGCTCCGAACGTTGCCCACCGTCCGTGTTGAATGTCCAAAATGCGGAAACAACACAGCCTACGTGTGGCAGGTCCAGACACGAGGCGCCGACGAATCATCGACGCAGTTTTTGCGATGCACAAAATGCAGCTACACCTTCAGAGAATACTCATAGACTTTCAGATTTTCGCGGAAAGATACTGAAGCTTGCGTTCGAGCTTAGAAGTCAGTGTTAT